>NZ_JBEXEV010000001.1:0-287409 GCF_040606435.1 Micromonospora sp. NPDC005413
TACGGATCAGATCGGTACGCATGATGGCGTGCTCCTCTGCATTCAGGGGGAACCCACACGACACTCAACACGGGGGGACGGTGCGACCGTGCGGGGAAAAGTTCACGGGAACGGCCCGGCGATCCGGGGGGGGGACCTGCTCGGTGTTCCGGGGGGATGTAACCGGGGCGGCCTACCGGATGTTCCCGGCGGCTGCCGCGCACCGGGCCCGGGGGCCACGGTCGCATGCCAGGTATAACGACGTCGGCCGGCCCCCGATTCCGTCGTCAGGGTGGCACCCGCCACGGGACGAAACCCCCAGACGGAACAAATCGCGCCCAGGCCGATCCCGGGTAGTGGGCAACGGGCGATGATCCACTCCGGTTCGGCGATGTTGCGGTGTCCGGAGGTGGGGATGCCCCCATGTCGGCGATACGGAGTCGATCACGGCCGGATTGTCCGTTAGCGCCCTCGGGCGGGACCTCGGGCGGGACCCCGGGGGTTGGCCCACCCCCATGCCTCGGGCGCGAATCAGACAAGGACCCGCATACCGCCCAGCCCTGACCGCAGGTCGATGGAGGGTGTCACCTTCACGCCGCCTCGGACCAGCCCCGACAGGACCAAGGGCCGTTGCGCGACGGGCATCGTCGAGCCTCGGTGGTGTCGATCGAGGGACTTCCGCTCTGCCACGTCGACCGTCCAGCGCGGAGATTCAGGCGCTGTCGGAGGGCTTCGCGGCGTCGCCGGCCTGGGCGTGCCGCTCCAGCAGCCGCTGCCGGATCTCCTCCGGGGTGTACGCGCGCCGGCGTCGTTCGGCCCGCGCGATGACCACGCCGGAGGCCGCGACGCCCGCGAGGCCGGCCAGCCCGAGGACCTTCCACCACCGCATTCGTTGCCGCATCGGCCTAGGCTAGACCCCCATGAGCATCAGCCTGGACGAGGCCGTCGAGTTGACCCGCACCGGCGACGTGTGGGTGTTCCGGGGTAGTAGCGTGCCGGACCGGGCGATCCAGTTCACCACCAACAGCCCGGTGAACCACGTCGGGATGGCGGTGGTGCTGGACGACATGCCACCGCTGATGTGGCACGCGGAGCTGGGCAGGTCGTTGCCGGATCTGTGGTCGGGCAGCCACCAGCGCGGTGTCCAACTGCACGACCTGCGGGACGCGGTCTCCGTCTGGGCCAACCGCTACGGCCAACGGGCCTGGCTGCGGCAGCTCGATCCGCCGGCCGACGGGGAGATGGAGCGGGCGGTGCTGCGTACGATCGCGCGGCTGGACGGCACGCCATTTCCCTCGACGGCGCAGTTGGCGTGGCGATGGGTGCGTGGCCGGGTGCCGGCTCTGCCACACCTCGGTCGGCCGGCGCTGCCGCGTCTCGGTCGGTCGGCGCTGCCGCGTCTCGGTCGGTCGGCGCTGCCGCGTCTCGGTCGGCCGGCACCTCGGCCGACCCCGGACAGGTCGGCCGCCTCCCCGGTGGAGCGGGACCGGGCGCTGGAAACGGCGTACTGCGCCGAGGTGGTCGCGGTGACCTATGAGGCGATGGGGTTGCTGCCGGCGGGCCGGCGTCCAAACTGGTACGACCCGGGGCGGTTCTGGAGCGGGGACGACCTGGGTCTGGCCGCCGACGCCCGCCTGGGCTCGGAGATCGAGGTGCGGGTGCCGCCGCGCTGAGGTTTGACCTGGGCGGTGACCGGCAATTGCTGTCGCCGTGAATGCCTCCACGGATCTCGACACGTTGGCCGACTTCTTCGACCGGTACGGCGTGGCGTTGACCTCCGGCGACGTGCCGGCCATCGCCGGCTGTTACGCCCTGCCGGGGCTGGTGGTGGCCGACACCTACAGCTTCTCGTTCACGTCGCCAGCGGCGGTGGCGTTGTCCTTCGTGGGCGCCGCACCTGACTACCAGGACCGGGAGGTGGTCGCGGCGCATGCCCAGATCGAGGACGTGCAGCCGGTGTCCGCGCGGTTGACGATGGTGGCGGTGGAGTGGGAGTTCCTGGACAGCCGAGGGCAGGCGGTGCCGGGGGAGCGGTACCGCTACCTGTTGCGTACCTCGGATGAGGGGCCGGTCATCTGCACGGTCATCCGGACGGGCTGACCAACCGGGACCGTCCGCCCGCCGAGCCGTTTTCCGTAATGGGTCGGCCGGTCGGCCCGATCCGTACCCGCTGGGTTCCCGGTCTGCCCGGTGCTGGCTACGCTGTCGCGTCGGTGGGGACGAGGGGAGACCTGATGGCGGTGCGGCCGGACGGTGCGGCGGGGTCGCGGGCGGCCCGGGTGTTGGCATCGGTGCCGTGGATCGTGGTGCTGCTCGGTGTGGGTGCGCTGGTGGTGCTGCTGGTGGTCGCGTTGCTGTCGTTCCGGACCAGGGAGCGCGATGCCCCGCCGCATGCCGCGCCTCCGGTGTTTCTGCCGACCATGCCGGCGGCCGCATCGGCCACGGGTGGGCCGACGCCGGCCGCCGTGGAGCGGCGCACGGTGTCGCCGCGGCCGTCGCGCAGCAGTCGGGCGCCGTCGCCGCGGGCCACGGTGACCGGCTCGCCGACTCCGGGGCGGACGAGTGCCCCGCCGGTGCTGGCGGCTCCGGCGAACGACACGGTGAGCGCCCGGTACCAGGTCGGTACGGACGGCTGGGACGGGGACGCGGCGGTGCTGTCGATCGCCAACGAGTCGAGTCGGTCGGTGGATTGGCTGGTGGAGTTGGCGTTCGACGACGACATGTGGGCTCTGCGAGTCGCTGACGACTCGGGGATCTCGGTACGGGGGCGCGGCAACGGCGAGTTCGTGTTGCGCGGCACCCGTTCGCTGGACCCGGGTGACTCTCGGACGCTGCGGCTGCGCCTGGGCCGGGGTGAGTCGGCGGAGCGGCCGCTCCGGTGCACGATCAACGGGGTCGACTGTCGGCTCGACTGAGCTGGAGCCGGGTCGGTGGCGCCGCAGAGGGTGCGCCGTCGGCGCTTCCGGGCCCGCCCGCCGATCGCTACGCTGCCCGGACGGTCCGCTGAGGGAGGTACATGTCCGGCATGCGTCGCGTCCCGCGACTGTCGCGTGGTCCGGCCGCGATCGTGTCATCGCCCTGGATCATGGTGGGTGCTGGTGTCGTCGTGATGGTGGTCCTGCTCTTCGTGGCCCTGGGCGCGTACCGGGGGCCTAGTCCTGCGCCGGACGCCGCGTCGGTGCCGCCGGCGTTGCCGCTGCCGTCGGCGGTGGCCGCGCCGAGCGCACCCGCGCGGGTGTCGTCTCCGGCGCCGGTGGTGCCGGGGTTGTCCGGGCGTGCGAGTGGGCTGCCGCCGAGCACCGCGCCCGGGTCGCGATCACCGTCGGCCGGCCCGTCTGTCGGCTCGACACCTGGGCCGACGGCGACGCGGTCGCCGAGCCGGGCTCCACAGGGGCAGCCGGCGGTGAGTGGGCGGTACCGGGTGGTGCAGAGCTTCGACGGGGGTTTCATCGGCGAGGTGTTGATGGTCAACGCGTCTGCCGAGAGCCGTGGTTGGACAGTGGTGTTCGAGTTCTCCGGTGGGCGGTTGGTGACCACCTGGGTGGAGGGCGTACCACAGGGGACGGTGCGGCAGACCGACGGCGGCTTCACGTACGTCAGCGGGGTGGACGTGCGGCCCGGTGGTTCGGTGTCGTTGCGGTTCCACCTGGAGCGGGCGTCCGACATCCCGCGGGAGTGCACGGTCGACGGGGTGCGCTGCAGCGGGTTCTGACCCGGATGGACACGGCGCTTCCGCAAGGAGGCTGCTTTGTTGCGACCATGTTTGCAAGGTATTGCAGAATGTTTCGGCGAGGGTTAGCGTGCGGCCAATCAGCGACCAGAGGAAGGCGTCGATGAAACCCCCGCCGAAACCGCGCACCGCCCTGCTGGCCCTCGTCTCCCTGCTCACTCTCACGCTCGTCGGCACCCCGGTCGCCGTGCATCCAGCCGCCGCCGCTGCCCCCCGGCCGTCCGGCAGTGCTTTCCTCGCCGTCGGCGGCGCCGCCCAGTGGCGCGATGAACCCACCGCCGACGCGCTGCTGAAGGCGGGCGGCAACTCCGCGCGGGCCGAGCAGTTCTACTTCGTCCTGCCGGACCGGTTCGCCAACGGTGACCCCCGCAACGACCGCGGTGGCCTCGCCGGTGACCGGCTGCGCACCGGGCTGGACCCGACCGACAAGGGCTTCTACCACGGCGGTGACCTCAAGGGTGTCATCGACAAGTTGGACTACATCCAGGGGATGGGCACCACGGCCATCTGGCTCGCCCCGATCTTCAAGAACCGGCCGGTGCAGGGTGCCGGCAACGACATCTCGGCCGGTTACCACGGCTACTGGATCACCGACTTCACGCAGGTGGACCCGCACTTCGGCACCAACGAGGAGATGAAGCGGCTGGTCAAGCTCGCCCACCAGCGCGGCATCAAGATCTACCTCGATGTGATCGTCAACCACACCGCCGACGTCATCAAGTACGCAGAAGACACGTACGCGTACGTGGACAAGGCGACCTCGCCGTACACCGACGCGCAGGGGCGGGCGTTCGAGGACCGCAACTACGCCGACGGCAGCCGTGCCTTCCCGCCGGTCAACCAGGGGTCGTTCCCGTACACCCCGACGTTCGCCGACCCGAAGGACGCGACCGTCAAGGTCCCCGCCTGGCTCAACGACGCCACCATGTACCACAACCGGGGTGACTCCACCTTCGCTGGCGAGAACAGCGAGTACGGCGACTTCTTCGGCCTCGACGACCTGTGGACCGAGCGCCCCGAGGTGGTCCAGGGGCTGACCAAGGCGTACGGGGACTGGATCGGCGCGACCGGCGTCGACGGGTTCCGGTTGGACACCGTCAAGCACGTCAACATGGACTTCTGGCCGCAGTTCAGCCAGGGCATCGAGCGGGCCGCCGAGAAGGCCGGCAAGAAGGACTTCTTCATGTTCGGCGAGGTGTACAGCGCCGATCCGGAGATCAGCTCCAGCTATGTCCGGCAGGGTGGCCTGCCGGCGACCCTCGACTTCGCCTTCCAGGAGGCCGCGCGCGGGTTCACCGCCGGCGCCGGCTCGGCGAAGGCGCTGGCCGACGTGTACGCCCGCGACGACCTCTACGCCGCCCGGGACACCGATGCCGGCCGGTTGACCACCTTCCTCGGCAATCACGACATGGGCCGGATCGGTTCGTTCATCGCCGGCGGTGGCACCGACCCGGCCAGCCATCTGCGCCGCGACCAACTCGCGCACCAGCTGATGTTCCTGACTCGTGGCCAGCCGGTGATCTACTCCGGCGACGAGCAGGGCTTCACGGGCCCCGGCGGGGACAAGGACGCCCGACAGGACATGTTCGCCTCGTCGGTTGCCGACTACCTCGACGACGACCTGCTCGGCACCGACCGCACCCACGCCAGCGACCAGTTCGACACCGGCCACCCGCTGTACCGGACCATCGCGGAACTGGGCCAGCTGCGGCAGGCGCACCCGGCGCTGCGCGACGGCGTACAGGTCACCCGGTACGCCGCCGACGGACCCGGCGTCTTCGCCACCTCCCGGATCGCCCCCGCCGATCGCACCGAGTACGTAGTGGCGGTGAACAACGCCGACACCGCGCAGACTGTCACCGTGGACACCTGGTCCGCCGGCGCCACCTTCACCGGCATCTACGGCGGCGCACGCACCACGACGGCGGGTGCGGACGGCAGGCTGACCCTGACCGTGCCGCCGCTGTCGGCGGTGGTGCACCGGGCCGGCACCCCCATCGCGCGCCCGGCCGGCGCGCCGCGCATCACCATCACCGCCCCGGACGCGCCCGTCGCCACCCGGGCCGCGGTCACCGCCCAGGTGACCGGTGACCCGCTGGCCACCGTCACCGTCGCCGCCCGGGTCGCGGGCGGTCGGTGGACGTTGCTGGGCAGCGCCGACCACGCGCCGTACACCGTGCAGCACGACCTGACCGGCCTGGCCGGTGGCACCCGGGTCGAGTACAAGGCGGTGGTCCGCGACGGCCGGGGACGCACCGCGACGGCCCGGTCCACCGCCATCGTGGGCACGCCGGCGCAGGGCGAGTCCCGGGAGTGGGCGGTGGTGCACTACCAGCGCCCGGCCGGTGGGTACGACGACTGGGGGTTGTACGCCTGGGGGGACATCGACCCGGCGTACGTCACCGAGTGGCCCAAGGGGCAGCCGTTCGCCGGGGAGGACTCCTACGGCCGGTTCGCCTGGGTGAAGCTCAAGCCGGGCGCGAAGTCGGTGAGCTTCCTGGTGGTCGACCGGAACGGCACCAAGGACGTCGACGCGGACCGCAGCATCGACGTGACCCAGACCGGCGAGGTCTGGCTCAAGCAGGGTGACCCGGCGATCTACCCGAGCAGGCAGGCGGCCACCGGTGAGCCGGCGCCGCCGGTCGAGGAGGGCACCGGCGTGATCCACTACCGGCGGGCCGACGGCAACTACGACGGCTGGGGCCTGCACCTGTGGGACGGCGCGGCCAACCCGACCGAGTGGTCCACCCCGTTGCGGCCGACATCCGTCGACGCGTTCGGGGCGGTGTTCCGGGTGCCGCTGGCGGCCGGTGCCACCGGGCTGAACTACATCATCCACCAGGGCGACACCAAGGACCTGCCCGACGACCAGCGGCTCGACGTCGCCAGCGTGGGCCGCGAGGTGTGGCTGCTCGCCGCAACGCCGGGCCGGTTGCTGCCGTCGACGACGACCAGCGCCAGCGGGGACACCGACATCAGCAAGCAGAAGGCGCACTGGATCGACCGGTCCACCGTGGCGTGGCAGACTCCGCCGACCGACGGCAAGACGTACGCGCTGGTCGCCGCGCCCACCGGCGGGGTCAGCGTGGTCGACGGGGAGCTGACCGGGACGTACACCACGTTGCCGTTGCGGGCGCAGCGCAACGGGCTCACCGAGGCTCAGCGCACGGCGTTCCCGCACCTGTGGTCGTACCGCGGATTCGCCCTTGACCGGGCGGACCTGGCCAAGGTCCCGGCGGCGCTGCGGGGGCAACTGCTGGTCACCGAGCGCGATGCCGAGGGTGCCCTGCTCGCCGCGACGGGCGTGCAGATCCCCGGTGTGCTCGACGACGTGTACGCGGGGGCCACCGACGCCACGCTCGGGCCGACGTTCGCGGGCCGTACGCCGAGCGTCGCGCTGTGGGCGCCGACCGCCCGGACGGTGGCGCTGCACCTGTTCGACTCGCCCACCGCCGCGCCGAGGACGGTGCCGATGCGTCGCGACGACCGCACCGGCGTCTGGTCGGCGCGCGGCGACCACACCTGGACCGGGAAGTACTACCGGTACGAGGTGCAGGCGTGGCAGCCAGCGGCGCAGCGGATGGTCACCGCGTCGGTGACCGACCCGTACTCGGTGGCCCTGGCGGCGGATTCCACGCACAGCCTGCTGGTCGACCTGAACGACCCGGCGCTGGCACCGGCGGGCTGGCGCACGCTGCGCAAACCGGCGCCGGTGCCCCCGGCGAAGGCGCAGGTCTCCGAGCTGTCGGTGCGGGACTTCTCCATCGCCGACGACACCGTGCCGGCGCAGCGGCGGGGGACGTTCCTGGCCTTCACCGACCCGAAGACCGCCGGCATGACCCACCTGAAGGCGCTCGGCGACGCCGGTGTCACCCACCTGCACCTGCTGCCGGCGTTCGACTTCGCGACGATCCCGGAGAAGCGGGCCGATCAGCGTCAGCCCGCCTGCGACCTGGCGGCGCTCCCGCCGGATTCCGCCGAGCAGCAGAAGTGCGTGACGGCGGTCGCCGAAACCGACGGCTACAACTGGGGGTACGACCCACTGCACTACACCGTGCCCGAGGGCGGCTACGCCGTCGACCCGGCCGGTGCGGCGCGGACCACCGAGTTCCGCCGGATGGTCGCCGGGGTGAACGACGCCGGGCTGCGGGTCGTCATGGACGTGGTGTACAACCACACGTCGGCCGCCGGCACCGACGACAAGTCGGTGCTCGACCAGATCGTGCCCGGCTACTACCAGCGGCTGCTGGAGGACGGCACGGTCGCCAACTCCACCTGCTGCGCCAACACCGCGCCTGAGCACGCCATGATGGGCAAGCTGGTCGTCGACTCGCTGGTGACCTGGGCCCGGCAGTACAAGGTGGACGGTTTCCGGTTTGACCTGATGGGCCACCACCCCAAGGCGAACATCCTGGCCGTACGAAAGGCCCTGGACCGGCTGACCATCGCCCGCGACGGTGTGGACGGCAAGGCGATCCTGCTCTACGGCGAGGGCTGGAACTTCGGCGAGGTCGCCAACGACGCCCGGTTCGTGCAGGCCACCCAGGCCAACATGGCGGGCACCGGCATCGGCACCTTCAACGACCGGCTGCGCGACGCGGTACGCGGCGGTGGGCCCTTCGACACCAACCCGCGGGTGCAGGGCTTCGCTTCCGGGCTCTACACCGACCCGAACGGCGACGCGGTCAACGGGTCACCGGCCGAGCAGAAGGCCCGGCTGCTGCACGCCCACGACCTGATCAAGGTGGGGCTGACCGGCAACCTACGCGGGTACCGGTTCACCGACACCGCCGGGCGGCAGGTCACCGGGGCGCAGGTGGACTACAACGGCTCCCCGGCCGGCTACACCGCCGCGCCGGGGGA
This sequence comes from Micromonospora sp. NPDC005413, assembly GCF_040606435.1. Classification (NCBI taxonomy): domain Bacteria; kingdom Bacillati; phylum Actinomycetota; class Actinomycetes; order Micromonosporales; family Micromonosporaceae; genus Micromonospora; species Micromonospora sp. NPDC005413. Next base: position 8,573 of record NZ_JBEXEV010000001.1, read on the forward strand.
GGCCGTCACCTACGCCGACGCGCACGACAACGAGATCCTGTACGACGCATTGGCGTACAAGCTTCCGCAGGCCACCACGGCGGCGGACCGCTCCCGGATGCAGGTGCTGGCGCTGGGCACGGTGGTGCTGGGACAGGGCACCGGGTTCGTCACCGCCGGCACCGAACGGTTGCGGTCGAAGTCGCTGGACCGCAACTCGTACAACTCCGGTGACTGGTTCAACCAGATCCGCTGGGGCTGTGAACGGGGCAACGGGTTCGGCGCCGGTCTGCCACCCGCGCAGGACAACGAGGACAAGTGGTCGTACGCGAAGCCCCTGCTGGCGGATCCGGCGCTGGTGCCGGACTGCGCGGCGATCAACACCACTGACGCCCGGTACGCCGAGTTGCTGCGCGTCCGGGCGTCGTCGCCGGTGTTCGGGCTGGCCACCGCCGAGCAGGTGCAGCAGCGGGTGGCGTTCCCGCTCTCCGGCGAGACGGAGACGCCGGGCGTGCTGACCATGACGCTGGACGCCCGCGGGCTGGGTGGGACGTGGAAATCAGTGACCGTCGTCTTCAACGGCACCCCGGAGACGGCGAAGCAGACCCTGACCGGTCTGCGCGGGGCGAACGTGGCCCTGCATCCGGTGCTGGCCAACTCGGCCGATCCGGTGCTGCGTACGGCCTCCTTCGACCGGGCGTCCGGCACGTTCACGGTGCCGGCGCGCAGCGTGGCGGTGTTCGTCCAGAAGTAGTGCGAACCGGCCCCCTTCCGCGTCTCGCGGAAGGGGGCCGGCCCGGTTTTCGGTCATCGTGCCGCCGTCACCGGCCGCACATCACCGTCAGGCGAAGCAGTTCTCGATGGTGCCGCCCGGGATGGCCAGGCAGTTCGTCGGGCGGTTCGCGGTGATCGCGGACTTGTCGTCCACGTTCACCTCCCCGAAGAAGCTGAAGACACCGCCCGGAGCGAAGGTGGAGAAGTTGTGGGCGACCTTCGTCTTCGACAGGTTGACCTCGCCGAAGATGTTGAAGATGCCACCGCCGACCCCGATCGGGCCGATGGCCCGGTTCCCGACGACCTCGCTGTCGCGCAGCGTGGTGACGCTGTCGGCGTTGAACAACCCGCCGCCGAAGAAGCCGGCGGTGTTGTCCTTGATGCTGCTCTTCTCGAACGTGACCGCGCTGTCGAAGGCGATGGCCACACCGCCACCAACTCCGGCGGTGCTGTTCCTCTCGATCGAGACGTTGTGGAGGTTCAGCTGGCTGTCCGCCGCCGCCAGACCGCCACCGGCGAGAACCGCGGTGTTCGAGACGAACTTGGTCTCGTACGCGGTGGTGTTGCCCTCGATGTCGAGGAGGCCACCGCCGAAGCCCAGCGTCTCGTTGTCGCTGATCTCACCCTTCTTGATCTCGACGGTCCCGCCGTCGACATCGTCGGTGAAGATCCGTGCGGCGCCGTTCGAGATACCGCCACCACCGATGACGGCGGTGTTGTCCTTGATCTTCGACTCCTCGACCTTGAGCAGGCCGGCGTTGAAGACGCCGCCACCGAAGAAGAAGGCGGTGTTACGGGTGACGGTGCTATGCCAGATCTTCGTGGTGCCGAAGTTGGCCACGCCGCCGCCGTTGCCGCCCGACTGGTTGAGGACGACCTCGGACTCGAGGATCTCGGCGGTGCCGCCCGGCTGGACCAGGATGCCCGCGCCGTCGCTGTCTTCCGGCTCCTCAACGAGCGGCGTGACGACGCCCTCCTGAGCGGTCGGCGCGGCCTTGGGCGTGGCCTTCGGAGCCGCCTTCAGCCCCGCCTTCGGGTTGGCCTGCCGCGTGGTGAGCGCCTGGTTCAGCGGGACACCGGACTTCACCTGCGCCGCGATCGCCTCGGAGTCCGAGTAGGTGCCCCAGACCGCCGCCGGCTCGACGGACATGTACCGCTCGAGGGTCTGGCCGCCCTTGATGGTCAGGCCCTTGATCGTGAGTTGCCCGCCCGGGCCGACGTTGAGGATGCGGAAGTAGTCGGCCGTCGCGTCCCGGACGATCGTGGTGTGCTCGCCCTTCAGCGTGATCCGCTCGGTGATCACCGGCAGGCCGTTGCCCTCGTAGTCGTTCCGGGTCAGGTTGTAGGTGCAGCCCTTGGCCAGTTCCAGCACACCGCCGTGCCTGCCGTTGGCGAAGACGATCGCCTGGATCAGCTTGTCGGTGTCGCAGGGCACCTCCTTCCCGCGCTCGCGGTCCTTGTCCTTGTCCCGGTCCTTGTCCTTGTCCTTGTCCCGGTCACGGTCACGGTCGCGACCCTCGTCGGCCCGCTGGTCGCCGTCCCTGCTGACCTGCGCGGTGTTCCACTTCAGGCCGGCCACGCCGACAGCTCCGGCGCTGCCCGCGACTGCTACCGCGGCGAGGCTGACCACGCCCGTCAATCCGGCTACGCCACTGGCGAGCCAGAGCTTGCGGCGGCGCTTGGCCGCCGCCCGCCCGGAGGCTTCGTTGTTCGTTAGGTAGTTGGACATCGGAGCTCTCTGCCCTCTCCTCGTACCAGACAGGGTCGCCGCCCTCAGGCGGGTGTCCCCTGCTACAAATCGGTTGTAGCTCCCAAAAACACCGTATGAGAATGTTCCTCGCTTGGCGGGCTTATCCGAAAGAAGCCCACATTCGGTTCATGTTCGGCCCCTCATGGCTCGGACGCCCCGGCCGGGCACGCCACCGCCCAACCCGGCCGTGCACCCTTGTGCACTGCCCAAACGGGTACGCCCCTCCGGGCCGGCGATCGGCTCGGAGGGGCGCACCCTCTATGTGGTTCAGCCCCACCGATCAGGCGAAGCAGTCCGGAACGTTGAAGCAGTTGGTCGGTCGGTTGGCGGTCACCGCGGACTTGTCGTCCAGGGTCACCGTGCTGCCGAGCCGGTTGAAGATGCCGCCGGGCGGGAGGGTGGCGAAGTTGTGCGCCACCGTCGTCCGGTGGAGGCTGACCTCGCCCCCGTCGGTGTTGTAGATGCCGCCTCCGCGGGCGAACGGACCGATGGCCCGGTTGCCCACCACCTCGCTGTCGCGCAGCGTGGTGACGCTGTCCTCGTTGAAGAGGCCGGCGCCGAAGAATCCGGCGGTGTTGTCCTTGATGGCGCTGTTCTCCACGGTCGCGGTGCTGTCGAAGGCCACCGCCACGCCGCCACCCACGCCGGCGGTGCTGTTCTTGGCCACCGTCGCGTACTCGAGGGTGAGCTGGCTGTCGGCCACGGCGACGCCGCCACCGGCGAGGACGGCGGTGTTGTCGCTGACCGTCGTGTAGTGCAGCGTCGTGGTGCCCCCGACGTCCAGGACGCCGCCGCCGAAGCCGAGCGTCTCGTTGTCGGTGACCTCGCTCTTGTAGACCCAGACCGATCCGCCATCGACGTCGTCGGTGAAGATCCGCGCCGCGCCGTTGGAGATGCCGCCGCCGCCGATGATCCCGGTGTTGTCCTTGATCTTCGACTCATCGACCTGGAGCACCCCGGCATTGAAGATGCCGCCGCCGAAGAAGAAGGCGGTGTTGTACGCCACCGTCGTCTTGCTGAGCCTGGCGCTGCCGAAGTTGGCCAGCCCGCCGCCGTTGCCGCCGGACTGGTTGTAGAGCAACTCGCTGTCCAGGATCTCCGCGCGACCACCGGGCTGCACGAGCACCCCGGCGCCGTCGGTGAACGCGGGCTGTTCCACCAGCGGCACCACCGCTGGCCCGGCCGCCGTCGGCTTCGTCGGCTTGGCTGCCGTCGGCGCCGCGGTCTTGGCTGCGGGCCTGGCAGTCGTCGCTGCCGCGGCCTTGGCGGCGGTAGCCGCACCGGCCTTGGCGGCCGTCGTCGCGGCGGCCTTGGCCGCGGGCTTTGCGGCCTCCGGCTTGGCCGGCTTGGCCGCCGTGCCCGGTGCGATTGCCGGGTCGGCCGGCTTGGCCGCCGTGGTCCGGACCGACGCCGAGTACGGCGCCCAGGCCGTCGCCGCGTCAGTTGTCATCGCCCGCTGGAGGGTCTGGCCACCCTTGATGCTCAGGCCCTTGAGGGTGAGGTGCCCGCCCGGGCCGACGTTGAGGATGCGGAAGTAGTCGGCGGTGGCGTCGCGGCCGATGGTGGTGTGCTCGCCCTTGAGGGTGATGGGCTGGGTGATCACCGGCAGGCCGTTGCCGTCCTGGTTGCGGGTCAGGGTGTAGGTGCAGCCCTTGGCCAGCTCCAGCACGGCGCCGTCCTTGTTGTTGGCGAAGGTGATCGCCTGGATCAGCTTGTCGGTGTCGCACGGGACCTGTTCGGTGCGGTCCTTCTCATCGCGCTTGTCGCGGTCGTCGCGCTTGTCGTCCTTGCCGGACTGGTCGTCGAAGCCGCTCCAGCCGTCGCCGCTCCACTCGTCGTCCTGACCGCCGGCATCGTTGGCGCCGTCTCCCTTGGCACCGTTGTCGTCCGCGCCGCCGGCGTCGCTGACGTTCTGCCGTTCGGGTGACGACTGCGCGTCGGACACCCGGTCGGAGGTGGGTTTGTCGTCCCGGGCGGCCAGGCCGCCGAGGGCCGCCAGGCCGACCACACCGGTCAGCCCGGCCACGCCGGCGACCCAGAGCACCCGTCGTCGTCGTGTCGGCGGAGCTGTCGATGCCCCGCCGTCGGTACTCGTTACGTCGTTGGACATCAGAGCCTTCCGCCCTTTCCTGCTATCAGACGGGGTCGCACCGCCCGAGGCGCCACGACCAGCTACAAATGGGTTGCAGCCTCTGATCCCCACCGTATGAGAACCATCTTCGCGATGCGGACGTATCCGAGATAAGCCCACATTCGGCGCAGGTTCGCCCATGGGCGAGCAACCGGTCCTGGTCGACAGGAAGGGTGTGAGCAGCACAAACACCGACGGACCTCGTCGCCGGAGCGCTGACGTTCGAAACGTCGCGGCCCGGCGGCGAGGTCCGCCAAGGGTCGAGGTCGGTGCTGCGGTCAGCCGGGCAGGCGGGGGCCCGCCTCGCGCTGCTCGGCCAGCCAGGTCTCCACCTCGTCGGAGGTGCGCGGCAGCCCGGCCGAGAGGTTCACCGCGCCGGTCGCGGTGACCAGTACGTCGTCCTCGATCCGGATGCCGACGCCGCGCAGCTCGGCGGGGACCAGCTCGTCCTCCGGCTGGAAGTACAGCCCCGGCTCGACGGTGAGCACATAGCCCTCGCCCAGGGTGCCGTCGCGGTAGGTCTCCTTGCGGGCGTTCGAGCAGTCGTGCACGTCGATGCCGAGCATGTGACCGAAACCGTGCAGCGTCCACCGGCGGTAGATCGAGGACTTCTCGTCCATCGCCTCGTCCACGCTCACCGGCAGCAGACCCAGCTCGGCCAGACCCTCGGCGAGCACCCGCATGCAGGTCAGGTGGACGTCCTTGAACGCGACCCCGGGCCGGATGGCGTCGATGCCGGCCTGCTGTGAGGCGTACACGATGTCGTAGACCTGGCGCTGCAGGGCGGTGAACCGCCCGCTGACCGGCAGCACCCGGGTCACGTCGGCCGTGTAGAGGTTGCGGCCCTCGACACCCATGTCCATCAGCAGCAGGTCACCCGGACGGGTGGCGCCGTGGTTGTGCACCCAGTGCAGGATCGTGGCGTGCTCACCGGCGCCGACGATCGAGCTGTACCCGACGTCGTTGCCGTCGTGCCGGGCCCGCAGCGCGAAGACACCCTCCAGCAGCCGCTCCGAGACGGCGCGGTCCGCCGGCAGGATCCGGGCCACGTCCTCGAAGCCGCGTACGGTGGCGTCGATCGCGTCCTGGAGCTGGCCGATCTCCCACTCGTCCTTGACCAGCTTCTGCTCCGAGATGGCGATCGCCAGCTCCCGGTCCCGGGCCGGCTGCCCCTGGGCGCGGACGCCGTCGTACGGGCGGACGGCCGCGTCCACCTGTGCGTCGAAGCCGCGCAGCACCCGGGTACGCCCCGGCGCCAGGTCGGCGAGCGTCGCCTCCAGGCCGGTCAGGTCGGCGGTCGGCAGGCCCAGCTCGGTCGACTTCTCGCTGAGCGTGTGCCGCCGGCCCACCCACAGCTCGCCGTGGCGGCTGCGGAAGAACTCGTCGGTCTCCCGTGACGACCGGGGCCGCATGTACAGCGTCGCGTCGTGCCCCGAGCCGTTCGGACGCAGCACCAGAACGCTGTCCGCGTCGTGGTCGCCGGTCAGGTAGGCGAAGTCACTGCCCGGCCGGAACGGGTAGGCGGTGTCGTTGGCCCGGACCTTCTCGGGGCCGGTCGGGATCACCAACGTCTCGCCGGGGAAGGCCGCCGAGAGCGCCGCCCGGCGCTTGGCGTAGTTGGGCACCTCCGGAAGGGGTGCGACCGGGAGCGCGGTGTCGCGCCAGCCCTGCCGCATGAAGGACAGGAAGGCCTCCGGGAAGTCCGGATCGTGCGATTCCGTACCGTCCGTCGGCGTACCGTCGGTGCGTCCCTCGGTCATTGCGCCGCTCCCTCCGCGTCGTTGCTGGTCCCGACGGTACCGCGCGCCCGGTTCGCGGTGACGCCCGCCGGGAGCCGTGCGGATCGACGGACGGCTGCGACGGGCCGAAGCGCGCGTGGGAAGATGACCACCATGTGCGGACTCCTGGCCTTCTTCAGCGCGAACGGTAATGCCGCCGCGCACCGCGACCACATCGCCGGAGCATTGGAAAGCCTGCACCACCGCGGCCCCGACGAGACCGGGGTCGAGGTGGTCGGCGACGCCTCCGGCCGGTACGCGGACGGCGTGTTCGCCCACAAGCGGCTGGCCATCATCGACGTCGCGTCGAGCCACGAGCCGCTGCCCTACGCGAACGGCCGTTACCTGCTCACCTTCAACGGTGAGATCTACAACTACATCGAGCTGCGCGAGGAGCTGGTCCGGAACTTCGGCGCCCAGTTCGCCACCGCCGGTGACGGTGAGGTGATCGTCGCCGGCTACCACTTCTGGGGCGAGCAGGTGCTCACCCGGCTGCGGGGCATGTTCGCCTTCGTCATCTGGGACCGGCAGGAGCGGCGCGCGTTCGGTGCCCGCGACTACTTCGGTATCAAGCCCATGCACTACCTGGAGACCGCCGACGGCCTGTACCTGGCGTCGGAGAAGAAGGCGTTGCTGCCGTTCGCGCACAGCAACTACCAGGGCGACGCGGGCGTCGACACGGCCAACCTCAGCCACTACCTGACCCTGCAGTACGTCCCTGAGCCCGGCACCCTGCACAAGGGCATCAGCCGGATCGGCTCCGGGGAGTACCTGAACTGGACCCCGGGCGGGCGGATCGACGTACGGCGGTGGTACCGGCCGGTGTTCCGTCCGGCGCCGGTCGACGACGAGCAGAAGCTCTACCACGAGATCCGGGAGACTCTGCGGGAGAGCGTGCGCATGCACATGCGCTCCGACGTGCCGGTCGGCTCGTTCCTGTCCAGCGGCATCGACTCGACCGCTGTGGTCGCGCTGGCCCGGGAGTTCAACCCGAACATCCTCACCTTCACCGTCGGCTACGACGTGCCGGGGTATTCGGAGATCGACGTCGCGCAGGAGTCGGCCCGGCACCTGGACGTCACCACCATCCCCACCAAGATCGGTCCGCAGGACATGATCGACGCGCTGCCGAAGATCGTCTGGCACCTGGACGACCCGGTGGCGGACCCGGCGCTGGTGCCGCTCTACTTCGTGGCCAAGAAGGCCGCCGAGCACGTCACCGTGGTGCTCTCCGGTGAGGGCGCGGACGAGTTCTTCGGCGGCTACACGATCTATCGGGAGCCGCTGTCGCTGGGCACCGTCAACGGTTTGCCCGGCGGGGTGCAGAAGGGTCTGCGGGCGGTCTCCAAGGCGATCCCGCAGGGGGTCAAGGGCAAGAGCTTCCTGGAACGCGGCACCACCCCGATCGAGGAGCGCTACTACGGCAATGCGCGGATGTTCACCGAGGAGGAGAAGCAGCACCTGATGCGGCGCTACGACCCCTCGGTGCGCTACACCGACGTCACCGCCCCGATCTACGCCGAGTGCACCGAGCTGGACGACGTCACCAAGATGCAGTACGTCGACCTCTACACCTGGCTGCGGGGCGACATCCTGGTCAAGGCCGACCGGATCTCGATGTCGCACTCGCTGGAGGTGCGGGTGCCGTTCCTCGACCGTGAGGTCTTCGACGTCGCGGCGAAGATCCCGGTCGACCTGAAGCTGCCGCCGCGCTCCGACGCCACCAAGTACGCGATGCGCCAGGCGTTGCAGGGCGTCGTTCCGCCGGCCATCGTCAACCGCAAGAAGCTGGGCTTCCCGACCCCCACCCGGGTCTGGCTGCGCGGCGAGATGTACGAGTGGGCCCGGCACGTGCTGAGCACCTCGGGCGCGGGCGACCTGCTCGACCTGTCGTACGCGCTGCGGCTGCTCGACGAGCACAAGCGGGAGGAGGCCGACCACTCCCGCAAGGTGTGGACGGTGCTGATCTTCTGCATCTGGCATGCCATCTTCGTGGCCAAGACCCTCGACCCGGGCATCCAGCGCAACCAGTCGGCCCTGCTCACGAAGCCGGTCGTAGGCTCCATGGTCCGCTGACCGCACCCCCACCCTTGTTGATCAAGAGGTTTGCGTCATCCGGAGCTGTTCCGATGACGCAAACCTCTTGATCATCTAGTGGGTGGTGGTCAGCGGCGGGCGCAGGTCACCGTTGGTAGGGCATTGGTGCCGGTGGTGCTGGCCAGGAAGCCGAAGGTTGTGGTGCCTTCCGGTGCGACCGTGCCGTTGTAGGAGACGTTGGTCGCCGTCACCGACGAGCCGGACGACGTCTGTGTCGCGCTCCAGATCTGACTGATCGACTGCCCGCTGGGCCAGGTCCAACTCGCGGTCCAGCCGGCGAACGGCGTACTGCCGTGGTTCATGATCATGATCTCGCCCTGGAAGCCGCCCTGCCAGGCGCTGACGACCTTGTAGACCGCCATGCAGTCACCGCCGCTCGGCGGCGGGGTGGTCGGGTTCGGCGGGGGAGTGGTCGGGTTCGGGGGTGGGGTGGTCGGGTTCGGCGGGGGAGTCGTCGGGTTCGGCGGCGGGGTGGTCGGGTTGGGGGTCGGCGACGTGCCACCCGGACCCACTCCGGTCACCTGGCCGTTGCCGCCGTCGAAGGTCACGTCGGAGCAGCCGAAGAAGTTCTCCTGCGAGTCCGCGCGCACCCAGCGGGAGTAGATGATGTGCTGGCCGCTCTTGCCCGACGGCAGGTTGCCACTGAAGTAGTAGTGCCCGTCGTTGGTGCCGACCGCGCCGCGCTGCGGCGGGTTGGTCACCGTGAGGAACGGCTGCTCCTCCAGGTCACCCCAGGCCAGGGCCCGGGTCGGGCTCCAGCTGTTCTTCGTCACGTAGAAGTAGAAGGTGCCCGGGTGGTGCGCCCAGTTGCTGTACCGGAAGTCCAACCGCGCACCGGAGGTCAGGTGGGTCAGCGGCCAGTCGGTGCGGGCCAGGTCGTAGCCGCGGTAGCCGGGGTTGCCGCCGCTGCACAACTGCCCGTCCGGAATGAAGCCGGTGGTCCGGCCACCGGCATCGGAGCGCAGCACACTGAACCAGTTGTAGAGCGAGTTCGCACCGCTCTGCCCCACGGCCGCGGAGCACGCGGGGTTGTTCGGCCTGATCTCACCGGTCTGGCTGAGGCCGTCCTGCCAGCAGAGGTAGGTGCGGCTGCCCGGGGTCATCGCGGCGCCATGCGCGGCGGCGGGCTGCGGACTGGACGCCAGGGCGACAGCGCCCAGCGCGAGGGTCACGGCCGCGATGAGCAACGCGGCCGTACGGGAACGGTTCACGGGTTCTCCTGACTCGCGAGGCGCGCCGCCCGTGCCGCCCCGCCGCAATCGGGTGGGATGTGGCCTGATCGCCCCGCTGTCGTCAGCGGTGCGACGATCACGGCGACGTGCCCCGGCGGAAAACCGGCCGGTGGACGTGCGCCGTCAACGGTCCTGTCAGGGACCGGCGCCCTCGCGTCTAACGAACCCGGCAACCGGCGGCGCGGCAGCCCTCGCACCGCCCGGTACGCGTCATCCCACCACGCCGCGCGGCCACAGCGCAATAGTCGGTCCTCGATGAATGGGATGACCCCCCGGTCGCCGGTGGACGCCATATCCTGCGTACGGGGATGACAAGACGGAGAGGCGCAGCCGGTGCCGGACGTGTTCGACGAGGTGCACCGCCGTTGCCGCTCCGGCGAGCCGGTCGCTCTGGCCACCGTCGTGGCCACCTGGCGCTCAGCGCCGCAGCCGCCCGGCGCCACCATGCTGGTCGCGGCCGACGGCACGGTCACCGGCAGCGTCTCCGGCGGCTGCGTGGAGGCGGACGTCTACGAGCGGGCCCGTCGCGTGCTCGAAACCGGCACACCAGAGCTGACTCGCTACGGAATCAGCGACGACGACGCGTACGCCGTGGGCCTGACCTGCGGCGGCATCCTCGACGTGTTCGTGGAACGCGTCGACGCCCGCGACCTGCCGGAGTTGGACGCGGTCGACGCCGCCCGCCGGGCCGGGCAACCAGCGGCAGTGGTCACCTGCGTGGCGGCCGATGCCGCCGAATCACCGGGCGCGGTGTCGACCGACCCGGCCCGGCGGCTGGGTCGGCGGCTGGTGCTGGCCGGCCAGCGGGTGATCGGCTCGCTCGGCGACGACCGACTCGACGACGCCGCCAGCGCCGATGCCCTCGGGCTGCTCGCGGCCGGGCGCAGCGGGGTGCTTCGGTACGGCTACCAGGGGCAGCGCCGAGGCGGCGGGCTCAGTCTCTTCGTGGCCGCGTACACCACCCCGCCCCGAATGATCGTCTTCGGGGCGATCGACTTCGCCGGCGCAGTGGCCCGGCTCGGCGCGTTCCTCGGCTACCGGGTCACCATCTGCGACGCCCGGCCGGTCTTCACCACCGCGCGGCGCTTTCCCGAGGCGGACGAGGTGGTGGTGCAGTGGCCCCACCGCTACCTGCGCGCGGAGGTGGACGCCGATCGGGTCGACGGGCGGACGGTGGTGTGCGTGCTCACCCACGACCCCAAGTTCGACGTGCCGTTGCTGGAGTTGGCGCTGCGCCACCCGCTGGCATACGTCGGCGCGATGGGTTCGCGGCGCACCCACGACGAGCGGCACAAGCTGCTGCGCGAGGCGGGGCTCAGCGAGGCGCAGCTCGCCCGGCTCGCCTCCCCGATCGGGTTGGACCTCGGTGGGCGTACACCGGAGGAGACCGCGGTTAGCGTGGCCGCGCAGATCGTCGCGGCCCGCTGGGGCGGCACCGGCCGTCCGCTGGGGGCGCTCGACGGGCCGATCCACCAGCCGGGATAGCGCGCGCCGTTGCACCGTCTTCGGCACCCGCCGGGCGTTGCGCTGTGCCAGCCTGGTGCCACGCCGTTCGTCTCCGCGTGCGGCGGGCACTGGCGACGACGAAAGGAGCAGCATGGGATACGCGGTGGTGCTCGGCGAGGCGCTGGTCGACCTGCTCGACACCGAACGCGACGGTGAGCGGGTGTACCGGCAGGCGATCGGCGGCGGTCCGCTCAACGTCGCCGTCGGGGTGACCCGGCTCGGCGGCGCGGCACAGTTCGTGGGGTCGCTCGGCGACGACGTGCTGGCCGGCCGGATCCGCGCCTTCCTGACCGCGCTCGACGTCGGGCTGGCCGGCGCGGTCACGGTGCCCGCGCCGACCACGCTCGCGGTGGTCACCTTCGCCGGCCCGGAACCCGACTTCCGCTTCTACGGCGAGCCGCCCTCCTACAGCCTGCTGGGCCCCGACGATCTGGACCTGGCACTGGTGGAGGGCGCCGACGTGCTCTACTGCGGGTCGGTCGTGCTGCTCCAGCCCGCCACGCTGGCCGCCGCGAAACGCGCCTGGTCGCTCGCCACCGGTCTGCGGGTCTTCGACCCGAACGTACGCCCCTGGCTGCTGAACGGTCCGGCCGCGCTGGAAGGGCTGCGCGAGGTGGTGGCCGAGTTCGCCGCCAGCGCGCATCTGGTCAAGCTGAGCACCGCCGACGCCCAGCTGCTCTACCCCGGCGAGCCGGTGGAGGGGGTGGCCGCGTACCTGCGCGAGCTGGGCGCCACCACGGTGGTGGTGACGCTGGGCGCGGCCGGCGCGGTGCTCGCCGCCGCCGGGGCGGATCCGGTACGCGTACCGGCCGCGAAGGTGAACGCGGTCGACGCCACCGGCGCCGGCGCCTCGGTGATGGCCGCGTTGATCGCCGATCTGCTCCTCGACGGCGAACCGGCCGACCCGGCGGTCTGGGTCGATCGGGTGGCCTTCGCGCTCCGGGTGGCCGGCCTGGTCTGCGAGTCACCAGGCGGCGCCACCGCCATGCCCACCCGCGCCGACGTGGAGCGCCGCTTCGGAGGCTAGACCGTGCCGTTGAGCTCGTTGTAGCCGCGGCGGGCGGCGATCAGGGCGGCGCGGGCGCCGAAGGGCGCCTCGGCGGCCACCCGTTCCGGCGGCGCGCTACCGGTGTGCGCGGCCCGGATCAGCCAGGCCAGCCTCGCCAGCTCGGCGTGCTGGGCGCGGACGAAATCGACGTCCACCGGGTCACCGTGGCCCGGCACCACCACCGTGCGCGCGGTGGTCAGTCGCAGCAGGTCCGCGACCGCGTCCGGCCACTGCAGGGGGTACGAGTCCTCGAACGCGGGCGGTCCGCTCTGCTCCACCAGATCCCCGGCGACCAACACGTCGGCGTCCGGCACGTGCACCACCAGGTCGGCCTCGGTGTGCCCCCGCCCCGGGTGCCGCAGCAGCACCCGCCGGCCGCCCAGGTCGAGAGTCGTCTCGGTGTGCACGGTGTGCGTCGGGGCGAGCAGCGGGGTGTCGGCCAGCTCGGCGGCGAGCGCCGGGTGCTCCGTCCGCACCTCCTCGTACGCCTCCCGGCGCAGCCGCTCCGGCTCCTCACGCAGGGCTGCGGCGGCCAGCTCGTGCGCGTACACCGGGCGGGGTGGGTCGCCGGCCAGGACGGCGTTGCCGAAGCAGTGGTCGTAGTGGTGGTGGGTGTTGACCAGCGTCAACGGACGGTCGGTGACCGCCCGGACGGCGGCGGCCAGTTCGGTGGCCTGAGCGGCCGACGAGAGCGTGTCCACCAGGAGCGCCTCGTCGTCGCCGACGACCAGGGTGACGTTGACCCGCAGCAGCGGCTCGCGTCTCACGTGCACCCGGTCGGCGACCTCGACGAAACCGGCGTTCACGACGCCCGCCCGGCACGGTCGACGAAGCGTTGCCGGTCCACCAGGATCCGGTCCACGCGGCCCCGCGCCACCGTCTGGTCGCCGTCGCTGACCGTGACCTCGAACGACAGCCGGCGACCGTCGACGGTCGCCAGCAGGGCCTGCGCCCGGACCGTCCGGCCGACCACGGTCGGCGCCAGGTGCTCCAGCTCGACCCGGGTCCCCACGGTCGTCGACCCGGCCGGCATCCCGGTCGCCGTCGCCGCGACGGTGGCCGCTTCGGCCAGGGCGAGCACCCGGGGAGTGCCCAGCACCGGTACGTCCCCGGAACCCACCGCCTGGGCGGTGTCCGCGTCGGTGACCGTCAACTCGACCTGCGCGGTCAGACCCGGCGCGAAGGCCGGCTCGGGCTGCTCCTGCATGGTCGTCAGCCTAGGTGCTCGCCGAGCCCACCGAGCACGCGCCCGGGGATCCTGACACCGACCGCCTCCCACCTGTGCCCGGCTTCGCCGGGTGGTCCCCGTCGGTCGATGCCGGCCCCGTCGCTAACCTTGACCACGATGGCCGTCGTGACTGACCCCCAGCCCCCCGCCCGGACCGACCCGCCCGCGTCCCCCGACGGGGGTCGTCGGCGCGTCGTCGCCATGACCGTCTGGGCGGTCGCCTTCGTCGCCGCGTGGCTGGCCATCGGGCTGCCCACCGACCCCACGTACGCCTTCGTCTGGATCTGGGCCGCGACCATCGCCTGGAACAGCGACCGCCCGTGGCGTAGTCACCTGCGCTTCGCCCGGGACTGGGTGCCGGTGGTGCTGCTGTTCGTCCTCTACAACCTCTCGCGCGGGTTCGCCGACAACGGCGCCACCCCGCACGCGATGGAGTTGATCGTCGCCGACCGGTTCATGTTCGGTTGGGCCACCGGCGGTGAGGTGCCCACCGTCTGGTTGCAGCAGCACCTCTACCACCCGCAGGTGCACTGGTGGGACGTCGCGGCGAGCTGGGTGTACTTCTCGCACTTCGTGGTGGCGCTGACCGCCGCCTCCGTGCTCTGGATACGCGACCGGCACCGCTGGGCCGCGTACATGCGGCGCTGGGGCTTCCTCTGCGCCGCCGGCCTGGTCACCTACTTCATCTACCCGGCCGCCCCGCCCTGGTGGGCAGCGCAGAACGGGCTGCTCACCGAGGTCGCCCGGATCTCCACCCGGGGCTGGAAGGCGTTCGGCATGCACGGTGCCGGCAACGTGCTCAACGCCGGCCAGATCGCCTCCAACCCGGTCGCCGCGATGCCGTCGCTGCACACCGCGTGGGCGCTGTTCGTGGTGCTGTTCTTCCTGACCGCCACCCGCCGCCGCTGGTGGCCGCTGCTGCTCGCGTACCCGCTGGCGATGACCTTCACCCTGGTCTACTCGGGTGAGCACTACGTGATCGACGTGCTGGTCGGCTGGGCGTACGTGGGGCTGACCTTCCTGGTGGTCGGCCTGGCCGAGCGCGGCTGGGCCGCCTGGCGGGCCCGCCACCCAAGGGCCGGAACGGACCCGGGCCCCGGAAAACCACCAGGGCGGATCACCGCCACCCCCGACGACACCGCCGGACCACCGACCGACGAGCAGCCGGCGTCACGCGGACCGATCACCCCCGACCAACCAGCGGTACCCGTCGACCGCTGACCCCGATCAGCGGGGTGGGGCCAGGCGGGCGGAGTGTGCGCGGGCGGTCAGGTCGGCTGCCAGGGCCCACGCCTCTGCCAGGTCCCGGTCCTGGGCCGTGGCGCCGGATCCGCCTGCGGTGTCCGCGTGCACGGAGGCCAGCCCCAGGCGGCGCTGGACCGGCCCCTGCACCACCCGCACACTCTGAATCCGGGCGTACGGCACGATCACCAACTGCCGGGTGAGCCGCCCGGACCGGGTGACGAACACCCGCTCGAACAGCCCCGCACCGAACGCGCCACGGCCCAGCGGATGCAGCCAACGCGTGCGGCGCGGCGGCGGGCTCAGCGCCAGCGCGTCGAGGCGTACCCCCGGCAGCACCTCGGCGACGATCATCGTGGCTGTCGGCAGGTCACCGACCGGCAGCAGCCGGTCGGGCCGGTTGCGGTCGTCGGCCTCCGCGACGGAGTAACCGGCCACCTCCAGGCGCAGCCGCAGCCAGCCGTTTCCCCGCCACAGCAACGGCCAGGTGGCCCGCACCGTCTGCACCCGCTCCAGCGGGACGGTCTGCGCCCGCGTCTCCAGCAGGCCGTTGTGCACCCTCAGCGTGCCGCCGTCGCGGGCCAGCCGGAAGTTCCAGTCGTCGAGGACCCGGCGGATCGGTTGCAGCAGCACACCGGCCATCGCGGTCAGCGTGCTCGCCACCGCGACGAACGACCACGACCCCGCGGTGAGGAACTGCATCACGACGAAGGCCACACCGAACGGGAGCAGGAACGCCTGCGGGGTGAGCAGTTGGCTGATCAGCAGGCTCTGGTTGCGTACCGCATGCAGTGGCCGGCCCGGCGCAGCCGTCGGTGGCACCGCCGCCCCCGGGGCCACCGCGTGGTCCGGCGCGGGCGCCTGCGCCCCCCGCCCGGCCAGCACCAGCAGACGCTCGCGCAGCAGGGCCGCGTCGGCCACCCCGAGGTACGCCAGTGGCGCCTCGGTCTTGCCCCCGCCGACCACCTCAAGACGCAGCTCGGCGAGGCCGGTGAGCTGGGCGAGCAGGGGCCGGACCACCTCCACGGCCTGCAGTCGCTCCAACGGGATGGCCCGGGTACGCCGCCAGAGCAGCCCCTCGTACACCCGTAGCTCACGGCCCACCACGTGGTAGCCGGTGTTGTACCAGCTGATCACCGACAGCACGGTCGCGCCGAGCGCCAGCACCACCACCATGGCGGCGAACCAGCCGAACCCCACCCGGGACAGGGTCGACCAGGACAGCCCGGCGATCACCACGACCAGTGACTTGGCGCCGTGCAGCACCGGGCTGAGCGGGTGCAGTCGCTGCCGGGGCTCGCCCTCGCCGCCGCTCGGCGGTGTGGGCCACGGATAGGGGGCCCCCGGCGGCACCGGCCCGTGGGGGGTCGGGCCGGCGGGTGGCACTGTGCTCGGCTCGGTGGGGCCGTCGCTCATCGGGCCGGCCCCCGGCGCGGCCCGCGGTCGCCCGCTCGGGTGCTCACAGCCCCTCCGCCCGGTCCTCGCCAAGCGCGGTGAGCCGGTCGCGTAGCCGGGACGCCTCCGCCGGGCGCAGCCCGGGCACCCGGGCGTCGCTCGCGGCCGCCGCCGTGTGCAACTGCACGGTGGCCAGGTCGAAGACGCGCTCCAGCGGCCCGGCGCTGACGTCGACGAACTGCATCCGCGAATACGGCACGATGGAGAGCCGGCGGACCAGCAGCCCGTGCCGGACCAGCAGGTCGTTCTCCCGCTCGGCGTACCCCCAGGCCCGGACCGCGCGGACGATCGCGATGGCCCGCCACACGCCGAGCACCAGCACGAGGGCGAGGGCGAGCCCGAACAGCCAGTGGCCGCTCAACGCCCAGCCGACCGCCGTCACCGCCAGCCCGATGGCGACCACGATCGCCAGCCGGATCAGCTCCACCCAGATCAGGTCGGTGGAGATCGGCTGCCAGTGGACCGTGTCCGGCCAGGGCTCCAGCGGCCCTCGCGCCACCGGCCCACGCGTCACCAGGGAGTCGGGCGGCAGGAGGCCTGGCGCCGGCAGTTCGGGCGGGCGCTGGTCGGCGCCGGGCGCCGGCCGGTGGCCCGGTGCCGGCAGCGCGGCCGGCGGTAGCGGGGCGGGCGACGACACGTCGGGCGCGGCGGGCTCCGGGCCGAGCGTGCCGGGCGCCGGGAACGCGCCGGGCGGCGGCGGGACGCCGGGTGGTGTGGTGGCCGGGGTGGGCGGCCAGGACGGGGAGGTGGGGCCGGGGGAAGCCGGTGGGTCGCCGCTCACGTGTCGAGCGTAGGCGATCCGGGCACCGGAGTGACGGCACGCAGGAAGCCGCGAGCGTCCAGGAAGTCACCGAGGCTGCCGCGGTGCTCGGCGCAGGCCAGCCAGGTCTTGCGTCGATCGGCGTCGTGCAGGCGTGGATTGTTCCACTGCAGGGCCCACACGGCAGGGGCCCGGCAGCCCCGGGCCGAGCAGACCAGTGCCTCGTCGGCGGGGGAAGGGATGCTCATCCCGGCCAGTCTAGGGCGGCGGGACGGAGAGCTTGAGCGCCGGGCGACCACGGGGGGAGTCGCCCGGCGACGGGGTGAATCGTACACGCGGTGGCCGGTTGGTGAACACCCGCGATGCGCGATTCGGCTGCTGGGGACGGCGCGGCGAAAATCGGCTTCTCCCCACCTCGACACTCAGCAAGGCGTGCGAGTCTTGATACCGCACGAGCCGCGACGACCGACCAACGCTGTGGAGGACCGGTGGCCCAGCCGACCATGCCCGAAACCCCGACGCCGAACGGGGCGGCACCGCAGCCACCTGCGCCGGTGACCACCCCCGCGGAGGACGCCACGCTGCTGGAGCGGGCGATGTTCGAGATCAAACGTGTGATCGTCGGGCAGGACCGGATGGTGGAGCGGATGTTCGTCGCGTTGCTCGCCCGTGGTCACTGCCTGCTCGAAGGGGTGCCCGGGGTCGCCAAGACCCTGGCGGTGGAGACCCTCGCCAAGGTCGTCGGCGGGTCCTTCGCCCGGATGCAGTTCACCCCGGACCTGGTGCCGGCCGACATCATGGGCACCCGGATCTACCGGCAGTCGAGCGAGAAGTTCGACGTCGAATTGGGCCCGGTCTTCGTCAACTTCCTGCTCGCCGACGAAATCAACCGGGCTCCGGCGAAGGTGCAGTCCGCGCTGCTCGAAGTGATGAGCGAGCGGCAGGTCTCCATCGGCGGGGAGAGTCACCGGGTGCCCGACCCGTTCCTGGTGATGGCCACCCAGAACCCGATCGAGCAGGAGGGCGTCTACCCGCTGCCGGAGGCGCAGCGCGACCGGTTCCTCATGAAGATCGTGGTGGGCTACCCGACCGACGCGGAGGAACGGGAGATCGTCTACCGGATGGGCGTGACCGCGCCCGAGCCGACCGCGGTCTTCGACACACCCGAGTTGATCGCCCTGCAACGCAAGGCGGACCAGGTCTTCGTGCACAACGCCCTGGTCGACTACGCGGTCCGGCTGGTGCTGGCCACCCGAGCCCCGGCCGAGCACGGGATGCCCGACGTCGCCCAGCTGATCCAGTACGGGGCCAGCCCGCGCGCATCGCTGGGTCTGGTCCGGGCGACCCGCGCGCTGGCGCTGCTGCGTGGGCGGGACTACGCCCTGCCGCAGGACGTGCAGGACATCGCGCCGGACATCCTGCGGCACCGGTTGGTGCTCAGCTACGACGCGCTCGCCGACGACGTGCCTGCCGACCACATCGTGCACCGGGTGATGTCGACCATCCCGCTCCCGGCGGTCGCCAGCCGACAGCAGGCCTCCCCGTCACCGACCGCCCCGCCGCCGCCGGGCGCAGGCTGGCCCGGGCAACGCCCGTGACCTCACCCACCCCTCGACCCGCCCCCCTCGCCGATCGCAGCGAGGCCGTGCTGTCCCGGCTTCAACTGCTCGTCACCCGCAAGCTCGACGGTCTGCTTCAGGGCGACTACGCCGGCCTGCTGCCCGGACCGGGCAGCGAGGCGGGAGAGTCGCGGGAGTACCGCCCCGGCGACGACGTCCGCCGGATGGACTGGCCGGTCACCGCGCGGACCACGACACCGCACGTGCGGCGTACGGTCGCCGACCGGGAACTGGAGACCTGGCTCGCGGTGGATCTCTCCGCCAGCCTGGACTTCGGCACCGGACAGTGGCTCAAGCGGGAGGTGGTGGTCGCCGCCACGGCTGCCATCACCCACCTGACCGTGCGCGGTGGCAACCGGATCGGCGCCGTGATCGGCACTGGCGGCGGGGCGTCCGCGCCGGCCCGACGCTGGCGAGGTGGACCACCGCCGGTCGGGCCCGGCGTGCTCACCCGACTGCCGGCCCGCTCCGGTCGTAAGGAGGCGCAGGGCCTGCTACGTGCCGTCGCCGGCACCACCATCCAGCCCGGCCGTGGTGACCTCGGTGCCCTGATCGAGATGCTCAACCGTCCGCCCCGTCGGCGCGGGGTGGCCGTGGTGATCTCGGACTTCCTCGCGCCGGCCGAGCAGTGGGCCCGGCCGATGCGCAAGCTGCGGGTCCGTCACGACGTGCTGGCGATCGAGGTGATCGACCCGCGAGAGCTGGAGCTGCCCGACGTGGGCGTGTTGCCGGTGGTCGACCCGGAGAGCGGCGAGCTGCACGAGGTGCAGACCGCCGACCCGCGGCTGCGGCAGCGCTACGCCGAGGCCGCCGCCGCCCAACGGGCCACGATCGCCGCCGCCCTGCGCGGCGCGGGCGCGGCCCACCTGCGTCTGCGTACCGACCGAGACTGGCTGCTGGACATGGTGCGATTCGTGGCCGCGCAGCGGCACGCGCGCACCCGGGGGACGACACGATGATCCGTTTCATGCAACCGTGGTGGCTGCTGGCCGTACTGCCGGTGCTCGCACTTGCCGCGTTCTACATCTGGCGGCAGCTGCACCGCCGGGCGTACGCGATGCGGTTCACCAATGTGGACCTGCTGCGCACGGTGGCGCCGAAGGGGCTCGGTTGGCGTCGACACGTTCCGGCGACCGCGTTCCTGCTCTGCCTGCTGGTGCTGGCCACCGCACTGGCCCGGCCCGCGGTGGACACCAAGGAGCCGCTGGAGCGGGCCACCGTGATGCTCGCCATCGACGTGTCGTTGTCGATGCAGGCCGACGACGTGGCACCGAACCGACTGGAGGCGGCACAGGAGGCGGCCAAGCAGTTCGTCAGTGAGCTGCCGGAGAGCTACAACCTGGGGCTCGTGTCGTTCGCCAAGGCGGCCAACGTGCTGGTGTCGCCGGGCAAGGACCGGGACGCGGTGACCAGTGCCATCGACGGGCTGGTGCTGGCCGAGGCGACCGCGACCGGCGAGGCGGTGTTCACCTGCCTGGAGGCGATCCGGTCGGTGCCGGCCGACGGCGCGGCGGGCATCCCGCCGGCACGGATCGTGCTGCTCTCCGACGGGTTCCGCACCTCCGGGCGGGCGGTGGAGGAGGCGGCGGCGGCAGCGCAGGCGGCCAACGTCCCGGTCTCCACCATCGCCTTCGGCACCGACACCGGCCAGGTCGACATCGGCGGGCAGTTGCAGCGGGTGCCGGTGGACCGGTTGGCCCTGGCCGAGCTTGCCGAGACCACCGAGGGCTACTTCTACGAGGCGGCCTCGGTGAGCGAGTTGAAGCAGGTCTATCAGGACATGGGCAGCTCGATCGGCTTCCGCACCGAGCCCCGTGAGGTGACCCAGTGGTACGCCGGGCTGGCGTTGCTGCTGGCGCTCTGCGCCGGCGCGCTCAGCCTGCTCTGGTCGTCGCGGATGCTCTGACCGGGAGGCCGGCGGTGGTCAGTAACCGCCGCCGGCCAGCACGAAGACGATGGCCACCCAGACGGCGGCGAGGGTGAAGCCCAGCGGGGCGACGTAGCGGCTCATGGACGGCTCCGGGTGGCGGCTGGACGGTCCGCGTGCGGGGGCGGACCGCAGGGGGTGGGGACGCGCACACGAAGTCGTGACCGGGCGGCTCCCGGCGACCGTCCGGGATCGGACGGCGCGGCACACACACCCCGGCGTGGGCCGAAGCGGTGGGGGAGCGGAGCGGGGTCAGCTCACCAGACTGAGTCGTGGCTCAGCGGGGCTGACCATTGGCCCGGCCACGACTAGGAGGATCGCTATCTCGCACAGCGATCACCTCCTGCAAGTCGAGCGGGCCGGAACGTCGATGATCGTACACCTGCGATGGCGACGGGACGCACTCGGCCGAGCGGCCGGCGACCCCTCCACCACCCGGCTGACGCCACCTCCTCGGGTGGCCCGCCGGCCGGCCCGCCCGCACGACCGTGACCAGCACCGCGGCGAGCAGTGGCAGCCAGCAGAAACGCGCCAGCACCCAGCCCAGATCGTCCGGGACGGTGTGCAGCCCCGGCAGGGTCAGCCCGCTGCGGGCGGTGAGCGCTGTCACCGCCACCAGCACCGGCTGATGCCACAGGTAGATCCGGACCGCGGATCGGTTCGCCTCGGTCACCGCCCGGCCCGGCAGCGGCCGGGTCAGCAACCGTTCCAGCGCCGGCCGAGCGAGCAGCGCCAGCCCGACCTGGGTGACTGCCAGGGCCACCGCCAGCAGTGATGGCGGGTTCAGGTTGGACACCCCCGCCCCGGGCACCCCGACCGCGCTCACCGGGTAGCCCAGCGCCAGCAGTACCGCCAGGACGGCCACCCCACCACCCACCAGCGTGCTGGCCGCCCGCCGACCGGCCAGCAGCCCATCGGCGTGTGCCACGCCGAGCAGGTACGGCACCGACCAGGCCGCCACCACGGTGGCCGGTGGCAGGTGGGTGCCGACCGGCAGCAGACGCACGGTCAGATCGGCCAGCGCGACAACGGTCACCGCCGGTACGACGCAGCGCCCCAACCCCCACCGGCGTACGGCGACGCGTAGCGGGCCGGTCGACGCGACCAGGAGGAGCAGCGGCACCAGGAACCACAGCGGGCTGACCGCGAGCCGTAGTGCGACGGTGAGCGTGTCGTCCGGAGTGCCGACGACGGTGGCGGCGAGCAGCACGGCGGCGCCCACTCCCAGCAACGCCACCGTCGGCAGCAGCAGCCCGCGCAGCCGACGAGCCAGCCAACCGCCCGCGCTGCCCTCGTGGCGAGCCAGCGATCGGGCCGAGCCGAACCCGGCGGCGAAGAAGAACAACCCGAGCGTCTGCAACACCCAGGTCAACGGGGCCAGACCGGGCAGCGCGGTCAGCGGGCTGGCCTGGTGCAGCCCACCGTCGCCGGCCACCACCAGCCCGGTGACCAGCCAGTGCCCCAGCACCACCCCGCCGATGGCGTACGCCCGCAGCGCGTCGACGAAACGGTCGCGGCTCACCGGGTGTCCCCGACCAACTCGCCGCCCAGGACGACCGCCGCGACCGCGCCCAGGGTGGAACTGCCCGGCGCGAGGTAGCCGTCGTGCCCGGCGACCCCACCCACCGGCAACGGCCGGGCCCCGAACGCCGGGTCGCCGGGGCGACGGCCGAAGCCGAGGCCGGGCAGTCGCACCGGCGGCACCCGACGGATCCAGTCGGTGGGTGCCTCGGCCGCCCAGAACCGCCGCCCGCGCAGATCATCGGCGCGCTGCACCCCGGCCCCGATGCCGCCGAGGCTGACCACGTCGCGGACCTGGGCCGGGGCGTCCGTCGCCGCCAGCGACACCACCAGCGCCCCGTAGCTGTGCCCCACCAGCGTGATCGTCGCCGCCGGGCTCCGCGCGGCCAGTTCCCGCAGCAGCACGGCCAGCCCGGCCGCGCCGCGTCGGGCGCTGACACCACCGGCGGCGGTCAACACCCCGTCGGGCGGGTCGTAGCCGAGCCAGGCCAGCACCGCGACCCGCGCCGCCGGGTCGGTCGCCCGCAGCTCCCGGTAGAGCTGCCCGGCCTGCACCGCTGGCGCTCGGTGGGCCACCCCGCCCAACCCCCGGTCGAAGTCCGCGAGCGTGCTGCCCACGCCGGGCACCAGCACCGCGATCCGGTCCGCGTCGGCCAGGTCGCCGAGCACCTCGACCGCGCGGCCGTCGCCGCGCGGGTCGAACAGCAGAAACCGACGCCCGTCGGCGGCCCAGTCCGCGTACGGGGGGCCGGCCGCGCCCATCGCCGCCGCCATGACCGGGTACGCCTCGACGAACCCCGCCGCCGCGACCGGCTCGGGTCGGGTCGGCAGGACCAGGTTCACGCCGAGCAGCGCGGCCAGCGCCACACGGCTGGCACCTCGTCGTCGCATCACGTTCTCCCTCCGGAATGTCGTCCGGAGGCAGAGTGCGCGGGTGGTCGGCCATCGGTCGTCGTCCCGGGGAGCCGTTCGTGGGCTGGCTCCACGGTGCTACTCGCCGGCTGCCACCAGACCTGTCTCGTAGGCCAGCACCACGGCCTGGACCCGGTCGCGCAGCCCCAGCTTCGCCAGGATCCGCCCGACGTGCGTCTTCACGGTCTGCTCTGCCACCACCAGGTCACCCGCGATCTCCGCGTTGTTGCGGCCCCGAGCGATCAACCGCAGCACCTCGGTCTCTCGTGGAGTGAGCCCGGCCAGGTCGGTGGGGCGCGGCCGGCGGCGGTCCGGGCGGGCCGCGAACTCGGCGATGAGCCGGCGGGTGACCGCTGGGGCGAGCAGTGCGTCCCCGGCCGCCACCACCCGCACCGCCTGCACCAGGTCGGCTGCCGGGGCGTCCTTGAGCAGGAAGCCGCTGGCTCCGGCGCGCAGCGCCTCGTACACGTAGTCGTCCAGGTCGAAGGTGGTGAGGATGAGCACCCGGGGGCGCTGCGCCGAACGGTCGCCGAGCAGCTTGCGGGTGGCGGCCAGCCCGTCCAGCACCGGCATCCGCACGTCCATCAGCACCACGTCCGGGTCGAGCCGGCGGGCGGCGGCGACGGCCTGCGCACCGTCGGCGGCGTCACCCACCACCAGCAGATCCGGTTGGGCGGCGAGCAGCGCGCCGAAGCCCTGCCGGACCATCGCCTGGTCGTCGGCGATCAGCACCCGGATCATCGGTCCCCGCTCTCCGTGTCGTACGGCAGCTCGGCCGCCACCGCGTAACCCCCGTCGGGCAGCGGCCCGGCGCTGAACGTACCGCCCAACGAGGTGGCCCGCTCCCGCATGCCGGTCACCCCATGCCCGGCGTCCAACTCGGTCTCCGGCCGGGCGCGCCCGTCGTCGGGCGGCGCGTTCTGCACGCGTACCCCCAGGGTGGACTGATCGGCGTGGACGGTGACCCGCACCGCGGCCCCGGCCGCGTGCCGGGCCGCGTTGGCCAGGCCCTCCTGCACGATGCGGTACGCGGCCAGCCCGACCGGCGCGGGCACCTGTCCGTCGTCCACCGGCCCGGCGTCCAGGGTCACCGGCATGCCGGCTCGGCGCGCCGCGTCCACCATCGCGCCCAGGTCGGTCAGGTCCGGCTGCGGAGCGGTCTGCGGACCGGTCGACTCGCTGCGCAGCACCCCCAACAGCCGCCGCATGTCGTTGAGCGCGTCGCGGGCCGAGGCGGCGATGGCGACGAATTCCGCGGCTGCCGGCGCCGGCACGTTGGTCAGCCGGTACGGGGCGGTCTCCGCCTGCACCGCGATCAGCGACATGTGGTGGGCCACCACGTCGTGCATCTCCCGGGCGATCCGGGTGCGTTCCTCCAGCACCGCGCGGCGCTCCTGCTCCCGCTCGCTCAGCTCGGTCTGCGCGGCCAGCGCACGCCGGGACAGCCGGTTACGCCGGATCAGGTCGCCGACGATCGCCAGCGCGCCGAGCAGCAGCAGGACCGGGACCCGGTTCGCGGGATGGACCAGGGCGAACACCGGCACCGTGCTGATCGTCACCACCCAGGCCAGCACCGGCCGGTCGACCCGCGCGACGACCACCGCCAGCACCGCGATCGACCCGAGCGCCAGAGGCGGGGTCCACGGCCAGGCCTGGTCGGCTGGGGCGTTGAACGTGCAGATCAGCAGGGCCAGCACCGTCAGCCGCCAGGCCAGCAGCGGACGCCGGGGTAGCGCCAGCAGCGGCGCCACGGTCATCGCCGCGAACAGCACCGCGACCGGCATCGGCAGGGCCCACTCGCTTTCCACGGTCAGCGTGATCGAGAAGAGGCCGAGCGCGGCGAGCAGCCCGGCCGGGGCGGCGTAAGGGGCCAGCCTGGGCCAGCGGGCCGCCAGCGGCCGGCCGGGCGGGGCGTCGGGGCCCAGCAGGGTCTGCCGCAGGGCCCGCAGGGCCACGACGATCGGTTGCCGGTTCACCACCGGGAGGCTACGGGCCGACGCCTCGTAAGGGCGTGCCACCAGGGGTTGATCCCGGTGTCGTACCCCAGTCTGACGCGGTCCCCGTTAGCGCTTACCTGTCGGTAGCGCCTAGGCTCGCCTGCGACTGAGATCAGCTGAGCAAGGGGGAACCGTGGCCCGTACCGTGCTGGTGACCGGCGGCAACCGGGGAATCGGCCTGGCCATCGCGCAGGCCTTCGCCAAGCAGGGCGATCGGGTGGCGGTCACCCACCGCAGCGGCGAGGCCCCGGAAGGGCTGTTCGGCGTACGGGCCGACGTCACCGACGCGGCCTCGATCGACGCCGCGTTCACCGCGGTGGAGGCCGAGCTGGGGCCGGTCGAGGTGCTGGTCGCCAACGCCGGCATGACCGCCGACACGCTGCTGCTGCGGATGACCGAGGAGCAGTTCACCGGCGTGGTGGACACCAACCTCACCGGTGCGTTCCGGGTCGCCAAGCGGGCCTCCGGCAAGATGCTCCGCGCCAAGTGGGGTCGCATGATCTTCATCTCCTCGGTGGTCGGCCTCGCCGGCGGTGCCGGGCAGGTCAACTACGCCGCCAGCAAGGCTGGTCTGGTCGGCGTGGCCCGCTCGATCACCCGGGAGCTGGGCAGCCGCAACATCACCGCCAACGTGGTGGCGCCCGGCTTCATCGACACCGACATGACCGCCGGCCTGCCCGAGGACCGCAAGGCGGAGATCCGCAAGTCGATCCCGGCCGGGCGGATGGCCAGCCCGGACGAGGTCGCCGGGGTGGTCACCTGGCTGGCCTCCGACAGCGCCGGGTACGTCTCCGGCGCCGTGATCCCGGTCGACGGCGGCCTCGGCATGGGCCACTAACCCTTTTGAGTACGGAGGAAACCCTGCATGTCCGGACTGCTCACCGGTAAGCGGCTGCTCGTCAGTGGTGTCATCACCGATGCTTCGATCGCCTTCTCGGTGGCGAAGCTCGCCCAGGAGAACGGCGCGCAGGTCGTGCTGACCGGCTTCGGCCGGCTCTCCCTGGTCGAGCGGATCGCCAGGCGGCTGCCCGAGCCGGCGCCGGTGATCGAGGTGGACGTCACCAACACCGAGCACCTGGCCAGCCTTGCCGACCGGGTCCGCGAGCACGTCGACGGGCTCGACGGTGTCGTGCACTCGATCGGCTTCGCCCCGCAGAGCTGCCTGGGTGGCGGCTTCCTCGACGCCCCCTGGGAGGACGTGGCGACCGCCCTGCACGTCTCCACCTTCTCGTACAAGTCGCTCGCCATGGCGGCGCTGCCGCTGATGTCGCCCGGCGGCGCGGTGGTCGGCCTGACCTTCGACGCGACGAAGGCGTGGCCGGTCTACGACTGGATGGGCGTGGCCAAGGCCGGCCTGGAGTCGGCGTCCCGCTACCTGGCGCTGCACCTGGGCAAGCAGGGCATCCGCAGCAACCTGGTCGCCGCCGGGCCGCTGCGCACCATCGCCGCGAAGTCGATCCCCGGCTTCGACCAGTTCGAGGACGCCTGGGCCGAGCGGGCCCCGCTGGGCTGGAGCCTCACCGACCAGGAGCCCGCCGCCCGGGCCTGCCTGGCGCTGCTCTCCGACTGGTTCCCGGCCACCACCGGCGAGATCGTCCACGTCGACGGCGGCTACCACGCCATCGGTTCCTGACGCTCCTCCGACGACGCCCCCGACCGCCGGACGCGTGACCCACGCGTCCGGTCCAGGGGGCGTCGCCGGATGGTCGGGGCCGACCGGCAAGAATGACCCCATGTCGTACGACGCGGTGGTGCTGGTGTCCTTCGGCGGCCCGGAGCGGCCCGAGGACGTGATGCCGTTCCTGCAGAACGTCACCCGGGGCCGGGGCGTGCCGCCCGAGCGGCTGGCCGAGGTCGCCGAGCACTACCAGCACTTCGGTGGGGTGTCCCCGATCAACCAGCAGTGCCGTGACCTGCTGGCCGCCGTCCGGGCCGACTTCGCCGCGCACGGTCTCGACCTGCCCGTCTACTGGGGCAACCGCAACTGGGACCCGATGCTCGCCGACACCGTGACCCAGATGCGCGACGACGGGGTGACCCGGGCCCTGGCCTTCGTCACCAGCGCGTACGGCGGCTACTCGTCCTGCCGGCAGTACCAGGAGGACATCGCCGCCGCGCGGGCCGCCGTCGGCCCGGACGCCCCGGTGATCGAGAAGCTGCGCCAGTTCTGGGACCACCCCGGCTTCGTCGAGCCGCACACCGACGCGGTCCGGGCGGCCCTGGGCCAACTCGACCCGGCGAAGCGGGACACCACCCGGCTGGTCTTCACCGCCCACTCCGTCCCCACCTCCATGGCGGCCAACGCAGGCCCGCACGGCGGCCGGTACGAGGCGCAGCTGCACGAGAGCGCCCGGCTGGTGGCCGCGGCCGCCGCACCCGACCTGGCGTACGACCTGGTCTGGCAGAGCCGCTCCGGCCCGCCGCAGATGCCATGGCTGGAACCGGACATCAACGACCACCTGGCCACCCTCGCGCAGGGCGGCACCACCAGCGTGGTGGTCAGCCCGATCGGGTTCGTCTCCGACCACCTGGAGGTCGTGTGGGACCTGGACACCGAGGCGCTGGAGACGGCCAAGCAGCTCGGCCTGGACTTCGTACGGGCGGCCACCCCGGGCACCGACCCCCGTTTCGTGACCATGGTGCGTGAGCTGGTCACCGAGCGAACCGACCCGGACGGTGCGCAGCTGCGCCGCCGCCTCGGCGAGCTGCCGATCTGGGACACCTGCCCCACCGTTTGCTGTGTGCCGACCCGCCGCCCCTGACCTCTGAGGATCATCATGCATGACCGCAAACCCGTGCAGAGTTGGCTGACCGACATGGACGGCGTACTGGTGCACGAGGGCCAGCCGGTGCCCGGCGCACCGGAGTTCATCAGCCGGCTGCGATCCTCCGGCAAGCCGTTCCTGGTGCTGACCAACAACTCGATCTACACCCCGCGTGACCTGACGGCTCGGCTCAGCCGGATGGGGCTGGACGTGCCGGAGGAGTCGATCTGGTCGTCCGCGCTGGCCACCGGCCAGTTCCTCGCCGACCAACGGCCGGGCGGCACCGCGTACGTGATCGGGGAGGCCGGGCTGACCACGGCGCTGCACGCGGTCGGTTACGTGCTCACCGACTTCGCCCCGGACTACGTGGTGCTCGGCGAGACCCGCACCTACAGCTTCGAAGCGATCACCAAGGCGGTCCGTCTGATCAACGACGGAGCCCGGTTCATCTGCACCAACCCGGACGTGACCGGCCCGTCCGTGGAGGGCGCCCTGCCCGCCGCCGGCTCGGTCGCCGCCATGATCTCCAAGGCGACCGGGGTGGAGCCGTACTTCGTCGGCAAGCCGAACCCGATGATGATGCGCTCAGCGCTCAACACCATCAACGCGCACTCGGAGAGCACCGCGATGATCGGCGACCGGATGGACACCGACATCCTGTGCGGCCTGGAGGCCGGGCTGGAGACCATCCTGGTGCTCACCGGGATCAGCAGCCGCACCGAGGCGGAGCGCTACCCGTACCGTCCGTCCCGGATCATCAACTCGGTCGCGGACCTGCTCGACGAGGTCTGATCGTCGCGCGGTCGGCTGCCGGCTGCCGGCTGCCGGCTGCCGGCTGCCGGTGCCGGTGCGGGTGCCGATGCCGGTGGCCGGCTCGGTGATGATCGCGCTGTAACCAGGAAGTAGTGCCCACGCTCCTCCGCGGAGGCCACTACATCCTGGATCGAGCACGATCATGCCTACGTCTGGCCGCGCCGCGGCGAACCGCGGCACGGCTGCGCGGCGCGGCGGCGGGGTGTGGCAGTGCGGTGCGGTGCGGCGGGGTGTGGCAGTGCGGCGCGGTGCGGTGCGGCGGGGTGTGGCAGTGCGGTGCCGCGGCGGGGCGCGGCGGTGGGATGCGGTGCGGTGCGGCGGCGGGGCGCGGCGTTGGGATGCGGTGCGCGGCGGGGCGCGGCGGCGGCGCGGCGGTGGGGTGTGGCGCGGCGGTGGGTGCGGTGGGGTGTGGAGTCAGGGGCGCAGTGGGGCGTTGCAGGCAGCCACCAGCGCCTGGCGACAGGCCGTGGTGAGTGGGCGGAGAGCCGCGTCCCGCTGCTGCGCCTCATAGTTGTTGATCGCGCCGCCCGGCGCGGCGTGCCCCGCCAGGGCGAGCACCCGGTCAAGCACCGCGGCCCGGGCGAAGAGCCGGCGGGCTCGCGGGTCGAAGCCCGGTGGCAGGTCGGTGGTGCCGTCGGGGCGGCGCAGCGCGGCCAGCGCGCCGGCCAGCTCGGGCCGCCACTGGGCCACGTCGAGACGGGTCAGCGCGGCGGTCGTCTCGGCCAGCGCGGCGGCCAACTCGGCCTCCGCCTCAGCGGCACCGGGCAGGGAGAGTGAGGCGGCCGGCGCGTTGGCCGGCAGCGGGTACACCCGCCAGAGCACCGTCTCGAAACAGTCCCCGGAGCCGGAGGTGTGCAACCGCACCTCAGGGATCAACCCGAGCCCGCCGGCGACCACCGCCTCGCCTGTGACCAGCGCGGCACCGGCGAAGTCGCCAGGGCCGGGCAGCCCTCGGGGATCGCCGGGCGCGGGCAGCACCAGGCGGATGTCGTCCGGGGAGAGCTTGGCCAGGGTGGGCAGCGCGGCGCTCAGCGGGACGTCGGTCCAGGTGCCGGGTGCGTCCGCGACGAGGTGCTCCTCGTCGCCGGCGATGGCGTCGGCGACCTCGTCGTACGGCACCAACCCAGCGCGCCACGCGCGCACCCAGGCAACGAACCGGCTCGACCGGCGCGGCGCGAGTGTGACCGAGCCCGTTGCGGGGGTGGACATGCCGAAAGGGTACGTGGTCACGACCGGCCCTGTCTCGACTGCCGCTCCGGCTGACCGGCCTGCCCCGAACTGCCCCCTTCGCCCCACTCCCGGCCGCTCCTGCCCCCTCCGCCCACCCACTGCCCTCCGCCCACGTTGATCATGGATCTGTGGTGGCCGATCCCTGCTGGTTCATGGCGTTCCGTGAGGCACCACAAGCCCATGATCGACGCGGTGGGGCGGTGGGGCGGTGGGGCGGTGGGGCGGTGGGGCGGTGGGGCGGTGGGGCGATGGGGCGATGTGGTGGGGTCGTGGGCGGCGAGCCAGGGCTGTGACGGGTGGGGCGGTGTGTCGGGGTCGTGGGCGGCGGTGTCGGGGTTAGCGTGATCGACATGGCGGGGCGATACGGCGAGGACGTGTTGGCGGGGGACTGGCGGCGGCGGAAGGTCACCCCCGAGGTGGACGCCGAACCGGATCTCGTGGTGGAGGACGCCGACTCCGGGTTCTGCGGCGCGGTGGTGGGCTTCGAGGCCGGGGCCGTGGTGCTGGAGGACCGGCACGGTAAGCGGCGCAACTTCCCGCTGCTGCCGGCGGCGTTCCTGCTCGACGGTCGCCCGGTGACTCTGCGCCGCCCACCCCGCGCACCAGTGCCGGCGGCCCGCCGGCGGACCGCGTCCGGTTCGGTGGCGTTGGACAACGTTCGCGCCCAGGTGGCCAAGGCCAGCCGGATCTGGGTGGAGGGCATCCACGACGCCGCGCTGGTCGAGCGGATCTGGGGCGACGACCTGCGGATCGAGGGCGTGGTCGTGGAGCCGTTGGACGGCATCGACGCCCTCGATGCCGAGGTGCGCGACTTCGGCCCCGGCCCGACCCGACGACTCGGCGTACTCGTCGACCACCTGGTGCCCGGCAGCAAGGAGAGCCGGATCGTGGCCCGGGTGAACTCGCCGTACGTGCTGGTGACCGGACACCCCTACGTGGACGTCTGGCAGGCGGTCAAGCCTGCGGCGCTGGGCATCGCGGCGTGGCCGGTGGTTCCGCCGGGGCGGCCGTGGAAGGAGGGGGTCTGCGCAGCCCTCGGGGTGGCCGAGCCGGCCGACATGTGGCGGCACATCCTGTCCCGGGTGAACAGCTTCGCCGACGTGGAGACCCCGTTGATCAACGCCATGGAACGCCTGATCGACTTCGTCACCGAACCGGCCTGAGGCTGCCCGCGCCGCGCTGCCCGCGCCGCGCTGCCCGCGCCGCGCTGCCCGCGCCGCGCTGCCCGCGCCGCGCCGCCCGCGCCGCGCCGCCCGCGCCGCGCCGCCCGCGCCGCGCCGCCCGCGCCGCGCCGCGCCGCCCGCGCTGCCCGCGCCGCGCAAGATCCGCACAACTTCCGGGATGTAGTGGCCTCGTCGACCCGCGGAGGCCACTACATCCATGATTCTGTGCGGATCTTGCCGCGAAAGCGGGCGAGCCGGACCTGCCCGGGACAGTGGGCGAGCGGTCAGGGTTCCTGGTCGGGGGTGCGGGTGTAGACGAAGGTGGCGATGTCCAGGGCGACTGCCCTGCCCTGCCCGTCGCGGCGCACCGTGAGGATCTCGCCGTCCTGCCCGCCGGCCCGGCCCCGCCAGCGGTCCGGGCCCTCGGCGACGAAGTGGAGGTTCGGCGCTCCGACCGGGCCGGCGCGCAGGTCGCCAGCGGCGTCCGCGTACACCTCGATGGTGGTGCCCATCCACCACCAGCGGCCGGTCAGCTCGGCCAGTTCGGCGGGCGGCGCGGCGGCGGCCGGCCGCCACGGGGTGACTGGCGCGGGTTCGGTGTCCAGGATCAGGGTGAGCAGTTCCCGCCCGAGCGCGCCGAGGTGCACGCCCCGCAGGGTGTACGCGTTGACCAGGGCGACCACGGCGGTGCGGCTGGGTCGGTGCACGGCCAGCGAGGCGCCGTAGCCGGGCATCGAGCCGCCGTGCCCGACGTACACCCGGTTGCCTTCCCGAAAGAGTTCCAGCCCGAGACCGTGCCCGTGGGTCCACGCTTCCAGGTCACTGATCACCACGGGGGAGCACATCTCGGTGAGTGTGGTGGGGGCCAGGACCGACGGGTCGGGGTCGGCGAGGAAGGCCGCCCATCGACCCAGGTCCTCGATCGTCGACCAGAGCTGCCCGGCCGGCGCCATCGCCCCGGTGTCGGTACGTGGCTCCTCGCGCAGGGTGTCGTGCCAGGGGTGGACGACGTAGCCCTGGGCGAACGGTTCGGTGGCCGCGTACGTGGTGCGGCGCAGGCCCAGCGGGGTGAGGATCCGTTCGTTGAGCAGGTCGGCCCAGGGCTTCCCGGTGAGCCGTTCGAGGACGCCGCCGAGCAGCCCGTACGCCAGGTTGGAGTAGTGGTACGTGGCGTGCGGCGGGTAGGCGATCTTGTCGGCGGTCACTCCGGTGAGCAGGGTGCCCAGGTCGACGCCCGCGACCCGCTCCCACCAGTCGCCCTCGGGTTCGCGTTGGATGCCGCTGGCGTGCCCGAGGAGTTGGCGCAAGGTGAGCGTGCCGACGCCGGTGCCTGGCAGGTGTGCCTCCAGCGGGTCGTCGACGGTGAGCTGCCCGGCGTCACGCAGCTGCATGATCAGGGTTGCGGTCATCGTCTTGCTGATCGAGCCCAGCCGGTACTGGAGGTCGACGCCCGGGTGGGGGTGTTCGCCGGCGGTGGCCAGGTGCGCCAGCGTGCCGTCGCGGACCACGCCCAGCGCCAGCGAGGGGGCGTGCCCGTCGGCCTGTGCCTGGGCGACCCGGGTGTCGATCTTGCGGGTGGTCTCGGGCAGCAGCGTCAAGGGGATCTCCTCGTTCAGCCGGTCGGATTCGGTGGACGGCGGTGGCTTCGCCGAGCCTACTGATCATCACGGGTGGGCTGCTCGTGCATTAACGTGTCACCCTTGCGGTGTGGACGCCGTGGTGTGGATCGTTTTGGGTGTGGTGCTGGCGGTCGCCGAGATTTTCACGACGACCCTGTTTCTGATCATGTTCGGGGTCGGCGCGTTCGCCGCCGCGGGCGCTGCCGCCCTGGGTGCGCCGGTGGCCGTGCAGGCGCTGGTCTTCGCGGTGGTCTCGGCGCTGAGCCTGGTGGTGGTCCGCCCGGTCATCCGGCGGCACAGCCGGTCCGCGTTGGAGAACGGCGAGCAGCCGTTCGGCGTGGAGGCGATCGAGGGCTCCACCGCGCTGGTGCTGGAACGGGTGGACGCCGAGCGCGGCCTGGTCAAGATTGACGGGGAGCTGTGGAGCGCCCGGTCGTACGACACGACGCAGACTTTCGAAGCCGGTCAACGGGTTCGGGTGATAAAGGTCCGGGGCGCGACCGCCCTGGTGTGGCAGGACGATGTTTCTTCCGCCGGCGAGCTGCCGGAAGCGAGAGGGTGAACGGGATGACGGTCATAGGTGTGCTGATCATCGCGGTGGCGTTGATCGCCGTGATTACTCTGGCCAAGGCGGTACGGATCGTGCCGCAGCAACGCCAGGATGTGGTGGAACGGCTCGGCAAGTACAAGCGCACCCTCAGCCCCGGCCTCAACCTGCTGGTGCCGTTCGTCGACGCGGTGCGTACCAAGGTCGACATGCGGGAGCAGGTGGTCAGCTTCCCGCCGCAGCCGGTGATCACCTCGGACAACCTGGTGGTCTCGATCGACACGGTCCTCTACTTCAAGGTGGTCGACTCGGTTCGTGCCACCTACGAGATCTCCAGCTTCCTGCAGGCGATCGAGCAGCTGACCGTCACGACGCTGCGTAACGTGATCGGCTCGTTGGACCTGGAGCGGGCTCTGACCAGCCGGGACGAGATCAACCGGCACCTCTCCGGCGTGCTGGACGAGACCACCGGCCGCTGGGGCATCAAGGTGACCCGGGTGGAGATCAAGGCGATCGAGCCGCCGGCCAGCATCCGCGACTCGATGGAGAAGCAGATGCGCGCCGAGCGCGACCGCCGCGCGGCGATCCTCACCGCCGAGGGGCACAAGCAGTCGGTGATCCTCACCGCCGAGGGTGACAAGCAGTCCGCGGTGCTGCGCGCGGACGGTGACCGGCAGGCCCGGATCCTGCAGGCTGAGGGTCAGGCGAAGGCGATCCGGACCGTTTTCGACGCGATCCACCAGGCGAACCCGAGCCAGAAGGTGCTCGCCTACCAGTACCTGCAAGCCCTGCCGCAGATCGCCCAGGGCAGCGCCAACAAGGTCTGGATCATCCCGGCCGAGCTGACCAAGGCCCTTGAGGGCATGGGTGGCGCGCTGGGTGGTTTGAGCAAGATGGTGGGGGACCTTCCCGCACCGGAGGCGGCCGAGCACGCGAGCCAGGTCGAGCGCGAGGCCGCGGAGGCGGCGCAGGCCGCGGCGGCCGCCGCGCAGCAGATCCATGACGAGGTACGCGTCGCCGAGGCGCAGGCCACCGGTGGCAACAAGCCGCAGGGGCTGCCGGCACCGGAGCCGGTCTCCCCGGCCAGCCTGGTCGAGGACCCGGCCGACCAGCGCGAGCGCGGCTGATCCAGTACACCGGCCGCCTGGCCGGGTAAATGCGAGAAAGACTCATGGGGCGCTCCGACGCCTGCCACGATCGGTCCTAGGACGGGTGGTGACCAGGCAATCGGGGCGCCCCGGCGCGTCTCGCACCGCTCGTGGACGAGCGAGGTGACGCATGAAGGATCCGGCGAATCGGATGTGGTCCTCCGCCCCGGTGCCCGGCGCGCACGACCCGGCCGGCCCACTGGGCTCCCGACGGGCCGGCGGAGGGTTCGGCGTACTGCCATTCGTGGGTGAGCCGACCCCGGCCGGACCGGCAACGAACGCCAGTTGGGCCTGGTCGATACGCCGGTTCGCGCGGGCGGCGGTGTGGCTGCTGCCCGCGTACGCCATCCTCTACGGCGTGGTGGCGATGGCCAGCGACGGCGGGGTGGGCAACGATCCCTATCCGGCCGACGGTCGGGCCGCGTACCTCATCGGTTGGGTGGCCGCCGTCTGGCTCGGCCTGCTCGCGCTGCTGGCCCTCACCGGGCTGCTGGCCGCGACCCGCAGCCGTCGGATCGCCGCCGCCGGGCTGCTGGTCAGCATCGCCGGCACCGTGCTGATGCTGCCGTTCGCCGGGCTCGCCGAGCAGACGCCGGTCTTCGGCACCACCGCGCGTTCGCTGGTCCTGCTCGGTGCGACCTTCTACAGCGTGGGCTGGTTCCTCACCGGGTGGGCGGTAGCCCGTTCGGGCACGTTCAGCCTCGGCGACGGCGTCATGCTGATCATCGCCGCGCCGCTGCTCGGCCTGGGTGGCGCCCTGATCGGCTCGCTGCAGACCTTCGGCGCGATCTTCGTACTGATCGCCGGCATCGGCATCGGCTACCGCTCCGGTCGCCTGATGCCCCGCGAAACGGCCCGCGACGCAGCCAGCGCCAGCCTCTCCACCCCAACCCCCTAAACCCACCCCACCCCCGGGTGGCCCGCGCCCACCCGGACTTCGTTGATCATGAAGTTATTGCCCTCGGCCTCGGCGTGTCGTGGCAATAACTTCATGATCAACGGAGTCCAGCGTGGTGGGGGTGGGGGAGCGGGATTGGTGGGAGTTGGCTGGTGGGGGGTGGTGAAGTTGCTGACAATCTCGGGCTGAGGGTGGTGGGTTGGCGGCTTTCGTGGCAATCCTGGGGAGCATGGCCGCCTCCCGCTCGCCGCTGTCGCGGCTGTTCACCGTGCTGCTCGCCGGCTTGCTGGCCGGGCTCGTGCTGGCAGTCGCCGCACTGCCGGGCAACCTGCTGCTCGGGTTCGCCGCCCGCTCGGCAGTTGAGTCGTACGCCGCGTTGCCCGCCTCGCTGCGCACCCCGACCACCCCGCAGCGGTCGTACCTCTACGCCAACGACGGCAAGACGCTGATCACCACGTTCTACGAGGTGAACCGCACCGACGTCGCGTTGGCCGACGTCGCCCCGGTGATGCGGCAGGCGATCGTGGCGGCCGAGGACCGGCGCTTCTACGACCACGGCGGCGCCGACCTGCGCGGCCTGGCCCGGGCGCTGGTGGCCAATGTCAAGGGCGGCGGCACCGAGCAGGGCGGCTCGACGCTGACCATGCAGTACGTGCGTAACGTCCTCAAGACCGATCCCACCCGCACCGCCGAGGAGCGCGCCGCCGCCACCGACCCCACCGTCGGGCGCAAGATCCAGGAGATCCGGTACGCGAGCGCGCTCGACAAGAGCCTCGGTAAGGACGAGATCCTCGACCGGTACCTGAACATCGCCTACTTCGGCTCCGGCGCGTACGGGATCGCGGCGGCCAGCCAGCGGTACTTCGGCAAGGCTCCGGCCAAGCTGACCCTCGGCGAGTCGGCCCTGCTCGCCGGCCTGGTGCAGTCTCCGGACGCGTACAGCCCGATCGACGGGGACAAGGACGCGGCGCTGGCCCGCCGGTCGTACGTGCTGGACTCGATGGTCGCCACCGGCGCGGTCACCGCCGCGCAGGCGGCCCAGGCGAAGACGGAGCCGCTGGCCCTGCACCCCACCGCCCAGCCCAACGGTTGCACCGCCGTCTCCCAGGGCCACGACGACTGGGGCTACTTCTGCGACTACCTGCGCCAGTGGTGGCTGACCCAGCCGGCGTTCGGGGCCACGGTCGCGGAACGCGAGCAGGCCCTGCGCTCGGGTGGCTACACCGTGGTCACCTCGCTGGACCCGAAGGTCCAGGCCACCGCGCAGCAGCAGGCCACCAAGGTCTATGGGTACGACAACAAGCGCGCCCTGCCGATCGCGGCGGTCCAGCCGGGCACCGGGCAGGTCCTCGCGATGGCGGTCAACCGGCACTACAGCCTCGCCGACAACCCGAATGGGCAGGCCAACTACCCGAACACCGTCAACCCGCTGATCTCCGGCGGGGCCAGCGTCGACGGGTACCAGGCGGGTTCGACGTTCAAGCTGTTCACCATGCTCGCCGCGCTGGAGTCGGGCCGTACCCTCTCCACCGGTTTCGACGCGCCCGCCAAGCTACCCACCCGGTACGCCGCCGAGGGCCCCGGCAGCTGTGACGGCCGCTGGTGCCCGGCGAACGCCAACCCGGCCTGGATGGACGGGTACCGGATGATGTGGGACGGCTTCGGCCGCTCGGTGAACACCTACTTCGTCTGGCTGGCCGAGCAGGTCGGCCAGGACAAGGTGGTGGAGATGGCGCAGCGGCTCGGCATCACCTTCCGCGCCGACTCGGACGCTGCCTTCGCCAAGGACAACGCCGCGAACTGGGGTTCGTTCACCCTCGGCGTGGCAGCCACCACCCCGCTGGACCTGGCCAACGCGTACGCCACGGTGGCGGCCGAGGGCACCTACTGCACACCGGTGCCGGTGGTCTCGGTGACCGCGGCGAACGGCGAGAAGGTGCCGGTCGGGCAGCCGTCCTGCAAGCGGGTCCTCGACGCCGACGTCGCCCGCGCCGCGACCGATGCCGCTCGCTGCCCCGTGGGCCAGCAGTCGGCGTACGGGCAGTGCAACGGCGGCACCGCCACCGGTGTGAACAGCATGCTCGACGGTCGGCCGGTGGCCGGTAAGACGGGTAGCTCGGAGCAGAACTCCACCGAGACGTTCGTCGGTTTCACCCCGCAGGTCGCGGTGGCCGGCATCGCCGCCAACCCGGACGACCCGGCCGACTCGGTGGGCTCCGCGGTGCAGGCCAAGGTGATCGACGCGGTCGCCCGGGTCATCGCCACCGCCGTCAAGGGTCAGCCGGAGAAGGCGTTCGTCGCACCCAGCCGCGAGCTGGCCGGCGACCCTCGCCGTCCCGTGGAGCGCCCCACCGTCCCCGACCGCGAGCCCACCCAGGATCCCCGCTCGACCCTGCAACGCTGGCTCGACCGCCGCGGCTGACCCCTCGTACCCCCGCGATCTTGCACTTTCTGTCACCGATTTGCCCTGCTTGGCTCATTTTGTCGGGGCAGGAAGTGCAAGATCGCGGGGTGAAGAAGGGGGTTAGCGCTCGCGGCGACGGGGGCGGTAGCTGCTGATCGTCGCGGGTAGGCCGCGGCGGATTATTCCGGCCCAGTCGGTGTCGCCGCGGAGGACCGCCGCCGCGGTCTTGCGGGCCTGCGCGGCGGTGAAGTGCGGCGGCAGCATCAGCTCGGCCGGGTCGATCAGGGCGTTGATGACCACTGGCCGGTCGGCGGCGAGCGCCCGGTCCCAGACACCGGGCACCTGTTCGGGCGAGTCGACCAGTTCACCGTGCAGCCCGAGCACCTGC
The DNA here is from genome assembly GCF_040606435.1 of Micromonospora sp. NPDC005413. NCBI lineage: Bacteria > Bacillati > Actinomycetota > Actinomycetes > Micromonosporales > Micromonosporaceae > Micromonospora > Micromonospora sp. NPDC005413. Next base: position 46,504 of record NZ_JBEXEV010000001.1, read on the forward strand.
GCCCACTGGTGGTAGGCGATGTCCGGCAACTGCTGGCTGTCCGGAAACATCGGCGTCCCCTCCGTGGAGCGCTGTTCCCAGCTGACGAACGCCAGATCCCGGTTGTTGAGCACGAGCACCACGAATCGCGGGTCGGCCCAACTGCGCCAGTACTTGGCGACGGTGATCAGCTCGTTGACGCCGTTCATCTGCATGGCGCCGTCGCCGATCAGCGCGACGAGCGGTCGGTCCGGGTGGGCGAACTTGGCGCTCAACGAGTACGGCATGGCGCCGCCCATGGACAGCAGCGTGCCGGACAGGCTGGCCAGCATCCCGGGGCGGACCTGTACGTGGCGGGCGTACCAGGCGGTGGTGGTGCCGCAGTCCACGGCGAGCATCACGTCGTCGGGCAGCCGCTCATTGAGGGTGTGGAAGAGCAGTTGTGGGTTGACCGGGTCAGCGGTCTGCTCGGCCAGGTCGCGTTGCACGCGGCGCCACGCCGAGGTGGCCTCCGCGATCTCCGCCCGCCAGGCGGTCGGCCCGGGGCCGGGGCCCAGCTCGCGCAGCAGCGCCCGCAGCGTGGGGCGGGCGTCGCCGGTCAGGTTCACCTCGGTCGGGTACCGCAGCCCGAGCTGGGTGCCGTCCAGGTCGATCTGCACGGCGCGGGCCTGCCCGGGCGGCGGGTAGAACTCCGAGTACGGCATGTTGCTGCCCACGATCAGCAGGCGGTCGCACTCGGTCATCAACTGCCAGCTGGGCCGGGTGCCGAGCAGCCCGATCGCACCGGTCACCCACGGTTCCCGGTGATCGACGGCGGTGAAGCCGAGCAGTGCGGTGGCGACTCCGGCACCGAGCCGATGGGCGATCTCACGGACCTCGTCCTGCGCGCCGAGCGCACCCTGCCCGACCAGCATGGCCACCCGCTGCCCGCCGCCGAGCACCTCGGCGGCCCGGCGCACGTCCGCCTCCGGCGGCACCGTCGGAGTGCTGCTCGGTACGTTGCTGGTCTGGTAGTAGCCGTGCGCGTGCGGCGGGTCCGGGATCGCCGGCTCGTCCTGGAGGTCCAGCGGAAGGATCAGGGCGGTGACGGTACGCCGGGCCAGCGCCGTACGGCACGCCCGATCGACCAGGTGGCGTACCTGCGCGGGGTGGTCGAGCTGGGCCAGGAACGCCGCCGCCACGTCCTTGTAGAGGGCGAGCAGGTCGACCTCCTGGTAGTAGCCGCCGCCCTCGGCGGTGACCGCGGTGTGCCCGACCAGGGCAACGACCGGCTGGTGGTCGAGTTTGGCGTCGTACAGGCCGTTGAGCAGGTGGATGGCGCCCGGCCCGCTGGTCACCAGGGCGCAGCCCAGCGGCCCGCCGCCGTACTTGACGTGCGCGGACGCCGCGAAGCCGGCGGTCTCCTCGTGCCGTACCTGGATGAACTGGGCCCGCCCGTTGGTGCGTTGCAGCGCGGAGGTGAGGCCGTTGATGCCGTCGCCGGGATAGCCGAAGTAGCGGTGCACGCCCCAGCTGAACAGTCGGGAGACGATGTGGTCCGCGACGGTCGGGTGTCGGGGCAGGGTGCCTGGTTCGCCCGGTACGGCGTGGTCTGAGCTCACCTGGCTGGTCCTTCCCGTCGGGTCCGATACTGTGCCGGCCATTCCCCTTCTTCTCCGGACAAAACACCTCGTAGGGCGGGCGTTGGAGGGCGACACTCGTCGTCCGGCAGAATCGTCGGGTGCCCGTCCACCAGATCACCGACCCCGACGACGACCGGATCGCCGACTACCGGGCGCTCACCGACGTCGAGCTGCGCACCCGCTGGGAGCCGCCGCACGGCCTGTTCATCGCCGAGGGGGAGCTGGTGCTGCGCCGGGCGCTGCGTGCCGGCTACCCCGCCCGGTCGTACCTGGTCGACGCCAAGCGGATCGACCAACTCGCCGACCTGGACACCGGCGACGCGCCGGTCTACGCGGCGACGCAGGACGTGCTGCAACGGGCCACCGGCTTCCACGTACACCGGGGGGTGCTGGCGTCGTTTCACCGCCGGCCGCTGCCGACGGCGGCCGAGGTGCTCGCCGCCGCGCGCCGGGTGGTGATCCTGGAGGACGTCAACAACCACACCAACCTCGGCGCCATTTTCCGGGCGGTGGCGGCACTCGGGGTGGACGCGGTGCTCCTCTCGCCGAGCTGCGCCGACCCCCTCTACCGACGCAGCGTCCGGGTCAGCATGGGCGAGGTGTTCGCCGTGCCGTACGCGAAGCTGGACCCCTGGCCGGACGCGCTCGCCGAGGTCCAGGCGGCCGGGTTCACCGTGTTGGCGATGACCCCGGCGCCGGACGCGGTGCCGATCCAGCGCCTCGACGCGACCCAACGGGCCCGCTCGGCGCTGCTGCTCGGTGCCGAGGGCGCCGGGCTGACCCGGGCCGCGATGGACGCCGCCGACGCCCGCGTGGTCATTCCGATGCGCCGTGGCGTCGACTCGCTCAACGTGGCCGCCGCCACCGCCGTCGCCTGCTGGGAGTTGAGCCGCGACGACCCGTGGTGAGGGCGGACGCCCCCACCACGGCGGACGCCCCCACCACGGCGGACGCCCCCACCACGGCGGACGCCCCCACCACGGCGGCCGTCACGCGAGGTACGTCGACCAGAGGTTGTGCGTCGGCCAGCTCGTCACCGCGCACGACGCTGCCCAGAGCGCGGAGTCGATGTCGCCGTAGGTCAGCCCGGATTCGTCGTCGCGCCGGTTGAACACCGCCGCCCAGCTCAGCCCGTGGTAGGTGCGCACGACGATGCTGTACGTGCCCGGCAGGCTGCCGGTGTGCCAGGTGTTGCGTCCGGTGCCGCCGGTCGTCACCGGGCGGACCTGCCAGCCGAGGCCGTAGTACCAGCCGTTGTCGTTGACGCCGGTCGGGCTCGGCACCGCCCAGAACCGGCCCAGCGAGGTGCTGTTCAGAATCGGGCTGCCGGTGTCGAAGGCCGACGCCCAGCGCGCCAGGTCCACGGCCGACGCGATCCAACCGCCGTTGGCGTCGTGCAGGCGCATGCTGAACGAGCCGTACGGAGAGGCCACGGTGGCGCCGGAGTTGTCCAGCACGGTCGTGCCCGTGTACTGCGATTCGTACCCGACCTCACCGCTGTGCCGGGCGACCGACCACCCGTTCGCCATCCGGGTGATGCCCAGCGGTGCCAGCAGCTTCTGCCGCACGTACGTCTCGTAGGGCTGGCCGGACACCGCCTCGATGACCCGCCCGGCCAGCAGGTAGCCGTAGTTGCTGTACGACACGTACGAGCCCGGGTCGTGGCTGAGCGGCTGGCCGGACATGAACCGGATCACGTCGGCGTGGGTCAGCTCCAGCGGTACGCCGAGCGACCGGGCGATGACCAGGTCCTTGGCCACCGGGTCGAACCTGGTCAGGTCCCGGTCCCAGCCCCCGGTGTGCTGGAGGATGCGCCACAGGCTGACCTGGGCCAGCCGGGGGTCCGCCGCCTGACCGGCCGGCGCGGTGAGGTCGAGGTACTTGCCGATCGGGTCGCCGAGGCTGAGCTTGCCGTCCTGGGCGAGTCGGACCAGCGCCGCCGCGGTCAGCGATTTCGACAGGCTGGCCACCCGGAACAGCGAGGTCGGCTGAATCGTCTCCGGCGAGTCGTTGCCGTAGCCCCGGGCCAGCACCAGCCGGCCCTTGTACGTCACGGCGAGCTGCCCGGCGGAGATGTGCCGGGCCTGCATGAAGGTCCTCATGGCGTTGTCGAACGGGTGCAGCGCAGTGGCCGTCGTGCCGGTGGCCGCCCAGATGGGCACCAACGCGGCCTGGGCGCGCGTACCGCCCAGCGCACCGGCGGCGAGCGTTCCCGCGCCCGCCGCCCCCACCAGCTTGCCGAAGGACCGCCTGCTGAATCGCGTCCTGTTCATGCCTCCCCCTCCCAAAGATCACGATCAGCGAAGGCTAGTTGATGTGATCTTGCGATGGTGTCCCACGGCGGGAGATGTCGAGTTCCGGCGTCACGGACGGTAGCGTGTCGGCCGTGTTCCCTACCGTCCGTGAGGTCCTCGCCCTGGACCCGGTCCGCCACGGTGCGCCACGCGTGGTCGCCGGGGACGCCGGCCTGGATCGGCCGGTCCGCTGGGTGCACGTCGCCGAGGTCCCGGACATCGCGACCCTGCTCGGCGGCGGCGAACTGGTGCTCACCACCGGCATCGGCCTGCCCGGGGACGACGCGGGGCTGCGCGCGTTCATCGGGGACCTGGCCGACGTCGGCGTCTCCGGACTCGTCGTCGAGCTGGGCCGCCGCTACGTCGGCGGGGTGCCCCGGGTGATGGTCGCCGCCGCCGAGCGGCGCGGGCTGCCCCTCGTGGAGCTGCGCCGGGCCACCCCCTTCGTACGGATCACCGAGGCGGTCCACGCGCTGATCGTCGACGCGCAGCTCACCGAACTGCGCGCCACCGAGGAGATCCACCAGCGCTTCACCGACCTGTCCGTCGAGGGTGCCGACGCCGCCGAGGTGATCCGGCAGGCCGCCGAGCTGTCCGGTTGCCCGGTGGTGCTGGAGAACCTGTCCCGGCAGGTGCTGGGGTACGACCCGGCGGGGGAGAGCGCCGAGCTGCTGCTCGACGGCTGGGAGCAGCACTCCCGGCGGATCCGACCGGCCGGGCGGACCGCGTACGACCTGGACAGCGGCTGGCTGGTGACGGTTGTCGGCGCCCGGGGGCAGGACTGGGGGCGGCTGCTGCTGCGCTGGCCGGCCAGCGGAGAGGTTCCCACGCGCCGGGCCAGCGAGCCGCCCGCGCCGGACGCCGGACCGCCCACCCGGCTGACCATCCTGATCGAGCGGGCCGCGTCCACCCTCGCGCTGGGCCGGCTGATCCGCCGTGACGCCGAAGGGCTGGAACGGCAGATCCACCGCACCCTGCTCACCGCGCTCCTCGACCACTCCCGACCGGTGGACGAGGTGGCGCTGCGAGCCAAGGCGCTCGGCGTGGTGCTCGACCGCCGGCACCTGGTTGGCGTGATGGTCCGACACCGGGCTGAGGACCCAATCGGGGAGGGCGGCCCGGAGGCGGGTCAGGCCCGGCTGCGGGACCTGTCCGAGGCGGTCGGACAGGCGCTGCGGGAGGCGAAGCTGACCGCATTGACCAGCGCGGTCGACGACAACTCGGTAGGCGCCCTGTTGGCCCTGCCCGATCAGGCCGCCGAGGACCGCGCGCTGTCCGCGTTCGCCAGCGCACTACGTCGGGTACGCCTCGACGCCGGCACCGGTCGGGCAACGTCCGGGACCGATCCGTCGCAGGCGGTCTCGCGCGCCGATGCGTCCCGGGCAACGTTGGGCGCTGAGGCGCCTCTGGCGGTCTCGCGCGCCGATGCGTCCCGGGCAACGTCCGGCGCCGAGGCGTCCCGCTCGACGGCCGGCGTCGATCCGTCTCGGACGGCGTTCGGTGCCGAGGCTCCTCGGGTGGCGGGCGGCGCTGATTCGTCCCGGGGCGCCAGCGGTGTTCCGGGTGGGGTGATCGTGGCCGCCGGGTCCGGCGTGGGCAGCCTGCGGGAGGCGCGACGGTCGCTCGTCGAGGCGCGGCAGGTCGCCGAGGCGGCCCGCCGGGACCGGCGTGACCTGCCGATCTTCCGGCTGCCGCACGTCGGGCTTGCCGGCCTGCTGCACCTGCTGCGCGACGAGCCCCGGTTGCAGACCTTCGTGGAACGTGAACTCGGCGCCCTGCTGGAGTACGACGCCCGGCACCCCCGGGAGCAGTTGCTCGACACCCTGCGCGCGTACCTGGAACAGGGGCGCAACAAGACCGCGGGCGCTGCGGCCGCCCACCTGTCCCGGCCCGCGTTCTACGAGCGCCTGGCCCGCATCGCCCGCATCCTCGACGTCGACCTCGACTCGGTAGAAGCCTCCCTGTCCCTACACGTAGCCCTGCTAGCCCTAGAAGCAGTCCGCACTCCGTAACCCTCCCGGGCCCGCGCCCCGCGCGCCCCCCGGCCCGCGCTGATCTAGGGCATATCACCGTGAGTTGATCTCTTAGCACAGTGATATGCCCTAGATCGACGCGCTGGGGCGGGCGCGGGGCGGCGCGCGAGGGCGGGGGAGGGCGCGCGGGGGCGGGCGCGCGGGGCGGGAGCGAGGGAGGGGAGGGGAGGGGTGGGTTAGGTGAGGGTGGTTAGGGCTTTTGCGTAGGTTGGGGGGATGTGGTTGGGGCCGCCGGGGGTGAAGACGTCCGAGGTGGCCACTGCGGACCAGGCTGTTGCCGGGACGGCGTCCACCAGGGCTTGGATCACCGGGGCGTCGCGCCACTGGTCCTGCTCGGCGAGCAGGCCGAGGGCCACCACCGACTCCTCGACTTCGCCCACGCACTCGAACGGCTTGTGCCCGTCGACGCCCAGCAGCTCCCGATAGCCGGGGATCTGCGACTCGTCGGCCAGCAGGTCACCGCCGAAGATGCCCACCACCCGTTCCCGTGGCATGAACGGCGCCATGGCCAGAAAGACGAACCGGCACTTCGGGCAGTTACGGCACCAGCGCTCGCTCGCGTCGTGCAGCTTGAACGCGGAGTTGCAGCTGGTCACCACATCGTCGTACCGGGTGAATTCGGCGAACAGCCGGGCGATGTGCAGCTCGGACAGCGAGCGCAGCAGCGAGAAGTACGGGTCGGTCAGGCCGGCGTGCTCAGCCAGCGCAGACCGCAGCAGCCCTTCCGCCTCGACGCCCTTGGACCACTGGTGGTTGATCTCGTTGTCGTTCCAGACCAGGTTGGGGTCGGACGCCGAGCGCTCGTTGGACATCACCACCGGGCCCAGCCCGTGCAGCACCGCGGTGGCCACCGCGATCAGCGAGTTGATGGCGGTGACGGGGATGTGCCCGTTCAGTGCGCCGGCCGCGTTCAGGTCGAACAGCACCGGGTCGATCCGCCGCCGGGCGGCCAGCGGGGTCAGCCCGGACGCCTCGTTCACCGAGACGATCACGTGGTTCGGGTTGACCGAGAACGGCACCGGATCGAGATCGGCCCGGCGTAGCGCCTCCAGGCTGACGATCGAGTCCTTGCCGCCGCCGACCGCGGAGAGCGGACGACGGTCGGAGTTGTCGTACACGCGTGGTGACTCCGGCGAACCCGCTGGCACCTCCGGGCGCAGTTGGAGCACGTGCGGCAGTTGGTTGCGGTACGCGTACTCGGCGAGGCCCTTGGTGTAGATGGCCGTGACGTAGTCGACGGTGGCCGCGCCCAGCGGCGCCGGCAGCACGAGCCGGGGCGGTGCGGCTGCCTTGTAGTAACTGACGCCGGCGACGAGGTGCAGCACCTCCAGCACCCGGCCGAGGGTCGCCACCGTCTCGTCCGAGGGCGGCTCTGCCGGCAGTGGGAGGGTGATCGCCTCGGTGAATCGCTGCTCGCCGGCTGGGCCGGTCAGGGCGTAGTCGAACAGCACCTCGCCAGTGGCGAAGTCGATCGAGTAGGACGGGAAGGTGAAGGCGTCCATCCGCCGGAGCTGCTCGTTGGGCACACGCCATACTAGGCCCTGGTTCGTCCGGCCGTGTCCGGACCGGGCCCGCCCTGCCGCCGCCGCGACCCCGAGGAGAGCCCAGTGCGCCTGTCTGACCTGCGCGGACGTACCGTCGCCGTCTGGGGCACCGGCCGGGAGGGCCGGGCTGCGGTGACCGCGATCGCCGCGCACGGCCCGGCCGAGCTGGTCGCCGTCGACGACAGCGCGAACTTCCTCTCGCTGCCCTGGGACGGCCCGCTGGCCGAGGCTGCTCCGCTGGTCACCGGCGAGGCGGGCTTCGAACGGCTCGCCGCCGCCGACGTGGTGGTCCGCTCCCCGGGCGTCCCGCAGACCCACCCGTGGCTGATCGAGCTGCGTCGACGCGGTGTCATGGTGACCCAGGGCACCGCGCTGTGGATGGCCGACCACGCCGCCCGCACCGTCGGGGTCACCGGCAGCAAGGGCAAGAGCACCACCTCCAGCTTGATCAGTCACCTGCTGACCGCGGTGGGCCGGCCGAACGTCTTCGGCGGCAACATCGGCGTGCCGACCCTGGACCTGCCGCAGGCGGAGCTGTACGTGTTGGAGCTGTCCAGCTACCAGTGCAGCGACCTCACCGACTCGCCCCGGGTGGCTGTGGTCACCGCGCTCTTCCCCGAGCACCTGGACGCGCACGGCGGGGAGCGGGAGTACTACCGGGACAAGCTCAACCTGCTCGCCCACGGCCCGGAGACGATCGTGGTCAACGGCGCCGACCCCCGGCTCGCCGCCGAGCTGGGTGAGCTGAGTGAGCGGGGTGAGCGGGGTGAGCTGGGTGACCGGTCGACGGTCCGGGCCGGTCGCCCCGACACCACCCACGTCGCCACCGGCGCCGACGGCACCGCGTGGTTCCACCTCGGTGCTCAGCCGCTCTTCCCGCGCGCCGTGCTGCCGCTGGTCGGCCGGCACAACGAGGGCAACCTGTGCGTCGCGCTCGCCGTGCTCGACGCGCTCGGTGTGGACGTCGTGGCCGACAAGGACACCCTCGCCATCGCGGTCGCCGAGTTCCAGGGGCTGGCCCACCGACTCACCGAGATCGCCGACCCGTCCGGGCTGACCTTCGTCGACGACACCCTGGCCACCAGCCCGTACGCGGCCATGCACGCCATCGACGCGTACGACGGGCGTCCGTTGACCGTGATCGTCGGCGGCAACGACCGAGGTCTGGACTACACCCCGCTCCGGGAGCACCTGGCCGAGCGGGAGATCACCGTCATCGGCATCCCGGACAGCGGCCCCCGGATCGTCGAGGCGCTCGCCGGGCTGCCGGCGGTGCGCACCGAGCTTGCCGAGGACCTGGTTGCCGCGGTGGGGCTGGCCCGCAAGCTCACCCCGGCGGGCGGGGTGGTGCTGCTCTCGCCGGCCGCCCCGAGCTACGGGCGGTTCCGTAACTTCGAGCACCGCTCCGAGGTGTTCGCGCAGGCGGTCGCCGACACCGCCCGCTGACTCAGCCCCGGTCGGCGGGGGTCGGGTCTGGCGTCTGCATTCCGGGCAGCAGGGCGGTGTCGGCGTCATCCTCGGATTCGCGTGGTGCCGGTGCCACGGGCTCCGCTGCGGCGACGGCTGGTCGACGCTGTTTGTCCGGGGTCCAGGCGAACGCCATTGCCCCGCCGATCAGGGCCAGCAACATCCCGATCAGGAAGCCGCCCAGGTTCGAGGTCAGCCAGGAGACCAGCCCGAGCACCAGGGAGAGCAGGGCGTAGAAGACCCGCTGCTGCGGGGTGGTGATCAGCAGCACCCCGCAGAGAATCAGGACGGCCGGCACCAGGTACGCGGCCAGCCCTTGCGGCCCGACGTGCAGCAGCACCCCGAGCGACGCGCGCAGGGTCACGAGCATCTCCGTGCCACCGAGCGCGATCAGCACCCCGGCCGTGAACGGTCGGGCCCGCCGCCAGCGGCGCCACCGCCCGCCGAGTTGGCGGGCGGCCGGCGCCGGGTGGTGTCGTCCGGTGGTCACCTCAGCACCCGTCGGAGGTGAATGCCATGCGCAGGTTGGGCAGGTTGAAGACGGCGGCCGTGGTGGCGAAGTTGTTCTGCCGCAGGTTGGTGATGGTCACCTTGTCGGCCTGCTGGGCGAAGACGCCGGGGTTGCCTGTCACGCCGGGCACCTGGTCGAGGGTGCTGGCGTCCTGCCCGACGTCGATGTTCTCGAAGGAGGCGTTGCCGGCGACCGAGTCACCGTCGACGACCAGGGTCCGGGCGGTGACCGGCTTGCCGTTGCCGCCAGCGGTGATCTTCAGGTTGACGCCGCCAAGATTGATGCTCTGGCAGAGGTTGGTCAGCTCCGCCTTGTCGATCGCCGACACGATCACCAGGACCTGCCCGCCGGTGTCGCCCTGGTTGGGGCTGTCCGGAATCATCTGGTCGAGGGTGGCGAACTGCTCGAACCCGGTGCCGGTGAGCTTGTCGGCGGTGACGGTGAACGGCATGCCGGAGATGGCGAACTGCGCGCCCAGCACGCCCTGGGCGGTCAGCATGATCATGCCGGCGGCGCCCGCCGCGACGGTGCCGAACGTGATGGCGAACCGGCGCCAGCGCAGGCCGCTTCGCGGCGGACCGGGTTCGATGGGTGCGGTCTCCTCCGACATGGCGGCTCCCCTTAGAGATCAATTCGTCAGCGACAATGGGAATTGCGACCCGGATGCTGTGTATCCAGGCACAGGCCGAAGTTACCGCCGAGTAAAGGGTGGGTCAACAGCGTGTAGAGGCGGCCGGTTGGGCAGCATTTGTAAAATGCGGCCAAAGTGAAAAACCGCTGCGGTTTTCGACTGGGCGATCAGGAATGGAAGGTTGGCTCGCTGGTCGACACGCACGGCGCGGTCGTGCTCGGGCCGTCGTCCGGGCGGATCGGCCGGGTCGCTTGAGCCGCACCGTCGGTGCCGAGGAACGGCGCGGTGGCCGCGTAGGTGAGCAGCGGCAGCAGTTGCGGCAGCTCCGACGCCTGCCCCTGCCCCACCCTGCCGCGGATGGTGGCGTAGATCCCGCCAACCACTGTGGACACCAGCGCGTCCCGGTCCACACCGGCGATCGTCGGCCCTGGGCCGGCATCGGCGAAGAACCGGCGGAAGCTGCTGAGCAGGGCATCCCGCTCCCGGCGGGCATCCGGGCCAGCCACGTCCACCTCGACGAGCGCCATCCGGGCGAACGCGGGCACGCTCGCCAGCACCTCCAGCAGGGTGCGCAGCGCGGCGCGGGCCGCGTCCGGCCAGGCCGGGCCGGCATCGCGGTAGGCACTCTCCATGAGCTGTGACACCACGGCGATGCCGTGCCGGTACGCGGCGAGGAAGGCGTCCTCCTTGCCGGTGAAGAGGGCGTAGAAGGCGGGGCGGGTCACCCCGGCGGCGTGGCAGATGTCGCTGACCCGGGCGTTGTCGTAGCCCTTCGTCGCCACCTCGTGCACGAGCCCGTCGAAGAGGCGGTCCCGCTGAGTCGCGGCCACCACCTCGGCGGAGACCCGGCGCGGACCGCGCTTGATAGCGCGGTCCGGGTCGCGCCCAGGGCGCGCGCCCGGCAGGGGCATCGGCGCCGTTGCTGAATGTGGGTGGCCCTGCGTGGTCAACTTATCGACCTCCTTGGATGCGTTGACTTTGCGACCCTCCGGGGTTTATAACTTTCACCACGCTCGGTTGATGGCTAGTCACCGTTGGTGATCTCTCCGGATGGTCACCCTGGCTCGTCGAAGGAGGACTCGATGACTGCCATTATCGCCGAACTCGAGCGCACTCCCAAGGCAGGAAAGTCGCAGGTGACGCGGCTCCGCCGCAGCACGGCACGCTGGACCGCCCGCTGACGCGCGGCACCTCCGTCACCGCCGGCCGGCCCCGACGGCCGCCGGCACCCTCCACCACCGCCGTCCATCACGGATGGCCACAATCGCCGCCCGGGCGTCCCCGCCCGGCGGTGACCGCCTGTGCGGTCCGCTCATTCCCGTCCCACCGCCGGAAGGAAGAACCATGCTCAGGTACGGAAAAATCGGTGGGGGCCTCGCCGCCCTCGCACTGCTGGCCGGTCTCGTCGGCGCCACCCCGGCCGCCGCCGCGCCGCCCACCGCCCCGTCCGCCGCGCTCGCCGGCAACGTGCTGACCTATCCGACGGCCGGCGGCACCGCGGTCGCCGTCAACGACATCATCCAGGCCAGCCTCAAGACCGGCACCAACGCCACCTTCTACAACTCCACCAGCGGCACCACCGGGATCAAGTGCGCCGCGTCCACCTTCACCGCCAAGGTGCTGACCAACCCGATCGCCCCGGGCACCGCGACCGAGAACCTCACCGGACAGAGCTTCGGCACCTGCACCACCAACGTGCTCGGCACCACCGGGGTGCAGAGCATCACTCTGAACAACCTGCCGTACGCCACCTCCGTCACCAGCGCCGGCGTCGTCAAGCTCACTGGCACCGCGGCGGCGCCGATCCAGAGCACCGTCGTGCTGAACTCGCTGCTCGGTACGGTCAACTGCGTCTACCGGACCAGCACCAACAGCCTCACCGGCGCGGCGGTCAACGCCTCCAACTCCATCATTTTCACCAACCAGCCACTGACCAAGTTCTCTGGCTCGGCTCTCTGCTTCAGCACCGCGTACTTCTCGGCGACGTACTCGCCGGTGCGCGACACCAGCAAGGGGAACGCCGCCGTCTACGTGAACTGATCACGGTCCACGGGGCCGGTGCGCGGCGATCCGCCGTGCGCCGGCCTTCGGACGTGCGCCGCTCAGCCGGCGGCGAGCGCCGTGTGCAGGGCGCGCATCGCACGGATCGCCGAGCGGATCTCCTGGAGGTAGCGGCCGGGGCTGAGTGTTGGCTCGGGCAGCCGGGCAAGGTCCACCAGGGCCGGGTCGACCCCGACGGTGTCGATGCCGCAGCCGTACGGCACGGCCAGGGTGCGCAGCGCGTCGCAGTGCTGGAACGGCACGTAGATCGGCGCGGTGACCATCAGCACGTCGTCGCCCGGGGCGAGCTGGACGTGGCCGGCCCAGAACCGCTGGGTGTCCGCAGTGTGCGCACGCCGCCGCTGTGGCTCGCTCGACGGCGCGGCCAGCACCCGCACCGGCGGCAGAGAGTCCGGCAGATAGGTGCGCGACGACCACGAGTGGTGCGCGTGGCCCGTGTCGACGCCGTCCTCCCGAGCCGGCGCGGTCACCCCGAATGCCAGCCGGACCGCCGCGTCCAGGGCGTCCACCTCGGTCTCGCAGCGGGGTGCCCCCGCCTCGGCCAACATGCGGTGCTCCAGGTCGGAGAGCGGCCGGAAGCTGCCCAGCACCGCGACCTCGCCGGTCACCCGCAGCCCGCCGCGCAGCAGGTGCGCGGCGTACGCGACGCGCCGCAGGCAGGCGTGCGCCAGGCCGCCCAGCACGACCTGGTGGGCGTACGCCGATGTGATCGGTGGCGCGGGCCGGACGAGCCCCAGCGCGCCGGCGGCGGCGCGTACCAGCTCGGCGGTGCCGGCGTCGAGGTTCGGCTCCCGGGCGTCCGGCCGCTCCCGGCCGCCCCGAAAGTCCCAGTGCCGGGCGGAGAACTCGTCGAGGAACCGGAGAGCGTCGGCGAGGTCACCGGCCGGCCACGTGCCGCCGAAGCGCGCGACGAGCTGGCGCAGCGGATCGGCGTCGACCCACCCGGCGATCCCTGCGGTCATCGCCGTGGTCGGTGCGCCCGCGACCCCGGCGGGCAGCGGCACGTCCGGCCCGACGAGCACCGACCCGGAGGTCACTGGCGTGTTGCCGATCGGTCCATCCGCCGTCCGTAACGGTGGCGGAGCGGGGATGTCGTGCACCGCCGAATCGTACCGAGCGGCGGTCCCGGCGCGGGTCGGCGTCGTCCGGTCCGGTTGGCAGGGCGGCTCACCCTGGCGACAGTCGTCGCCGGCTGACGCACTGTCAGGAGCTGGCGCTCCCTGCGCTACACAGTGGCAGTTGTCCACACCGGCCGCCGGTGGGAGCGTGCGGTATCCGCGAACGCCGCTGAAGGGTTGCCACGATGACCGATGACCTGCTGGCCCGGCACCGGGCCGTGCTGCCGTCCTGGATGCCGCTGTACTACGCCGAGCCGCTCGAGCTGGTCGCCGGCTCGGGCCGCCGGGTCACCGACGCCCAGGGGCGCACCTACCTGGACTTCTTCGGCGGCGTGCTGACCAACATGATCGGCTACGACATCCCGGAGATCCGGGAGGCGGTCGAGCGTCAGCTCGCCACCGGCATCGCGCACACCTCGACGCTCTACCTGATCCGGCAGCAGGTGGAGCTGGCCGAGAAGATCGCGCAGCGCTCCGGCATCCCGGACGCCCGGGTGTTCTTCACCAACTCCGGCACGGAGGCGAACGAGGCGGCGCTGCTGGTCGCCACCAACCACCGCCGCTCGCACCAGATCCTGGCGGTGCGCAACAGCTACCACGGCCGGTCGTACGCGGCGATGGGCGTCACCGGCAACCGCAACTGGTCGGCCAGCGGGCTCAACCCGCTCCAGGTGGCCTGGCTGCACTCCGGCGACCGGGTGCGCGGTCTGCTGGCCCGGTTGAGCGCCGAGGAGCAGGTCGACGCGGCGGTGGAGGACCTGCGCGAGGTGCTGGCCACGCAGACAGCCGGTGACGTGGCCGCGTTGATCGCCGAGCCGATCCAGGGTGTCGGCGGTTTCGTGCACCCGCCGGACGGGCTCTTCGCGGGCTGGAAGAAGGTCCTCGACGAGCACGGCATCCTGTTCATCGCCGACGAGGTGCAGACCGGTTGGGGGCGCACCGGGGAGCACTTCTGGGGCTACCAGGCGCACGGCGTCACCCCGGATCTGCTCACCTTCGCGAAAGGCATCGGCAACGGGTTCGCGCTGGCCGGGGTGGTCGGCCGGGCCGAGGTGCTCCAGGCGGTGCCGGCGATCAGCTTCTCCACCTTCGGCGGCAACCCGATCTCCACGGCGGCCGGCAACGCGGTGCTCGACTACCTGATCGAGCACGACCTCCAGGCGAACGCGGCCCGGGTCGGCGCGATCCTCGCCGACGGCCTGCGGTCCGCCGTGGGCGGCCTCGACTGCGTCGCGGAGGTACGCGGGAAAGGGCTGATGCTCGGCGTCGAGTTCGTCCGGCCGGGCACCAGCGAGCCGGACCCGACGCTGACCAACCGGGTCTTCGAGGCCGCGCGGGAAGGTGGCCTGCTCGCCGGCAAGGGTGGCCTGTACGGCAACGTCCTACGGATGGGCCCACCGTTGACGCTGACCGAGGACGAGGCCCGCGAGGGCCTGGCGATCCTCGTCGACGCGATCCGGTCGACGGCGGGGGTGGCGGCATGAGCATCGGCCACTTCATCGACGGTAAGCGGGTCGGCGGCACGTCCGACCGGCGCGGCGACGTGTTCGATCCGGCAACGGGTCGGCGTACCACCGAGGTGGAGCTGGCCTCGACCGCGGACGTCGACGTCGCGGTGCAGGCCGCAGCCCGCGCCGCGCGGGCCTGGCGGGACGCGTCGCTGGCGAAGCGGTCGGCGGTGCTGTTCGCGTTCCGCGAGTTGGTGCACGCCCGCCGGGACCAGCTCGCCGAGGTGATCACCGCCGAGCACGGCAAGGTCCTCGCCGACGCCGCCGGCGAGGTGCAGCGCGGTCTGGAGGTCATCGAGTACGCGTGCGGCCTGCCGTCGGCGCTGCGCGGCGCGTTCAGCGAGAACGTCTCCACCGAGGTCGACTCGTACACCATCCGTCAGCCGGTCGGGGTGGTCGCGGTGATCTCCCCGTTCAACTTCCCGGTGATGGTGCCGCTGTGGTTCGTGCCGGTCGCGGTGGCCTGCGGGAACGCGGTGGTGCTCAAGCCGAGCGAGAAGGACCCGAGCGCGGCGCTGCTGCTGGCCGAGTGGTTCGCCGAGGCGGGCCTGCCCGACGGGGTGCTCAACGTCGTCAACGGCGACAAGGAGGCGGTCGACGCGCTGCTGGAGCACCCAAAGGTGCGGGCCGTGTCGTTCGTCGGCTCCACCCCGATCGCCCGGTACGTCTACCAGCGTGGAACCGCCGCCGGTAAGCGGGTGCAGGCGCTCGGCGGCGCGAAGAACCACATGGTGGTGCTCCCGGACGCCGACCTGGACCTGGCCGCCGACGCGGCGGTCAACGCCGGCTTCGGCTCGGCGGGGGAGCGGTGCATGGCCATCTCGGTGCTGGTGGCGGTGGAGCCGGTCGCGGACGCGTTGGTCGAGCGGATCGCCGAGCGGATGGCCGGGCTGCGGACCGGCGACGGCCGGCGGGGCTGCGACATGGGTCCGCTGGTCACCGCGGCGCACGCGGCGAAGGTGCGCTCCTACGTGGTCGCCGGGGTGGCCGCCGGAGCGGTGCCGGTGGTGGACGGGCGGGACGTGACGCCGGACGGCGACCCGGACGGCTTCTGGCTGGGCCCGACCCTGTTCGACCGGGTGACCCCGCAGATGTCGATCTACACCGACGAGATCTTCGGGCCGGTGCTCAGCGTGGTTCGGGTCGGCTCGTACGACGAGGCGGTCGATCTGGTCAACGCCAGTCCGTACGGCAACGGAACGGCGATCTTCACCAACGACGGCGGTGCGGCCCGGCGCTACCAGCACGAGGTGGAGGTGGGCATGGTCGGCATCAACGTGCCGATCCCGGTGCCGATGGCGTACCACTCGTTCGGTGGCTGGAAGTCCTCGCTCTTCGGTGACCTGCACGCCCATGGGGAGGACGGGGTGCGCTTCTTCACCCGCGGCAAGGTCGTCACCAGCCGGTGGCTGGACCCGCGCCACGGCGGGGTCAACCTCGGGTTCCCCACCCAGACCTGAGCAGCCGCAGCACTCCCGCCCCGACCAGGTACACCAGCAGCGCCGCAAGGGGCGTGCCGAGTGGATCCGGGGCCCGCTTCGTGGTCGCGCTGTTGATCAGCAGCGCGACCACCACGGCGGTGTACCCGGCCCCGGTCAGCGCCGCGCGGGTGGTGGTGCCCCGGCCAACCCGCCGTGCGGTGCGGTGCCGGGCGCTGCGCGCCTCGACCGGGCCGAAGATCGCGACCAGCACCGCCAGGACGGCCGCGAGCAGCAGCAGCCAGGGGACTCGCCACGCCCACCAGGCGCCTGAACCGGCGGCCGGAGTGGGCAGCGTCCCGGTCGTGTCGAGCAGCCCGATGAGCAGGATCGCGGCGGTCAGGTGCCAGAGGAAGATGGTCAGCACCACCAGGTTGACCCCGATCACCAGCTGCCACGGGCCGGTGCGGCGCAGCAGGCGTTCCGCTGGGCCGCGCAGCAGCAGGATCAGGCCGAGCTGGGCGGTGGCGACGGCCAGCAGCGCGAGGCTGGGCGGGCTGAGGTTGTCCAGGCGCTCGCCGGGCACGTGCAGCATGGCCACCGGCCACGGGCCGGGCCCGGTGAGCAGCAGCAGAGCGGCCAGCCCGCCGGCCAGGAACGCCAGTCCGGCCCGCCGGGAGGTGGGCAGCCGCCGCCGGCGTACCCCCGGGTGGTCGGGAGTCGATGGCCCGCCGGCGTCGGCGGCGGCTGACGGTGGCGCGGTCTCGGCGGTCGGCGGCGCTGCGGGCGCGGTCTCGGTGGCGGTCGGCGGGGTGGCGCGGGCGTCGTACCAGGCGAAGCCGAGCTGGTGTACGGCCAGCCAGCCGAACAGGTAGCTGCCGTAGCTCAGCTCCTCCGACCCGGTCAGCCGGGCCAGGTCGCCGAGGCCCACCAGGGCGACCAGCACCAGCGGGACGGTCAGGCCGAAACGGCGGTGCAGCGCGTACATGGCTGGGGTGAGCACGACGACCGCCAGGTAGGCGACCAGGAACCAGAGGGGGATGGTGGCGAACCAGACCACCTCGCGGATTCGGGTCGGGTCGACGCCGCGCAGCCGGGCCACCGCCGCCGCCCCGGTGAGCACGAGCAGCAGCGCGCTGGTGGGGCGGACCAGTCGGGCACTGCGGTCGAGCAGCCAATCCGCGGCGTCGCCGCCCCGGGCCCGCAGCCGGGTCAGCGAGGCCGCGTTGGCATAGCCGCCGACCAGGAAGAAGATGGGCATCACCTGGGCCACCCAGGTCAGCGGGTACGCCCAGGGCAGGTCACCGAGCGCGGAGTGCCCGGTGGGTTGGCCGGCGGCGTCCCGCCCGATCACCGTGACGCCCCAGTGTCCGAGAACGACCATGGTGATAGCGAGGGCGCGGAGTAGGTCGACGTACCGCTCCCGTCCGGCCGGGGTGCGGTCGGCGAGGTCGCGCAGACGGCGCATCTTCTCAGGCTAGGCGACCGACGGCGGCCGGTGGTGATAACGGTTCGACCGTCAGGACTTGAAGTCCGGGCCGGCCTGTCGTAGAAATTCTTCAGCAACAGAGCATGAACTGAAGAGAATCGACGTGCCTCGCGCGGCGGACGCCTCCCCCCAAGCCGGCGGCCCGCCCGACCCGACCCGAGGAGATACCTGATGAACAGGCGTGACATCCTGCGGCGCAGTGCCGCCGCCGGTCTGCTGGCCACCCCCGCCGCCGGCCTGCTGGCTGGCTGCGCCACCGGCGGTGGCGACAAGGGCGACAATGCGGCCTACAAGGGCACCAAGAGCGAGCAGAACCCGCTCGGTGTGAAGGAGGACGCCCCGCTCGAGGTGGTGATCTTCGGCGGTGGGTTCGGCGAGGAGTACGCCAAGGCCCACGAGGCCATGTACACCGAGAAGTACCCGAAGGCGAAGGTCAAGCACTCCGCCACGCAGGAGATCAGCAAGACCCTTCAGCCGCGCTTCGTCGACGGCACCCCGCCGGACGTGGTCAACAACTCCGGAGCCGGCCAGATCGACTTCAACGGGCTGGTCAGCCAGAACGCCATCGCCGACCTCGGTGAGCTGCTCACCGCACCGAGCCTCGACGTCCCCGGCAAGACGGTCAAGGACACCCTGCTGCCCGGCGCGGTCGAGGTCGGCTCGTACGACGGCACGTTCCTCGTGCTGAACTACACCTACACCGCCTACGGCATCTGGCACTCCAACAAGCTCTTCACCGAGCGCTCCTGGGAGTACGCGAAGAACTGGGACGAGCACATCGCGCTCTGCAAGCAGATCAAGGCCGCGGGCATCGCCCCCTGGACGTACGCCGGCCTGCACCCGCGCTACATGAGCTGGCCGCTGATCTCCACGGCGATCAAGCTCGGCGGCCCCTCGGTGGCCACCGCCATCGACAACCTGGAGCCGAACGCCTGGAAGTCCGACTCGATGAAGGCCGCCGCCGACGCGTGGCACCAGATCGTCAAGGACAAGTACATCCTGGAGGGCTCGCCCGGCCTGGACCACAAGCAGTCGCAGACCGCCTGGTGCCAGGGCAAGGCCGCCTTCATCTCCTGCGGCTCCTGGCTGGAGAGCGAGCAGAAGGACGTCACCCCGGCCGGTTTCAACATGACCATCGCGCCGACGCCGAGCCTGGGCAGCGGCGACAAGCTGCCGTTCGAGGCGATCCGGGGCACCGCCGGGGAGCCGTTCATGGTGCCGGCCAAGGCCCGCAACGTCGCCGGTGGCCTGGAGTACTTCCGGACCATGCTCTCCAAGAAGGGCGCCCAGGACTTCACCCGGAAGGTCGCCAGCCTCACCGTGGTCGCCGGTGCCACCGAGGGCGTCGAGCTGCCGTACGGGCTGACGACCGTGGTCAAGGCGCTCGACGCGTCCGGTGCCAACGGCTTCAACTGGGTCTACAACAACTACTACCGCAAGCTGGAGCGCAACCTCGTCGACGCCGCGTGCGGCGAGTTCTTCAGCGGTCGGATCGGCCCGGCGGACTTCCTCAACCAGTGCCAGAAGGGCGCCGACTCGATCGCCCAGGACAGCTCCGTCAAAAAATACAAGCGAACGGCCTGACAGCCCGGCCGGTGGGGGTGGAGGCACCCCCACCGGCCGTACACCGGGGAAAGGTCCCTCATCGTGAGACATGGCAAGTGGCCGCTGATCGTCACCTTCCTGGTGCCGCCGGTGCTGCTCTACGTCGTCTTCGTCGTCTCGCCGTACCTGCAGGCGTTCCAGATCTCCACCACCGACTGGCTCGGCTACTCGGCCGACGCCAACCAGGTGGGCCTGGCGAACTTCAAGACCCTCTGGCACGACGACTACGTGTGGAACGCGCTGAAGAACAACGCGGTCCTGCTGGGCCTGGTGCCGGTGCTGACCATCGTGCTCGGGCTCTTCTTCGCCACCATGCTCGCCATGGGTGGGCGCAAGGGCCGCGCCGGTGTGACCGGGGTACGCGGCGGCGCGCTCTACCGCACGGTGTACTTCTTCCCGCAGGTGCTCTCCGTGGTGATCATCGCGCTGCTGTGGAAGGAGGTCTACCACCCGAACAAGGGGCTGCTCACCGCCGCTCTGCAGTCGATCGGCCTGTCCGCGCCGACCTGGCTCGGTGACCCGGCGACCGCCTTCTGGTGCGTGCTGGCGGTGATGGTCTGGAGCAACGTCGGCTTCTACGTGGTGCTGTTCGGCGCCGCGATGTCCGCCGTGCCGAAGGAGATCTACGAGGCCGTGCTGCTCGACGGCGCGTCCCGGTTCACCACGCTGCGCCGGGTCACCCTCCCGCTGCTCTGGGACACCGTCCAGGTCGCCTGGGTCTACCTGGCCATCTTCGCCCTGGACGGGTTCATCCTCGTGCAGCTGATGACCAACGGTGGGCCGAACTTCTCCACCGACGTGATCGGCGTACGGATGTACGACACCGCCTTCGGCAGCGAGACCAAGTTCGGCTACGCCTCGGCGATCGGCGTGGTGATGTTCTTCCTGACCCTCTCGGTGGCGGTGCTGTCGCTGCGGGTCGGCCGGCGCGAACGGATCGAGTACTCGTGACCACTCTGGATCAGCCCACCCGCACCGTCACCGCACCAGCGTCGACCGCTGGCCGGGACCGCCCGGTGCGGCGGGAACTCGGCGTGGCCAACGCCCTCTCGCACGGCTTCCTGCTGCTCTGGGGCCTGCTCACCGTGCTGCCGCTGCTGTGGATGTTCATCAGCTCGTTCAAGACCAACGGTGAGATTCTCGCCGACCCGTGGGGGCTGCCCGGGGCGCTGCACCTGGACAACTGGGCGCGGGCCTGGACGGGCGCGCACATCGGCCGGTACTTCCTCAACAGCCTGGTGGTGGTCGCCGGCTCGGTCAGCCTCACGATGCTGATGGGCGCCACCGCCGCGTACGTCTTCGCGCGGTACGAGTTCCGCGGCCGCCAGGTCGTCTACTACCTGTTCGTCGGCGGCCTGATGTTCCCGGTGTTCCTCGCCCTGGTGCCGCTCTTCTTCGTGGTCCGCAACGCTGGCCTCTTCGGCACCTGGACCGGACTGATCCTGGTGTATGCGGCCTACTCGCTGCCGTTCACGGTGTTCTTCCTGACCGCGTTCTTCCGGACCCTGCCGACCTCGGTGGCGGAGGCCGCGATGGTCGACGGCTGCGGTCACTTCCGGCTCTTCTTCCGAGTGATGCTGCCGATGGCGCGTCCGGGATTGATCAGTGTCGCGATCTTCAACTTCCTCAGCCACTGGAACCAGTTCCTGTTGCCGCAGGTGCTGATGCAGGGCGACGAGTCCAAGTGGGTGCTGGCGCAGGGGCTGTTCGCGCTCTCCGTCAGCCAGGGCTACGCAGGCGACTACGCGCGGCTCTTCGCCGGGCTGAGCATCGCGGTGCTGCCGGTGCTCGCGGTCTACGTGGGCTTCCAGCGGCAGGTGCAGGCCGGCCTGACCGCTGGCCAGCTCAAGTAGCCACCGGTTCACGTTCGACGCCCTGCCCGCGCCCCGCCGCGCGCCGCGCCGCCGCGCGCCGCGCCGCCGCGCGCCAGGCCGCCGTGCCGCGCCGCCGCGCGCCAGGCCGCCGTGCCGCGTCGCACGCTCATGATCGCGCTCGATCCAGGATGTAGTGGCCTCCCCGCCGCGAGGTGGGGACTACATCCTGGATCGAGCACGATCATGCGGGTCCGTCCGGCGCCGGGCGCCGGGCGGTGCGCGGCCGGGCGGTGCGCGGCCGGGCGGTGCGTGGCCGGGCGGTGCGTGACCGGGGGTGGGCGGTGCGCCGGGCCGGTAGCCGGGCGCGGGCGGGGTCAGTGGGCCGGGAAGAGGCGGGCGTGCAGGGCGGCCGGGTCGGCCAGCTCGGGTAGCTCGCGCGCGGCGAGCCAGGCTGCGGCGGCGGCCCCGTCACCGGCGGTGCGCAGCGGCGCGTGCGGCCAGTGCCAGCCGATCTCGGCCCGCACGGCGGCGGCCAGCGGGGTGTCCCCGGTGAGCAGTCCGCCGCCGAGGACGATCGGTGTCACCGCCCCGGCCGGGCGGATCCGGCCGACGCTGGTGGCGAGGTGTGCGGCGGCCTCGGCGACCAGCGCGGTGGCGACGGGTTCGCCGTCGGCGGCGGCGGTGACGACAAGCGGCGCCAGTCTGGCCAGTTCGACAGGTGGCCGGCGGGTGACCGCCTGGATCGTGGCGTCCACGGTGTCCCGGGGGCGGGAGGCGATGGTGGCGCTGCCCATCAGCTCGGTGAGCACCGCCGTGGCCAGCGCGCCGGGGGTGTGGCCGGCGTCCAGGTCGGCGAGGAGTCGGCGGACCGACTCGCGGCCGAGCCAGAAGCCCGATCCGGCGTCGCCGAGCAGCCAGCCGTGACCGTCGGCGACGCGGTCCAGCCGCAGGTCGCGGACCTGCGCGGTGATGGCGCCGGTGCCGGCGATGAGCACCGTTCCGTCCGGGGCGGCGGTGCCGGAGGCGTAGGCGACCAGGGCATCACCGTGCACCGCGTACGGGCAGCGCAGGCCGGCGTCGTGCCAGGCCCGGTCGAAGGCGGCCCGCCCGGTCGGGTCGGCGAGCAGTCGGGCCGCCCCGGCCAGCCCGATCGTGCCGGCGGCCACCCGGGTCGGGTCGACGTGGGCGAGCGCCTGGCGTAGTGCGGTCAGCAGCTCGGTGGCGGCCCGTTCGGCGCCGTGACTGGTGGGGTTGCCACCGCCGGCGAGGCCGGTGCCGAGGCGGTCGCCGTTGAGGGTCAGGGCGGTCGCCCGGGTGGACGTACCGCCGACGTCGAGGCCGACCACGACGGAGTCGGACATCGGCTCGGTCTCCTTGCGCTGCTCGGCCATCGGGACTGTTCATGCTGGTCGGAACGGTCGCGCGGAGCAAGAGCCGGCGGTTGCGGCGGCCTGTGCGTCAGGTAACAGTTTGAAAACTTCGCCCACGGTCTTGACATAGACGGTCGTTCAGTAAGAAATTTTACCACTAACAGTAAACAGTCTTTTCGAAAAGGTGAGGCGTCGCATGGTTGATCACGAGGTGGACACCGCCGCGGGGACCGCGGTGGTCGACGCCGATGCGATTGACCGGCGGGGCAGCCTCGGACCAGCCTCCGACGGGGTGCTGGCCCGGGTCCGCAATGGCCTCGGCGAGCTGACCGGCGCGTTGCGCCGGGTCGCCGAGCACGTGCTGAGCGACCCGGAAGCCGCCGCCCGAGCCACCATAGTGGAGCTGGCCGAGCGCAGCGGCACCTCACCGGCGACCATCACCCGCTTCTGCCGGGCGATGGGCTTCGAGGGCTACGCCGACCTGCGGCTGGGCATCGCCTCCGAGACCGGCCGGGCGCGCTCGGCCGGCTGGACCATCGACATCGGCCGGGAGATCCAGCCGAGCGACCCGCTCGCCCGGGTGCTCGGCCAGATCATGGCCGCAGACACCCGGGCCATGCACGACACCGCCACCCTGCTCGATCTCGCCGAGGTGGAGCGGGCGGCGGTGGCGATCGCCGGCGCCAGCAGGGTGAACATCTTCGGCGCCAGCGGCAGCGCGTTGGTCGGTGAGGAGATGCAGTTCAGCCTGCACCGGATCGGCGTGGCCGCGTGGGCCTGGAACGACGTGCACGAGGGGCTGGCCAGCGCCGCGCTGCTGCGCGCCGGAGACGTGGCGCTCGGCATCTCACACACCGGCCAAACTCGGGAGACCATCGAGATGCTCGCGGAGGCGGGCAGCCGGGGTGCCACCACCATCGCCCTCACCGGCTTCCCCCGCTCACCGCTGGCCGAGCTGGCCGACATCGTGCTGCTCACCGCCAGCCAGGCGACGACCTTCCGGCCGGACGCGCTCTCGGCCCGGCACCCCCAACTGGTGGTGCTCGACCTGCTCTACATCGCCGTCGCCCAGCGCACGCACGACCGCGCCCACGCGGCCTTCCGGCGTACCGCGCAGGCCGTCGACGGGCACAAGGCCGCGAAGGGAGCCCAATCATGATCAGCGCCCAGGGGTACGCGGACGCGGTCCGTCCGGTGCTCGACCGGCTGCTCGACTCCGAGGCCGACGGGATCACCCGGGCCGCCGACCTGATCGCCGACAGCCTGCGCGCCGGCGGTGTGCTCCAGGCGTTCGGCGCCGGGCACTCCGAGGCGTTCGCCGCCGAGCTGGTCGCCCGGGCCGGCGGGCTCGTCCCCACCAACCGGCTCTCGGTGCGGGACCTGGTGGTGCACGGCGACGCCCCGCGCGACGTGCTCGCCGACCCCAAGCTGGAACGCGACCCCTCCATCGCCCACCAGATCTACGCGCTCGCGGCGCCACAGCCGCGCGACGTGTTCGTGGTGGCGTCCCAGTCCGGCATCAACGGCTCGGTGGTCGAGCTGGCGGCGCTGGTCACCGAGCGCGGTCACCCGTTGATCGCGGTCACCTCGGTCGAGCACACCGCACGGGTCGCCCCACGGCACCCGTCCGGCCAACGGCTCGCCGACCTCGCCGACGTCGTGCTGGACAACGGCGCGCCGTACGGCGATGCACTGCTGCCGCTCGAGGGCGGCGGCGCGGTCTGTGCGGTCTCCTCGCTCACCACGGCGCTGCTGGCGCAGCTGCTGACCGCGGAGGTCGTACGACGGTTCCACCAGGCCGGAGAGGTGCCCCCTATCTACCTCTCCGCCAACGTCCCCGGTGGGGACGAGCACAACATCGCCCTCGAGTCGCGGTACGCCGGGCGTCTCCGGCGCACCGCCTGACCCGAATTCCACAAGGAGAGACGACGATGTCGATTACCCCTGAGCACCCTGCCGCACTAGACCGTCGCACGGTGCTGCGTCGCGCCGCCGCCGTGGGCATGCTCGCCACTCCGGCCATCGGTCTGCTCAGCGCCTGCGCGACCAGCAGCGGTGACAAGGAGAACGAGCAGGTTGCCGGCGGCACCAAGAGCGCGGCCAACCCGTTGGGCGTCAAGGAGGACGCCCCCATCGAGGTGATCATCTTCAACGGTGGCTACGGCGAGAAGTACGCCACCGACGTGCACGAGCCGCTCTACAAGAAGGCGTTCCCCAAGGCGGAGGTGAAGCACCAGGCCACCCAGGCCGTCTCGACGGTGCTCCAGCCGCGCTTCGCCGCCGGCAGCCCGCCGGAGTTCGTGAACAACTCGGGCGAGAAGCTGATGGACTTCGGCGCGCTGGTCGCCGACGGTCAGCTCCAGGACCTCACCGAGCTGTGGGACGCCCCGTCGGTCGACGACCCGGCCAAGAAGGTCCGCGACACCGTGGTGCCCGGCACCATCGAGGCGGGCTCGTTCAACGGCAAGCCGTTCGTCCTGTACTACGTCTCCACCGTCTTCGGCATCTGGTACTCCGGCAAGCTGTTCAAGGACAACGGCTGGGCGCCGGCGAAGACCTGGGACGACTTCATCGCCCTGCTCACCGCCATCAAGGCCAAGGGCATCACGCCCTACGGGTACGCCGGCTCGAACGCGGCCTACTACCAGTGGAACGTGATCCTCACCCAGGCCGCCAAGATCGGCGGCACGGACGTGCTGAAGAACATCGACAACCTGGAGGACGGCGCCTGGAAGCAGGACGCGGTCAAGCAGGCTGCCACGGCGTGGGCCGAGGTCGGCGCGAAGTTCAGCGACAAGAGCTTCGAAGGGCTCAAGCACACCGACGTGCAGCTGCGGCAGAACCAGTACAAGGTGGCCATGTACCCCAGCGGTGACTGGCTGGAGGGTGAGCAGAAGCAGGACACCCCGGCGGGCTTCGACTACCAGCTCATGCCGGTGCCGAGCCTGACCGCCTCGGACAAGTTGCCGGCCACGGCACTGCGCGCCACCGCGGGTGAGGGCTACTTCGTCTCGGCGAAGAGCAAGAACCCCAAGGGCGGCCTGGAGTACATGCGCCAGATGCTGTCCAAGGCGGGTGCGAAGGGCTTCACCGAGGTGGTCAAGGCCCCGACCGTGGTCACCGCCGGTTCGGAGGGCTTCGCCTTCCCGCCGGGTGTGGCCAGCTCGCAGGCCGCGCTCAAGGCGGCCGGTCAGGACGTGTTCAACCTGTACTTCGACGGCTGGTACAAGGAGCTCGACACGGAGGCGCGGACCGCCACCAACGAGCTGATGTTCGGCCGGATCAACGCTGACGCCTTCGTGGAGCGGATCCAGAAGCGCGCCGACGCGATCAAGAAGGACAGCTCCGTTACCAAGTTCAAGCGTTGATCGATCGGAGCTAGGGTCATGCGGCACGGCAAGTATCCATTCGTGATCGGGTTCCTGTTCGCCCCGGTCGCGCTGTACGTGACCTTCGTGATCTGGCCGTACGCGCAGGCGTTCCAGATCTCGATGACCAACTGGCGGGGGCTGTCCGCCCCGCAGTGGGTGGGCTTCGACAACTACCGGAGGCTGCTCGACGACGGGGCCTTCTGGAAGGCGGTCCAGCACCACGGCGTACTGCTGCTTGCCCTGCCGCTGATCACCATTGCCATCGCGTTGTTCTTCGCCTTCCTGCTCAACGTGGGCGGCAAGAGCAGCGGGGGGCAGCGCCAGGGGGTCTGGGGGGCGAAGTTCTACCGGGTGGTGTTCTTCTTCCCCCAGGTCCTCGCGGTGGCCATCATCGCGGTGTTGTTCCAGATGGTGTACCGGCCGAACGAGTCCGGCCTGATCAACGGCGTGCTGATGAAGCTCGGCATGGACCCGATTCTTTTCCTGGTCCGCCCGAACCTGGCCCTGTGGTCGATCATCGGGGTGCTCGTCTGGCAGGCCGTCGGCTTCTACGTGGTGCTGTTCTCTGCCGGGATGGCCTCCATCCCGGGTGAGATCTACGAGGCCGCGGAGATGGACGGGGCGACCAAGGTGATGCTGTTCTTCCGGGTCACCCTGCCGCTGCTCTGGGACACCCTCCAGGTGGCCTGGGTGTACCTCGGCATCGCGGCGTTCGACGCGTTCGCCATCGTGGCGGTGCTCTCGGTCGATGGTGGCGGCCCGGACGGCGCCACCACCGTGCTGGCCATGGAGATCTACCGCAACGCGTTCGTCTACTCGAAGTACGGCTACGCCTCCGCGATGGGCGTGGCGCTGTTCTTCCTCACCCTCACGTTCGCGGCGCTGACGCTGCGGCTCACCAAGCGGGAAAGTGTGGAGTACTGATGAACCCGCAGTCGACGCTGCCGCCGACACCGGCGGCCCTACCGCCGAAGACCGGCGACCCGGACGCGACCGGCCGGCGGGGGCGAAAGGGCCCGCGCTCGGAGGTACGGCTCTTCGCCGGTATGGGGCACATTGCGCTCGCCGTCTGGGCGGTGATCGTGATCGTGCCGATCCTCTGGACCTTCCTCGCCGCGTTCAAGAACACCAGCGAGATCTTCAGCAGCCCGTGGACGCTTCCGGCGGAGCTGCGCTGGGAGAACTTCGGGCGGGCCTGGACCAAGGCGCACGTCGGCCGATACTTCCTCAACAGCGTCATCGTGGTCTCGTGCAGCACGTTCCTCACCATGCTGCTCGGCTCGATGGCCGCGTACGTGCTGGCCCGCTACAAGTTCTGGGGCAACCGGGCGGTCTACTTCCTCTTCGTCTCCGGGTTGGCGTTCCCGGTCTTCCTCGCCCTGGTGCCGCTCTTCTTCGTGGTGAAGAACCTGGGTCTGCTGGACACCCACACCGGCGTGGTGCTGGTCTACACCGCGTACTCCTTGCCGTTCACGGTGTTCTTCCTGGCCGCGTTCTTCAAGACGCTGCCGTCGTCGGTGGCCGAGGCGGGAATGATCGACGGCTGCGGGCACACCCGACTGTTCTTCCAGGTCATGATGCCGATGGCCAAGCCGGGCCTGATCAGCGTGGCGATCTTCAACATCATCGGTCAGTGGGCGCAGTACCAACTTCCCCTGGTGCTGCTCTCCAACGCCAAGGACAAGTGGGTGCTCACCCAGGGCATCGCCGACATCTCGGTCAACGCCGGTTACGAGGCGGACTGGTCCGGGCTGTTCGCGGCGCTGACCATCGCCATCCTCCCGATGATCATCGTGTACGCGGTCTTCCAACGGCAGATCCAGGCCGGCCTGACCTCCGGTGCGGTGAAGTAGACAAAGGACACCCGCACCGCAGGGGCCCCTCGGTCGACGAGGGGCCCCTGCGGTCATCTCTGCTGCGGGCGCTCGTCGGCGTGGGTGTGCCACGAGTGCCAGAGATCGGCGTACGCCCCGCCGGCCGCCACCAGGTCGTCGTGGCTGCCGATCTCGGTGATCCGACCGTCCGCCAGCACCGCCACCCGGTCGGCGTCGTGCGCGGTGTTGAGCCGGTGCGCGATCGCGATGACGGTCCGCCCGACGAGCACGGCGGCCAACGCCCGCTCGGTACGACGGGCCGTGGTCGGATCGAGCGCCGCGGTCGCCTCGTCGAGGATCAGCGTGTGCGGGTCGGCGAGCACCAGCCGGGCCAGCGCGAGCTGCTGCGCCTCGGCCGCGCCGAGTTGCCGGGCCCCGTCGCCGAGCGCGGTGTCCAGGCCGTCGGGCAGCTCGGCATACCACTCGGCACCCACGGTGACCAGCGCGGAGCGCATCTGCTCGTCGGACGCGTCGGGCGCGGCGAAGGACAGGTTGTCGCGTACCGAGCCGATGAAGACGTGGTGCTCCTGGGTGACCAGGGCGATCCGGCGACGCCGCTCGGCGGGGTCGAGATCGGTGACCGGGCAACCGCCGATGCTGACGACGCCGTCCCGCGGTGCGTCGATCCCGGCCAGCAGCCGGGCCAGGGTGGACTTGCCGGCACCCGACGGACCGACCACGGCCAGCCGTTCACCGGGCTGCACCTCCAGATCGATGCCGTGCAGCACGTCCTGCCCGCCGGTGTAGGAGAACCGCGCCCCACGCACCACGAGCCGTTCTCCCCGTGACGTTGCCGTCGTGCCGGGCGGCTCCGGCGGGACCAGGCCGACGCCGAGCACCCGGGCGTACGACGCGAAGCCACGCTGGGCCTGCTCCGTCCACTGCAGCAGCCGGTCCATCGGGTCGATCGCCTGTTGCAGGTAGAGCGCGGCGGCGATCACGGAGCCGAGCGAGACCATGTCCCTGGAGAGTAGATTGCCGCCGACGAGCAGGACCAGGGCGATCGGCAGCGGATAGCTGGCCTCGACGACCGAGAAGAACACCGTACGTAGCGCGAGGGTCGCCCGCCGGGCGCGCCACACCAGGGCGATGCGGGTGGTGCCGTGCCGAATCCGGTCGTCGGTCAGCCGCAGCGCCTCCACCGTGCGGGCCCCCTCGGCGGTGGTGGTCAGCGTCTCGGTCAACTCGGCCGACACCGCGCCCTCGGTGAGGTATGCGGCGCTGGCCCGACGCAGGTACCAGCGGGTCACCGCGATGATCGACGGGAGCCCGGCCAGCGCTGCCAGCCCGAGCAGCGGATGCAGCAGGAAGACCGCCCCGAACAGCAACGTCAACTGCACCGAGGCGATGACGATGATGGGCACCACGTCCCGGACGGTGGTCCCGACGGTCGCCACGTCGACCGAGCTGCGGGTGGCCAGGTCCCCGGAGCCGGCGCGCTCGACGACCGAGACCGGCAGCCGGAGAGTCCGGGAGACGAACTCCTCGCGCAGTTCGGCGACGGCCCGCTCACCGAAGCGGTGACCGGCGTACTGGGCGTATCGGGAGAGCAACGCGCTGACCAGGACGCAACCGGCGATGGCCAGCGCCAGCCTGTCCACGGTGGCCACGCCCGCGCCCGCGGTGACCCGGTCGACGATGGTGCCCAGCAGCCACGGCGGGGCGAGCCCGGCGACCGCGGCGGCGCTGTGCAGCGCCAGCACGATCCCGACCGCGCGCCGATGCCGGCTGATCATGTCTCGCAGGGCCCGGCGTACGTGGCCGCGGTCGGCCACCGGCAGCCGGCTCACCGGTACGCCCCCTCGGTGTCGGCGGGCTGCTCCAGGTCGGGATCCTCGCTGTCACGGGCCACCAGGTGCCGGTAGTCGGCGTCCTGGTCGAGCAGGTCGGCGTGGCTGCCGGTGGCGGTGATCCGTCCGGCGCTCAGGTGTGCGACCAGGTCGGCCCGGCCGAGCAGCAGCGGCGACGTGGTGATCACCACGGTGGTCCGCCCGGCCCGTGCGGCACGCAGCCGCTCGGCGATCCGCGCCTCGGTGTGCGCGTCCACCGCGGACGTCGGGTCGACGAGGATCAGCACCTCCGGCTCGGTGTGGAGCGCTCGGGCCAGGCGTACCCGTTGGCGCTGACCTCCGGAGAGCGTCCGACCTCGGGCGTCGATCGGGGTGTCCAGCCTGGCGGGCAGGGCGTCGACGACGTCCTCGGCCGAGGCGACCCGCAGTGCGGCCCCGATCCGGTCGTCGTCGGCGTCAGCCCCGTGCAGGATGTCCCGCAGAGTTCCGGCGAAGAGGTACGAGTCGTGGTCGGCCACCAGGATCCGGGCCCGGACCTCGTCCAGGGCGACCCCGGTCAGCGGCACACCGCCCCAGGTCGTCTCGCTCACGACGTACCGGCCGAGCCGGTCGGCCAGGGCCACGGCCGCTGCCGGGTCGTCTGCCGCCACCCCGGTCAGCCGGCCGGCGCGCACGGTCAACCCGGTCACCGGGTCGTGCAGGTCGGCGGGGCCGGTCGGCGCGGCCAGAGCGCCCGGCCGGCGTGCGTCGGGCACGGAGCCCGGCCACCGACGGCCCGGGCCGCCGACATCGTCCGGGCTCACGGTGAGCAGGTCGGCGATCCGTCGGGCGGCAACCCGACCTCGGATCAGCTGGTAACTGCCCTCCATCAGAAACCAGACCGGCACGATCAGGGTCGCCACGTAGCCGTAGACGGCGACCAGCTCACCCACCGTGACGTCACCGCTCACCGCCATCCGAGCCGTCAGCCACACCACTGCCGCCAGGAACAACCCGGGGATGGCGACGGTGGCCGCGTCGATCCAACTGTTGACCGCGCCGACCCGGTAGCCCTCGGCGCGCAGGTCCTGGGACCTGGCCGCGTACCGCCGCGCGAACAGGTCCCGGCCGCCCACCCCGGCGAGCACCCGCAGCCCGGCCACGATGTCGCCGGATCGGGCGGTGAGCGCGCCCTGCTGCCCGCGGTAGACCGACTCCGCCCGTTCCAGGCGGCGCAGCAGCGGCCCGACGACCAGCCCGACCAACGGCACTCCCACCAGCACGCAGAGCGCGAGCATCGGGGAGATCGACCAGAGCACCACGGCGATGACCCCGTACGCGACGACCGCGCCGACACCGGGCCCGGTCAGCGTCAGCACCTCCGCCGTCCAGTTGATGTCGGAGCCGCCGACGGTGGCCACCTCGCCCGAGGCGACCCGGCGTGGCAGCGCGGCGCCGATCCGGGACAGGTGGCGCAGCAGGACCTCCGCCGAGCGGGCCTTGGCGTCCTCCCGGATGAACGTCATCGTGCGGTGCCGCATGGTGCCCACGACTGACAATGCCACTCCCGCGACGACGATCGCCGCGACCCAGAGCGCCAGGGCCCGGGTGTCGCGGGCGCGCAGCCCGTCGTCGACGGCGCGGGCGATCAGGTAGGGCCGTGCCGACAGCCCGACCATCCAGACCGTCCCGAGCAGGCTGCCACGCAGCACCCGCCAGGGTTGGCAGCGGACCAGCCACCACATGTATGGCATCGGACCCCGGGTGTCCGGAGTCCCAGGTTCGGAATGCGGGATCTGCGGAGGCACCCGATCACGCTATCGGTCCGCTCCGACACCCACCGACCCTCCAGCTGTAAGGTGCGCCTCCTTTCCTGTCGGAGGGGAGAGGCAGAATCACGTTCGTGCTGGTGGCAGTGGTGTCCGACGAGCGGGGTGGGGGAGTGCTGCGCCCACTGGACGCCGCCGGCGGGCCAGCCGGCCCGACCGAGGTCGTCACCGACCTGATCGCCGCGGTCGCCGCGCGCGAGGCCGCCGAGCACCCGCGCTGGGTCTGGTCGGCCACCGCATCCGTCTACCCGGCGCTGCTGCGTGCCGGCGTCCGGGTCGACCGGTGCCACGACGTGGAGTTGACCGAGGCGCTGCTGCTCGGGCACGCCGGCCGCTGGGGCGAGCCCCGCTCGCTGGCCGCCGCCTGGGCCCGGCTGAGCGGCGCGGCGGTGCCGCCCGACCCACCGCCGCGCGCCGCCGCGCCGCCCGGGCACGGCCAGGGCGCGCTCTTCGACACGATGCCCGGCCCGCCGGGCCCGGGCATCGAAGCCCTGACCCAGGTGTACGCCGACCAGCTCGCCCGCACCGCTGCCACCGAGCATCCGGGCCGGTTCCGGTTGCTGGTGGCCGCCGAGTCGGCCGGCGCGCTGATCGCGGTGGAGATGGGCGTCGCCGGGCTGCCCTGGCGTGCCGACGTGCACGACGAGATCCTCAACGAGTTGCTCGGCGAGGCGTCCCCGGTCGGTGGCCCGCCGCGCCGACTCGCCGAGTTGGCCGCCCGGATCGCCGACGCGTTCGGCGTGCGCCGCCTGCACGCCGACTCCCCGGCAGAGCTGTTGAAGGCGTTCGCCCGGGTCGGGGTGGAGCTGCCCAGCACCCGGGCCTGGGTTCTGCGCGGGGTGGACCATCCGGCCGTGCCACTGGTGTTGGAATACAAGGAGATCTACCGGATCTGGACGGCGCACGGCTGGTCCTGGCGCGAGCAGTGGGTGCGTGACGGCCGGTTCCAGCCGGAGTACGTGCCGGGCGGGGTCGTCTCCGGCCGATGGGCCACCCGGGGCGGTGGCGCTCTGCAGATTCCCAAGGTGATCCGGCGTGCGGTGGTGGCCGATCCGGGCTGGCGGTTGGTGGTGGCCGACGCCGGTCAGTTGGAGCCTCGGGTGCTCGCCGCGGTCTCCGGCGACGCCCGGCTCGCGGCGGCGGGCGGTGCCGGCGATCTCTATGCCGCGCTGGCCCGCGACTCGTTCGGCGGCGACCGGGCCCGGGCCAAGGTGGCCCTGCTCGGCGCGATGTACGGGCAGACCGGCGGGGCTGCGGTGCCCGCGTTGGCGGTGCTGAAGCGCAGTTACCCGACGGCGTTCGGTTACGTCGAGGCGGCGGCGCGCACCGGTGAGGCGGGTGGGCTGGTGCGGTCGTGGCTGGGGCGGACGTGCCCGCCCGGTTCGGCCGGCTTCGGTGATCCCGACGATGCGCCGTCCGACCCGGATGGGGCTGCCGACCCGCACAGTCCCCGGGCCCGTGCCGCGCGGTCCCGGGGGCGCTTCACCCGCAACTTCGTCATCCAGGCGACCGCCGCCGAGTGGGCGTCGACCCTGCTCGCCACGCTCCGGGCGGAGCTGGCCGGCACCGACGCCGAGCTGGTCTTCTTTCAGCACGACGAGGTCGTCGTGCACTGCCCCGCCGTGCAGGCCGACGCGGTCGCCGCAGCGGTCAGCCGCGCTGGCGACCGCGCCACCGCACTGCTCTTCGGTGACACCCCGGTCCGCTTTCCGTTGGACCTGTCCATCGTCGACTGCTACGCCGACGCGACCTGACCGGCGCAGTGTCCGTGCCCGGAGGTGCCGGGCATATAACGGTTGCGCTATTTCTCCTTTTCGCACCGCCACCCTCGGCCGGCCGTCCTCGTTGCAGTGTCCGTAGGAAGGGATCGACCGGTCACGGTCGGTGCCGTGCTGGAGGGGGCGCAGCTGAACCGGATCGCAGGAATGATCATCGCCGCGGGCGGGGGACGACGGATCGGTGGTCCCGAGGCGCTGCTGCACCAGGGTGAGAAGCCCCTGGTCAACCAGATGATCGACACGATGACCGAGGCGGGCTGCGAGCAGATCGTGGTCGTGCTGGGTGCCGCCGCCGATCAGGTCCGGGAAACCGCTGATCTGGGCAAGGCCACCGTAGTGATCAACAAGGCGTGGGGCACCGGGGTCGGTTCGTCGATCCGGGCCGGCCTGGCCGCCATGGACGACGAGGGGATCGAGGCGGTGGTGGTCGTCCCCGTCGACATGCCGGGCCTGACCGCCGTAGCGGTCCGCCGGGTGGCCGCGCTGCCGTACCCGGACGTGCTGGTCTGCGCCACCTACGACGGGTTGCGCGGCTACCCGATGCTCTTCGGCCGCCGGCACTGGCCCGGCATCGCAACCCTGGCCAGCGCCGACGTGGGCGCCCGGCCCTACCTGCTGGCGCACAAGGACCAGATCGTCGACATCGCCTGCGACGCGGTGGCCGACGGCAGCCGGGTCGACACCCCGGAGTTGATGGCGCTCTACGGGCTGACCGTCCCGCCGCAGCGGGTGGGCGTCTAGTCAGCTGGTGTCACATGGGTAGGCGCCCACCCCTCGCTGCCTTTGCTCTGCTTCAACCCACGCAACACCGCGCGTCCGATATCCGAACACCGAGTGTTGCGTCCGTTGAAGCAGAGCAAAGGCAAACCGACCACCCCTGCCCGCCGGCCGAGGTGCGGTTACTCCGAGGCCTGGTCCAGTTCGCCGGTGGCGGCGAGCCGCTGGTACCAGTGGGCGCTGTCCTTCCAGGTCCGGACCTGGGTGTCGTAGTCGACCCGGATGATCCCGAAGCGCCGGTCGTAGCCGTAGCCCCACTCGAAGTTGTCCAGGAGCGACCAGACGAAGTAGCCGCGGACGTCCGCACCCTGCGCGCGGGCGTCGGCCATCGCGCCGATGTGCCGACGCAGGTAGTCGATCCGCCGGTCGTCGTGGATCCGGCCGTCGGCCGACACCACGTCGTCGAAGGCCGCACCGTTCTCGGTGATCATCATCGGCTGGCTCGGGTACTCGCGGCGCAGGCGCAGCAGCAGTTCGGTCAGGGCCGGCGGGTCGATGTTCCACCCCATCGCCGTGTGCGGGCCGGGCTGCGGCAGGAAGTCGACGTTGTCGGCGGCGACCCACGGCGTCGAGGTGGAGGCGCCGTGCCCATCGGCGTCGGAGCGGGCCGACACCCCGTCCCAGGCCTGGACCAGGGTGCTTGAGTAGTAGTTCACCCCGAGCACGTCCAGCGGCACCGCGATCAGTTTCTCGTCACCGTCGCGGACGAACGACCAGTCGGTGACAACTGCGGTGTCGGCGAGCAGGTCGGCCGGGTACGCCCCGTCCAGCATCGGGCCGAGGAACGCCCGGTTGGCCAGCGCGTCGATCCGCCGTACCGCGTCCTGGTCCGCGTCCGAATCGGACGCCCCCCGGATGACGTGCAGGTTCAGCGTCACCGACAGCTCGGCGGCCGGGGTCAGCTCCCGGACCACCCGGCCCGCCAGGCCGTGCGCGAGGTTGAGGTGGTGCACCGCGGCCAGCGCCGCCGCCGGCTCGGTTCGACCCGGCGCGTGCACCCCGGAGGCGTAGCCCAGGTACGCCGAGCACCACGGCTCGTTCAGCGTCGTCCAGGTGTGCACCCGGTCGCCCAGCGCACCGACGATGCCCGCCGCGTACTCCTGGAAGCGCAGCGCGGTCTCCCGCGCCGCCCAGCCGCCGCCGTCCTCCAGCTCCTGCGGCAGGTCCCAGTGGTACATGGTTGCCACCGGGCGGACGCCCCGGTCCAGCAGACCGTCCACGAGCCGGGAGTAGAAGTCGATCCCGGCCTGGTTGAACCGGCCCGAGCCGCCCGGCTGCACCCGCGGCCAGGAGATGGAGAACCGGTACGCGCCGAGCCCGAGGTCGGCGATGTGCCCGAGGTCGTCGGCCCACCGGTGGTAGTGGTCGGCCGCCACGTCACCGGTGTCGCCGTTCAGCGTCCGGCCGGGCGTGTGGCTGTACGTGTCCCAGATGGACGGTCCGCGCCCGTCTTCGGTGACCGCGCCCTCGATCTGGTACGCCGCCGTCGCCGAACCCCAGACGAAGCTCTCCGGGAAGTGGTGTTGCGTCATCGTTCCGTCCCCTGGATCTCGCAGATGTAGCCCGTCGAGGTGCCGGCGACCAGTTCGGCACTGGCCGTCCCACCCTCGTAGCGCACGTCGAACTCGGCGCCCGGCCCGTCCCCGGGTGACGGTACCCGTACCCGGGTCCGCTGCCCCTCGGCCGGTGCGTACAGCCGTAGCCGTACGTTGTCGGCCCATTCGTAGTCCGGTCGGTCGTCGCGGGCACCGAACGGGATGACCGCGCCCGGCCGTGCCAGCACCGGCAGGCTGTCGAACCCGTGCTTCTCGGTGACCCACGCCGGGCCGGTGACCTGCGCGCCGGTGACCAGGTGCGTCCAGGTGCCCGCGGGCACGTAGTAGGTGACGTCGCCGTCAGCGCTGAGCACCGGAGCGACCAGCACGTCCGGGCCGAGCATGTACTGCCGGTCCAGGTGCGCGGCGGTCGGGTCGTGCGGGAACTCCAGGATCATCGGCCGCATCATCGGCGTCCCGTCGCGGTGCGCCTCCTCGGCCGCGACCGCCAGGTACGGCATCAGGCGGAGCTTGAGCTGGGTGAAGTGCCGCAGCACGTCGACGGCCTCGTCGTCGAATGCCCACGGCACCCGGTACGAGCCCGAGCCGTGCAGCCGGGAGTGCGAGGAGAGCAACCCGAAGGCGGTCCACCGCTTGAACACCGCCGGGTCGGGGGTGCCCTCGAAGCCGCCGATGTCGTGGCTCCAGTAGCCGAAGCCGGACGCCGCCAGGGACAGCCCGCCGCGCAGCGACTCGGCCATGGCGACGAACGTCGACTCGCAGTCGCCGCCCCAGTGCACCGGGAACTGCTGCCCGCCCGCCGTCGCCGAGCGGGCGAACAGCACGGCCTCGCCCTTCCCGCGTTCGGCCTCCAGCAGCTCGAAGACCGCCTTGTTGTAGAGGTACGAGTAGTAGTTGTGCATCCGCTGCGGGTCCGAGCCGTCGTGCCACACCACGTCGGTCGGGATGCGCTCACCGAAGTCGGTCTTGAAGCAGTCGACGCCCATGTCCAGCAACGCCTTGAGCTTGCCGGTGAACCAGCGCACCGCGTCCGGGTTGGTGAAGTCGACCAGCGCCATGCCGGCCTGCCACTTGTCCCACTGCCAGACCGATCCGTCGGGGTTGCGGACCAGGTAGCCCGCCTCGCGGCCCTCCTCGAACAGGTACGAGCGCTGCGCGATGTACGGGTTGATCCAGACGCACACCTTCAGGTCGCGCTCGTGCAGCCGACGCAGCATCCCCTCGGGGTCGGGAAAGGTCGCCGGGTCCCAGACGAAGTCGACCCAGTGGAACTGGCGCATCCAGAAGCAGTCGAAGTGGAACACCGACAGCGGCAGCCCCCGCTCGGCCATCCCGTCGACGAACTCGGTCACCGTCTTCTCGTCGTACGAGGTGGTGAACGAGGTGGACAGCCACAGCCCGTACGACCAGGCGGGAACCCGGGCCGGCCGGCCGGTCAGCGCGGTGTAGCGGCGCAGAACGTCCTTCGGGTTGGGCCCGTCGATGACGTAGTAGGTGAGCGTCTGCCCCTCGACGCTGAACTGGGTCTGCGTGACGACCTCGGAGCCGACCTCGAACGACACGTGCTCCGGGTGGTCCACGAACACCCCGTAGCCGGCACTGCTGAGGTAGAACGGCACATTCTTGTACGCCTGCTCGCTGGCGGTGCCGCCGTCGGCGTTCCAGATGTCGACGGTCTGGCCGTTCTTGACGAACGGGCCGAAGCGCTCGCCCAACCCGTACACCGTTTCTCCGACGCCGAGGGCGAGCCGCTCGTGCACGTGCCGGCGGCCCTCGGCGTCGGTGACGACGCCGACGCTGCGCGCGGTAGACGCGGTCACCAGCCGATCGCCGTGCAGGAAGTCGACCCGCCACCCGTCGATGAGCGCGACCCGCGCGGTCAGCTCACCGGTGGTCAGCGTGGCGCTGATCCCGGTGACGTCGACGGTGACCGGGTGCGTCTCGTCGGTGCTCAGCCCGAAGTGGGGCTCGCGGGGCAGCCCGCCGGTGTGGTGGGCGATGGTCACCCCGATGACGCCGGGGGCGGGGGAGAAGAACCGGACGGTGACCAGGGGCCGGTTGAGGGTGTCGCCGCGTCCGGTGATCTGACCGGTCGGCGCGAAGACGGTGAAGCCGCGCTCGTCCGGCTCGACCGACTCCACGGTGCCGGGACGCAGGACGTTGACACCGGGGCGCAGTTGCCAGTACCCGTCGGTGAACTTCACTTCTCGGCTCCTGCCGTGATGCCGCGCGCCAGGGTGCGCTGGAAGATGAGGAAGAAGAGGATGGCCGGCACCAGGCTGATCAGCGCCCCGGCGTTGGTGGTCGGAGCGTCCATCAGCCGGTCACCCTGCAACGACGCGAGCGCGACCGGGATGGTCTGCGTCTGGTTGTCGATCAGCATGACCAGCGGGATGAGGAACTCGTTCCACGTCCAGATGAAGAAGAAGATGAGCAGCACCGCGAGGGTGGGCCGCAGGTTGGGGAACACCACCCGCCACAGCACGGTCCACTTGCCGGCGCCGTCGAGCGCGGCGGCCTCCAGCAGCGAGCGCGGGAACGTGCCCATCACCGAGGCGAGCAGGTAGGTGCCGAACGCGCTCTGGATCACGGTGAAGATGATGATCACCGCGAGTCGGGTGTTGTAGAGCCCGACCTCCTTGGCCACGTAGTACAGCGGGTAGATCAGCGCCTCCTGCGGCAGCATGTTGGCCAGCAGGAAGAGACCGACGATCCAGAGCCGGCCGCGAACCCGGCCGATGCCCAGGGCGTACGCGTTGAGCAGTGACACGACGACGCCGAGCACCGCCACGGAGCCGGCGATGAGGGCCGAGTTCCAGAGCTTGAGCGGAAAGTTCACCTCGGTCCAGTACGTCCGCAGACCCTTGGTGTAGAACTCCGTCGGCCAGCTCAGCGGGCCGCCCGACGAGTAGTCACCGGGCGACTTGAACGCGTTGAGCAGCATGAACGCGAACGGCACCAGCATGACGAGAGCGCCGAGCGTGACCAGGGTGAGCACGACCCAGCGGCTGACGCCGCGGTGGTGCCGATCGCGGACGGGCCGGCGCGGCGCCACCGGCGCGCTGGTCGGTGTGAGCGTGACGGCCATGTCAGATCCCCCGGTCCCGGCGCTCGCTGCGGGCCTGCATCCAGATGAAGACCACGGCCACCACGATGATGATCAGCGTCAGCACCGTGGAGATCGCGGAGCCGTAGCCGACCTGGAGCTTCTTGAAGAACGTGTAATAAGCGAAGTAGGACGGCACGTTGGTGGCGTTCTCCGGGCCGCCCCGGGTCAGGGCGAAGATCGGCCCGAACACCTTCAGCGCGGCGATGGTGCAGGTCAGGGCCACCACGAAGGTCTCCGGCCGGATCTGCGGGAGGGTGATCGCCCGGAACCGGTGGAGCCAGTTCGCGCCGTCGACCTCGGCGGCCTCGTACAACTCGGGGTCGACCCGCTGCAGCGCCGCCATGAAGACGACCACCGGGTAGCCGATCTGCACCCAGATCATCACCGCCATCACGGCCGGCAGTGCGGTGTCCGGGTCGCCGAGCCAGTCGTGGCGTAGCGCGCCGAGGCCGATCGCGTCGAGCAGGCTGTTGAACGCGCCGTCAGGGCGCAGGATCCAGCCCCAGACGATGCCGGCCACCACGACGGGCAGCACCTGCGGGAGGTAGAAGGCGGCCCTCAGCGCGGCGGCGGTGCGAGGTTTGAACCGGCGGCCGATGACGTCGAAGAGCACCGCGGCGAGCACCAGCCCGAGCAGGGTGGGCACCACCACCATCGCGACGAGCATCGCGACGGTGTTGCGGAACGACGCCCAGAACACGTCGTCGTGCAGCAGCTGCTGGTAGTTGTCCAGGCCGACCCAGGTGGGGTCGCCGATGCCGGACCACTTGGTCAGTGACAGGTAGAGGGTGCCGATCAGCGGTGCGCCGATGACCAGGATGAAGAGCACTGCCCCGGGGAGCAGGTAGAGCCAGTACGCCGCGTTGCGGCCGCGACGTCGGCGGCTCGGCACGGGCGGGGTGGGGGTCGCGGCCGGCGATGTGGCGGCGACGGTCTCGGAGACTGCCATGGAAGATCCTTCCCGGCGGGGCGGGCGGGCGCGCCGGTCGTGCCGGTCGCGCCCGCCGCTCGCCGTCTCACTTGCCGGTGATCTCCTTGACGCCATCGGCGTACGGCTTGGCGATCGAGTCGAGAACCTGGTCGGGCGACTTGGAGCCGTTGATCAGGCCCTGGAAGCCGGAGACCAGCACGTCGTAGTAGCCGGGGACCGGCCAGTCCGGGTAGAAGGCGAGCCCGTCCTGCTTGCTGACTGTGTTGAAGTCCTCGATCAGCTTGCGGTCCTTCGCATCGCTGATCTTCGCCGGGTCAGCGGCGACCGGGACACCACCGTTGTTGCCGATCAGGTCCTGGATCTCCGGACGCAGGGTGATGTCGATGAAGTCGTACGACAGGCTCTTGGCCTTGCTGTTCTCCGGGACCACCCAGAGGTTGCCGGAGGAGCCGGCCTGCAGGGTGTTGCCGGGGAAGAGGAAGGTGTCCCAGTTGGCCTTCATCTCGGTCTTGAAGCGGCCGTACCACCAGCTGCCCGAGACGATCATCGGAACCTTGCCGCCGATGAACGCGGTGCCCATGTCCTCGGCCTTGAGGCTGGCCGAGTCCTTGGCGACGTAGCCCTTCTTCACCCACTCGGCGAAGGTGTCCGCGCCGTACTTCAGCGGGTCGGCCTTGAAGTCCACCGGGTTCTTGTAGAGCTGGTAGTTGTCGACGAACTGCCGGTCCGCCTTGGCCAGGGCCAGCTGGTAGAAGAGCTGACCGGCCGGGTACTCGGCGCCGGCCATGCCCAGCGGGGTGACGCCCTTGCCGACGAAGGTGTCCATCGCGGCGGTCATCTCGGGCAGGGTGGTCGGGACCTTGACGCCGTTCTGCTGGAAGACGTCCTTGTTGTAGTAGACCGTGACGTACTCGCCGTAGTTCGGCACGCCGAACCATTTGCCCGAGCCCATCACGCCCTTGTCACTGTAGCGGGCGGTGGTCTGCAGGCTGGGGCTGAGCTTGCCGGCCCAGCCGCGCTTGTCGGCCTCGGCACTCAGGTCGGCGAGCAGGCCCTGGGAGGAGAGCAGGCCGGCGGTCGCGTTGCCCTTGTTGTACTCCATGATGTCCGGGCCCTCGGACGAGTTGATGATCATGCCAGCGTTCTGCTGGATCTGCTCGAACGCCTTGCGCTCGAAGCGCACCTCGACGCCCGGGTGCTCGGTCTTGAAGATCTCGATGGCCCGGTTCCAGGCGACCCCCATGGCGCTGTTCTCGCTCTCGTAGTGCCAGAGCTTGAGGGTCTTGGCCCCGCTGTCGTCCCCGCTGTCACCACCGCCGCAGGCGGCCATGGAGGTCGTCGCGGTCGCCGCCAGGGCGATCGCGGCGACGAGCCGGCGGAATCGCTGCATTAGAATCCTCCTCGTTGAGTATCGAGCCGGTACTTCACTGGGCCCGTCGTCGCGTTGCCGCGCGGCGGCGGGCTGTCTTCGCTGGTCAGCCCCCGTCGGTCGACGGTGGATCGGCGATGGTCACTGCCGGCCGCCGGGGCACGGCGGTTGATCCCCGGATCTCCAGCGCGCACGGCAGCAGTTGCTGGTGGCGGTGGTCGCCGGGGCCGTCCAGATGGCGCAGCAGCGCCTCGATCGCGATCCGGCCGAGGGCCGAACCGGGTGACGTCATCGCGGTCAGCGCCGGGGTGGCCAGCTCGGCGACCTGCGGCGAGGTGACCATCGAGACGACGGAGACGTCGTCGGGCACCGACAGCCCGCGGCCGGTCAGCTCGCCGAGGATGCCGAAGATCGCGGTCTCGTTCATGGCCAGCACGGCCGTCAGCTCCGGGGCCTGCGCGAAGGCGGCGGCCAGGGCGGCACGCCCGCCTGCGGCGCTGTCCTCGGCCGCGATCATCACCGGGTCCAGGCCGTGCCCGGTCATCGCCGCGACGAAGGCGTCACGGGTACGCAGCGCGGGCCCGTAACCACTGGCCAGCGTGGCAGCCGAGTGGTTGACGTAGACGATCCGCCGGTGCCCGAGGCCGACCAGGTGCGCGACGGCCTCCCGTACGGTCTGGTCGAAGTCGATGTCGACGTAGGAGAGCGTGCTGGTGTCGCCGGTGCGGCCGATCAGCACCAGCGGCACGCCGGTCTCCTGGAGCACGGTGACCCGTTCGTCGGCCAGCTGGACCTCCATCAGCACGACGCCGTCGAGCATCCGCTGGCTGGCCAGCCGACGCAGGTCGTCGAGGTCGCCGCCGCCGACCGGCGAGAGCACCAGGTGATAGCCGGCCGCGCTCGCCGCGGCGGCGGCACCGGTGACGAAGGCCGTCTCGGTGGCGCCGAGGCCCCGTTCGTCCATCGGCATCAGCAGGCCGAGGATCCGGCTGCGCCGGCTGGCCAGGCCGCGGGCCATCGCGTTGGGCTGGTAGTCGAGCTCGGCCATCGCGGCGAGCACCTTGTCCCGGGTGGCCTGGGAGATCGGCCGGGTGCCGGTGAGCACGTACGAGACGGTGCTGACCGAGACGTGCGCGAGGCGGGCGACGTCGTGCATGGTGGCCACCGCGTACCTCCTCCGGCCAGCCGTGGGATCGCTCCCGCTGATGATCGTCGAAACGCTTCGACGAAGCGGTTCGACAGACGCTAGGCCACCTGTTACGGCGCCGTCAATAGCCGATGTCGAAAAGAAGTCGGTGCTCCGCGCGTGCCCTCGGGCGGGACGACAGCATGATCGCGCTCGATCCCGGAAAGAGTCCCCTCGTGGCCGCGCGGAGACCACAACATCCAGGATCAAGCGCGATCTTGAGGGGAGGGGGAGGGGTGAGGCGAGAGCGGGGGCGGGGTGTGGCGTGGTTGTTCAGGGTCTGGCGCGTCAGCGCAGGTCGAACAGGGCGGCGGCGCTGTCCCAGCAGACCGCGCGCAGCCAGTCGTCGCCCAGGTCGAGCCGGGCCAACCCGGTCAACTGGTCGGCGTACGGGTAGGGGATGTTCGGGAAGTCGCTGCCGAGCAGCACCTTGCCGGCCAACCCCAGCTCGCGCAGCCGGGGCAGTTCATCGGCAGGGAACGGGACGAACTGGTCGAAGAAGGGCGTGAACGCCATAGTGGTGTCCAGCCGGACCTGCTCGTACGCCTCGGCGAGGTCCAGGAACGCCCGATAGTCCGGAGCGCCGAGGTGCGCCACCACGGCGGCCAGCCGGGGATGGCGGGCGAGCAGGGCGGCGAACTGCTCCGGTCCGGTGTGCGACGTCCCCACGGGTGCGTGGCCGGCGTGCACCACCACCGGCACACCCGCGTCGGAGAGCATCCCCCACACCTCATCGAGCGCCGGATCGGTCGGCGGGAAGCCACCGACCTGCACGTGCACCTTGAACAGCCGGGCCCCGCCGGCCAGCGCCGCCTCGACGTACCCGGGCGCGTCCGGCTCGGGGAAGAAGGTGGCCGAGGGCAGACAGCCCGGGGTGGTCCTGGCGAACTCCAGCGTCCACCGGTTCAGTTCCGCCGCCATGCCCGGTCGGTGGGGGTACGCCAGTGCGCTGAACGCCCGTACGCCGAGCCGGTGCAGGTACGCGACCCGCTCGGCATCGCTCCACCGGTACCGGATCGGCCACTCGGTGCCGACCAGTGGCCCGGCAGCGTCGAAGTACGCCCATACCCGGCGGAGCAGGCGCGGCGGCAGGAAGTGCACGTGCACGTCGGCCAGCCCGGGCAGCCCCAGCGCGCGCCAGAACTCCGGCACCCGCGCGTCGGCGGCTGGCGGTGGCTCCGGCGCCGGCTCGGTCATATGTCGATGTCGAACCGGCTCAGCACCGAGGGCGCGATCAGGCCGACGGTGGCGAGCGCCGAGACGACGGTCAGCGCGATGCGCACCCCGACCACCTCGGCCTTGCTGCCGACGCGCAGGGCGATGCTGTTCGGTAGGC
Organism: Micromonospora sp. NPDC005413; assembly: GCF_040606435.1. NCBI lineage: Bacteria > Bacillati > Actinomycetota > Actinomycetes > Micromonosporales > Micromonosporaceae > Micromonospora > Micromonospora sp. NPDC005413. The sequence goes on from NZ_JBEXEV010000001.1 coordinate 89,853, forward strand.
CGACCATCATCCACATGCGTCGTTTGATCGGGATCGGCCAGAGGATCGGCACGCCGGCTCGGGTGATCATGTCGCCGATGATGTGCACGAAGCAGCCCACCCCCACGGCGGTGCCGATGAGGGGATAGCCGCGCCCGCCCGGGAGGTTGACGAAGGTGAACCACGCCGCCCCGGCCGACGCGAGGGTCACGATCACCCAGCCGGCGCGTTCCGCCCATTTGTCGAACAGCCCGCGCAGGGCGAGGCCGAACATGAAGAACAGGATCGTGATCACCGCCCACTTGCCGTAAGCGGCGCAGAGCGCGGTGGTGCCCCAGCCGACGAGCACGGTGAACGGAAGCGTGTGGGTCAGCGTCCGGTGCCCGTTGTTGCGGCGCGGGTCCTTGCTGAGCTTCGTGGCGTAGTAGACCCCGAGTGAGATCTTTTCCATCACCTCGGCGGCGAAGAGCGAGAAGACCCCGAAGGTGCGGGCCACGGTGGCCCCGCCCTGGTTGCGGGTCACCTTGCCCGACATGTCGAGGTCGGGAAAGAGCGCGCCACCGGCGCACACCGCGGTGCCCACCGCCAACGCGAGCGGTGACTGGTGGTAGTCGGCGAACTGGTCCAGTGCCCAGGACCCGGCCAGCCACACCGCCGCGCCGGATAGCGCGTGCGACGGTCCCATCATCTCGGCTCACCCTCCCCAGGGATCTTGAGCGCCCAAAGCTACGCCACTGTAGTCAGCGTCGGCGCCGCAGGGGCATCACCCAAAGAGTCCACATCGGACGGCGTCACAGGGCGGGGGTGAAGCTCTGCCGGATCATCGGCAAGTATGCCGCGTTGACCTGCCAGTCGAACTCTTTTGTCAGCCACGAGACGGTGTAGGACCGCTCGGCCGACGTGTTGGTCAGCAACCGGAAGCTGTGTACCTGCTCGCCGGCGGCGTTCTCCCAGCTGCACTCCCAGACCGCGCCACCCTCGAAGATGTCCATCGCGGAGATTTCCACCTTGCGGTAGCCCGGAAGCAACGCGTCGCCGGTGGTGAGTCGCGCCTCCTCGGCCTTCCAGTACGCCACCGGGTCGGCCCGCTCCGGCCCCGCCTCGACGCTCAGCACCCGGGCCCCGTCGAGCTCCCGGAAGCAGGTCACCGCGCCCTCGGTCCAGCGTGCCCAGGCCACCGGCGCGGCGATCCGAAAACCGGTCGGGTCGTCGTGCCAGGTCCAGCCGGCACGCAGCCGGTACCGTGCGTCGGCCGGCGGCGACACCGACGCCACCGGCGTGGCCGCTGCTGGCGGAGGCGCCGCGCAGGCGAACGCGGCCGGCCGGGCGGTCAGCGCACCGCCACCGGAGCCGGACGGTGGTGTCCGCTCGTCGGGTCGGTCGACCAGCGCCAGCGTGATGCCTCCGGCGACGAGCAGGGCGGTGGCCGCGCCACCGAGGGCGATCAGGCGTCGACGCCTGCCGGGGCGGCTCGCCGGCTGCCCGTTCGGCGGCGCCGGATCGACCGGCGGGGCCTCCGGGTGGGGCGCCACGGCACGGCCCGCGTCAAGGACCGCCGCCACCGCCGAGGACCGGGTCGGCGCGGCGGGCTGGCTGGGGTCCGCCGCGGCACTGCTCAGTAGCGGCTCCGCCTCGGCGGCGGTCAACCGTCGCCAGGGGTCGCGCTGCAACAGGCCGGTGAGGACGGGACGCAACGGCCCGGCGCGGCGCATCGGGTCCGGTGGTTCGGTGGCCAGCGCGCTGAGCGTCGCCATCGCGCTCGACCGGGCGTACGGCGACTTCCCCTCGACCGTCGCATAGAGCGTCGCGCCGAGCGACCACATGTCGGTGCGCGGATCCGACACTCCTTCGCGGGCCCGCTCAGGGGCGACGAACTGCGGTGAGCCGAGCACCGTGCCCGGCCCGGTCATCGCACCTTCGCCACCGTCGAAGGTGGCCAGCCCGAAGTCGGTGAGCACCACCCGCCCGTCGTCGGCCACCAGCACGTTGTGCGGCTTCACATCGCGGTGCAGCACCCCGGCGGTGTGCGCGGCCCGCAACGCGGCGAGCACCGCCAGCCCGATCCGGGCCGTACGCTGCGGGCTCAGCGGCCCCTCGGCGCCGATGATCTGCTGCACCGAGCGGGACCGCACGTACTCCATCACGATCCATGGGCTTTCCCGGTCGTGCACCACGTCGTAGATGCGGACCACGTTGGGGTGGTTGAGCCGCGCGGCGGTGCGTGCCTCGCGCAATGTCCGCAGCCGCAACTCCGCGCGTTCGGCCTCGGCCAGCCAGGACGGCGGGACGACCTCCTTCACCGCGACGTCGCGGTGCAGCATCTCGTCGCGAGCAAGCCACACCCGGCCCATTCCGCCGGTGCCGACCAGGTCGAGCAGCCGGTACCGACCCGCGATCAGCAACTGCTGCACGGTCGCTCCCCCTCGGTCACCCCGAGTTACACGATAGCCACCGATGCCGGCTTTCTCATCCGCTGAGCGGTCTCGATCCACGCCGGACGGGGTCCGGGTCATGACAAACGGTGCAGGTCAGCGGGGTGGTCGGAAACTGTTTCGCACCGTCGTCCAGTCCGCGTCGGCGCGGGTCCAGTCCGCGTCGTCGGTGATCCAGCCCAGCGTCCAGCGGTTGGCCCCGACGGTCTGTTGTCGAGCGTGCAGCCAAACCCCGTACGGCGCCTTCCAGCGGCACTCCCACTCCGCTGCGCCGTCGCTCGCGGCGAGTCGGATCTCGTCGTACCCCGGCAGTGCCCCGACCCCGGCCGCCGCGTCGCGGACCGCCCGGAGCCGGGCCAGGGGATCGGCGGCGCCGCCCTCGGCGACGCTGAGCGCCCGGCCGGTCGCCGGGTCCTGGAAGCACGCCACCGCGCCGTCACGGAAGTAGTGCCAGGTCGCCGGTACGGAGACCCGGAAGCCGGTGGTGTCGGCATGCCAGACCCAGCCGGGCGGCGGCCGGAATGGTTCGCCCGGGGCCGCTACGCCGGCCAGCACCGGCGCACCAGAGATATTGGGGCGGACACACGCGAACGGGGGCGGGGGGACGTTCCCGCCACCCGGCGGTGGGCCGGGCCGGTCCGGGCCGGCGTCTGACCGCCCGTCCGGACCGCCGTCGGAGGGACGGCTCGGCTGCAGCGCGGTGGGTTGGCCGGCGCTGCCGTCTGGCTCGTGACCGGTGACGGCCAACGCGGTGCCCACGCCGACGGCGGCGGCCACCAGCAGCGCTACGGCGATCAGGGCCGCCCGGCGTGCGGTACGCCGCCCGCCCGCGCGGTCGGGCCCTGGAGTCGAGGCGGTGGACGCCACGGCTTCCGGGGCCGGATTGGCGGGATCGGGCAGCGGGATGGTGGGGTCCTGGTCGTCCAGCCCGTCGGCCACGGCGGGCCGCTCACCCGGATCCGCCACCAGGCCCGGCCGCTCGGAGGCCCGGCGCGGGTCAGGCATCGGCGGCGGGTCGACGCGGCCGGCCACCGCCGCGAGCAACCGGCGCGCGGCGTCGTGGTCGAGGCGGTCACGCGGGTCGCGACGCAGCAGGCCGGCGAGCACCGGCGCGAGCGGCCCGGCGTGCGGGGCCGGGTCCGGCGGCCCGGCGGCCAGTGCGCTCAGGGTGGCCATCGCGGTGCTGCGGGCGTACGGGGAGCGGCCCTCCACAGCGGCGTGCAGGGTTGCCCCGAGCGACCAGAGGTCGGCGGCCACCGTGGACACCCCCTCGGCGGCCCGCTCCGGGGCGACGTACTGGGGGGAGCCGAGGACCATGCCGGGGCGGGTCATCATTCCGTCGCCGCCGTCGAAGGTGGCCAGCCCGAAGTCGGCGAGCATCACCCGCCCGTCGTGCGCCACAAGCACGTTCTGCGGCTTGATGTCGCGGTGCAGCACACCGGCCGTGTGCGCGGCGTGCAGCGCGTCGAGCACGGCCAGCCCGATCCGGGCCGCGCGGGACGGCTCCAGTGGCCCCTCCGCGTCCAGCACGTCCTGCAGGGTCCGGGACGGGACGTACTCCATCACGATCCACGGGCTGCCCTCGACCGGGACGACGTCGTAGAGCCGGACCACGGCGGGATGGTTGAGCCGGGCCGCGGCGCGCGCCTCCCGCAGGGTGCGCGAGCGCAGCTCGGCCCGCTCGTGATCGGCCAGCCAACTCGGCGGCACGATCTCCTTGACCGCGACCTCACGGTGCAGCATCTCGTCGCGGGCACGCCACACCCGACCCATGCCCCCGCGACCCACCAGGTCGAGCAGCCGGTACCGACCGGCGATCAGCACCTGCGCACGCTCCTCCTCAGCCGCTGTCCGGGCTACACCCTAACCAGCGGATCGGAAGTCACCTATCGGTCGTCCGACTCAGCTCAGCAGGCGGCGTGGTCGGCGTGGGTGAGCAGATTGCCCTCCGGGATGGCGATCCGGGTACGTCCGCCAGCCAGTCGGGCGGCGGCCCGCCGAGCCTGCAGCGGGCCGTGCTCCCGGCGGGCAGCGGTGTAGCTGGCGGCGGTACGGGCGGCGATGGTGGCCCACCCGTACCGCTCGCCGACCATTCTTCGGGCCCGGCTGGCCACCCGCCGGGCGAAGACCTCATCGCCGAGCAGTTGACCGACCGCGCCGGCGAGCGCGTCCGGGTCGCTGTGCGGAAAGGTCACCCCGGTCACGCCGGGCTCGACGATCTCGGCGAGACCGCCGGTGCGGGCCACCGCGAGGGGTGCTCCGGCGGCGGCCGCCTCCAGTGCCACCATGCCGAACGGCTCGTAGAGGCTGGGCACCACGGTCGCGTCGGTCGCCCCGAGCATCGCTGGCAGTTGGGTGGTGTCGAGGAAGCCGGTGAACCGGACGGTCGAGCTGAGCGCCAGCCGCCGGGCCTCCGCCTCCAACTCGGCGCGGTACGGGCCGTCGCCCGCGATCACCACGCGCAGCCCCGGGTGCAGCTCGCGCAGGCGGGGCACCGCGTGCACCAGGTGCTGGACGCCCTTTTCGTAAACCAGCCGTCCGGCGTACCCCACCAACGGGCCGTCCCCGGCGAACCTCGCTCGGGCCGACGCGACCGCCCGCGGCCGGGCCCGCCAGGCGCGGCCGTCGACCCCGTTGGGCACCACGTCGACCTGCCCGGCCGGCACGTCGAACAGCGTGGTCACCTGCTCGCGCATGTACCCCGAACAGGTGATCACCCGGATGGATGAGCCGCTGAGCCAGTGCTCGACGCCGTGGATGGTGCGGTTCATCTCCTCGGGCAGCCAGCCCTGGTGCCGCCCCGCCTCGGTGGCGTGCATGGTCGTGACCAGGGGCAGGTCCAGGTGGTCGGCCAGGGTGATGGCGGTGTGGGCGACGAGCCAGTCGTGGGCGTGGATGACGTCGTAGGTGCCGGCTTCGGTGGCGCGCAGCGCGGTGCGGGTGAGGGTGTGGTTGAACGCCATGGTCCAGGCGAGCAGGGATCCGGTGGCGAGGGGGAAGGTGACGGGGTCTTCGGGGGCGCGCAGGATGCGGACGCCGTCGGCGTATTCCTCCAGGGGTGCGCCGTCGCTGTGGCGGGTGATGACGGTGACGTCGTGGCCGGCGGCGACGAGGGCGACGGAGAGGGCGTGGACGTGTCGGCCGAGGCCGCCGACGAGCACCGGCGGGTACTCCCAGGAGAGCATCAGCACCCGCAGCTGTCGGGCGGGGTGGATGTCGATCACGTGGGCATCGGGTGACATGCGGCCCCCTTTGAATTGTCCCCGGGCGCGCGCCGACCGACACCGGAATCGATGTCGCCGTCGCGTCTGGATCGGGGCCAATCCTGCCGGGATCGAGATAACCAGCGGCGACACCACCGTTGCGGTCGTGTAAAGCGCTACTGGCCCTTTCGACGCACCCGCAGCAGCTCGGCCACCGACCACGCCTGGAACGGGCAGCCGGTCGCGGCGTGCGGCGCGAGGCCGTCGGCCGTCTCGCTCACCGAGCCTAACCCATATTCGGTCAAATGGGACTCAATGCCGACGAACGCATCATCGGCTGACATCTTTCCTCGGCGGCAGGCGTCCACGTACGGGCCGAGCAGCCACGGCCAGACCGTGCCCTGGTGGTAGCCGCCGTCCCGGTCGGCCGGGCCACCCCGGTGCCGGCCCACGAACTCCGGCGAATCCATCGCGAGGCTGCGCGGCCCGAGCGGGGTCAGCAGCCCGGCCGCGACCCGGCGCAGCGTCGGCTCATCCGGTTCCAGCGGTGCGAACGGCAGCGACCAGGCCAGCAGTTGGTTGGGGCGCAGCGCGTCGTCGTCGTGCAGGGCCGCCCCGCCCAGCGGGTACGCCGGCGCGGGCGCGTCCAGCACGTCGTGCAGCCAGCCGGTCGGCGCCGGGAAACGCCCCCGGAACGAGGCGGTGGCCTGCCCGTGCCGTCGCCACAGCTCGTCCGCGTCCTGCCCGGCCAGCTCGGTCAGCTCCGCGAGCCCGGCCAACCCGTTGATCCACAACGCGTTGACCTCGACCGGCTTGCCGGTACGCGGGGTGACCGGCACCCCGTACACCCGGGCGTCCATCCAGGTCAGCGCCGTGCCCGGGGCGCCCTGGGCGAGCAGCCCGTCGGCCGGGTCGACGCCGATGCCGTAGCGGGTGCCGGCCACATGGGCGTCGATGACCGTGCGCAGCGCGGGCAGCAACTCGTCGCCGAGATCGGTGTCACCGGTGACGGTGACGTGTCGGCTCACCGCGTGCAGGAACCACAGCGTGCCGTCGACGGTGTTGTACTCCACCCGACCGGTGTCGGCCGTGTTGGCGAGCATCCCCTCGGACAGCGTCGCCGCGTACGCCCGCAGCAGCTCCCGGCCCTCGTCGGCGCGACCCGTACAGAGGAACAACCCCTCGTACGAGATCATCGTGTCGCGCGACCAGGCCCCGAACCACGGGTAGCCGGCCACCACGTCCACGGCCGCTTGGTTGGTGCGCACCACGAACGCGTCGGCGGCCAGCACCAGGCTGGCTTCGGTGTCGTCGGCTGGCTTCGCCGTCGCCACCACCTGCCGGTTGCGTCGCCGGGCCGTCGCCACGATCTCCTCCGCCGACATCGGCTCCAGGTCGAGCGGCGCGGCCCAGGCCCGCACCGACACCGTGTCACCGGGGCGTTCCAGCTCGCCGACGAAGCGTCCCGCGTACCAGAGGTCCTCGTCCGGGTGCAGACCCCGGTTGGCCTCCTCGCGGTGGTGCACGCCCAGCCACCACTGCCCCTCGGGCGTCCAGCCCGGCCCGGCCAGCCGGTACGCGCCCTCGACCACCGCACCGTCGGCGACCGGCTCGACCTGCGGCGTCGGGCCGTCGGCCCGCCGTTCGCCGTGCGCGTCGCGCCAGGTGCAGGCGGCGGAGAGCTCCAGCCGGACGGGCCCGCCGGCGACCAGCCGGTGCACCACCGCCACGCAGGAGCGGCCGGGCAGCATGGCCAACTCCCGCTCGATCACCACCGCGCCGATCCGCCACCGCCACCGGGGCAGCCCGTCGACCAGGTCGAAGCGTTCCAGCAGCTCGAAGCCGCGCGGGTCCACGTCGCCGGAGGACCACTCGTGCGCGCCGAGCCGTACCCGCGCGCCGGACGGCAGGGTGACCGCCGGGTCGAGACTGACCAGTCCCACGCGGCGGGACGCCGGGGTTTCGCCGGGCACCACCAGCAGACCGTGGTAGCGGCGTGTCCGCAGCCCGGCGACGGTGCCCATCGCGTACCCGCCGATGCCGTCGGGCACCAGCCATTCCCGGCTGGAGGCGCTCGTCAGATCGCCGCAGACCTGCGGGCCGAAGTGAATGTCGATCAACTTTCCTCCACCGGCGGCGGGGTGTAACACGCCACGACGAGAATGGCCGCTGTGGTCAAGTACCGAGGCGACGTCAAAGATGTGCACGTGATCACTGACCGATCGTCCTCCGACGCCTCGCCACCCGACGCTGAGCGGCTTCGGCTCGCTCAGGCCGACTCGGGGGAGCAGGACTGGCGCGCATGGGGTCCCTATCTGTCCGAACGGGCGTGGGGGACGGTACGGGAGGATTACAGCGAGCACGGTACGGCCTGGGACTACTTCCCGCATGACCACGCGCGGTCCAGAGCCTACCGGTGGAATGAAGACGGGATGGCGGGCGTCTGCGACGAACGACAGACCTTCGCCTTCGCCCTCGCGCTGTGGAACGGCGAGGACCCGATCCTCAAGGAGCGGATGTTCGGCCTCGGCGGCGACAGCGGCAACCACGGCGAGGACGTCAAGGAGTACTGGTGGTACGAGGACTCCACACCCACCCACTCCTGGATGCGCTGGCGCTACCACTACCCGCAGGCCGCGTTCCCGTACGACGAACTCGTCGCGGTGAACGCGCTGCGCGGCCGGGACGACACCGAGTACGAGCTGGTGGACACCGGGATCTTCGACGACGACCGGTACTGGGCGGTGACCGTCGACTATGCCAAGGCGTCCCCGACCGACCTCTGCATGGTGGTGACCGTCGCCAACCGGGGCGACCGGGCGGCGACCCTGCACGTGCTGCCCACCCTGTGGTTCCGCAACACCTGGGCCTGGGGCCTGCCCGGCGGCGACCGGATCCCCCGGCTGACCGGCCAGGGCACCCGGCTCGTCGGCGAGCACCGGGTGCTCGGCCAACTGTTGCTGGAGGGCGACGGCGGCCCGGTCCCACTGCTCTGTGACAACGACACCAACGCCGAGCGGCTCTGGGGCCTGCCCGGCCGCTCGGAGTACCCGAAGGACGGCATCAACGACCACGTGGTCAACGGCGCGGCCACGGTCAACCCGGCGCGGGAGGGCACCAAGGGCGCGTTGCACTACGTGCTCGACGTGCCGGCCGGCGGGCAGCGCCAGATCCGGCTGCGGCTGACCCGCACCGCGTCGCCACCGGCCGCCGCGCCGCCGCCCCCGGCCGACCTCAGCGACGGCTTCGAGGCTGTGGTGTGGGCGCGGCGGACCGAGGCGAACCGCTTCTTCGCCGATGTGATCCCGCAGGCCGCCACCCCGGACGAGGCGCTGGTGGCCCGGCAGGCCATCGCCGGGCTGATGTGGGGCAAGCAGTTCTACCACTTCGACGTCAAACGCTGGCTCGACGGCGACCCGGGCTCGACGCCGCCGCCGGCCGGGCGCCGGCACGGGCGCAACAGCGCCTGGTGGCACATGACCAGCTTCGACGTCATCTCCATGCCCGACCCCTGGGAATATCCCTGGTACGCGGCCTGGGACCTCGCTTTCCACTGCGTGAGCATCGCCCGGGTCGACCCGGGCTTCGCCAAGGAGCAACTGCTGCTCCTGCTCCGCGAGTGGTACCTGCACCCCAACGGGCAGATCCCGGCGTACGAGTGGGCGTTCGGTGATGTGAACCCGCCGGTGCACGCGTGGGCGGCGCTGAAGGTGTTCGAGATCGACGGCGGGCGGGACTACGAGTTCCTGGCCCGGGTGATGCACAAGCTGCTGCTCAACTTCACCTGGTGGGTCAACCGCAAGGACACCGGCGGCAACAACGTCTTCGAGGGCGGCTTCCTCGGGCTGGACAACGTCGGGCCGTTCGACCGCTCGGCGGCGCTGCCGGTGGCCGGCGTGCTGGAGCAGTCCGACGGCACCGGCTGGATGGCCATGTACGCGCTCAATATGCTGGACATGGCGATCGTGCTGGCCGAACACGACCGGACCTGGGTGGACACCGCCACCAAGTTCTTCGAGCACTTCGCGTACATCGCCGCCGCCGCGTACGAGCAGGGGTTGTGGGACGACGAGGACGCCTTCTTCTACGACGTGCTGCGGTTGGCCGACGGCACGAAGGTGCCGCTGAAGGTCCGTTCCGTCGTCGGGCTGCTGCCGTTGGCCGCCACCACCCGGCTCACCGCGAAGACCCTGCACCGGCTGCCCGAGTTGGGCGCCCGGTTGCGGTGGTTCCTCACCAACCGCCCCGAGTACGCCGAGGTGATCGGCACCCGCCGGCTGGGCCCGGACGGGCGGCAGCAGCGACTGCTGTCCATGGTCGGCCCGGAGCAGGTGGTCCGACTGCTCGCCCGGATGCTCGACCCCGACGAGTTCCTCTCCGACTTCGGCCTGCGGACGCTGTCCCGCGCGCATCTGGACAAGCCGTTCTCGGTCACGCTCGGCGGGCAGGAATTCTGCGTCGGCTACGAGCCGGCCGAGTCGACCAGCGGGCTCTTCGGCGGCAACTCGAACTGGCGCGGCCCGATCTGGATGCCGACGAACTTCCTGCTGATCAGCGCACTGCGCGACTACGCGGCGTTCTTCGGCGACGACCTCCAGGTGGAGTACCCGACCCGCTCCGGGGTGAAGCGCACACTGGACGAGATCGCCGACGACCTGTCCGCCCGGCTGATCTCACTGTTCACGCAGGACGACTGGGGCCGGCGGCCGATCTACGGGGCCGCGCGCCTGTTCCAGACCCACCCGGACTGGCGGGACCTGATCGCCTTCCCCGAGTATTTCCACGGCGACAACGGGGCCGGCCTGGGCGCCTGGCACCAGACCGGCTGGACAGCCCTGGTCGCCGATCTGATCCTCACCCTGCGCCGCTGACCCCGCCCGCCCGCGCTGGCCGTGCCCGCGCTGGCCGTGCCCGCGCTGGCCGTGCCCGCGCTGGCCGTGCCCGCGCTGACCGCGCCCGCGCTGACCGCGCCCTGGCGGCATGATCGTGCTCGAACCATGTTGTAGTGGTGTCCCTGGCGCCGGGAGGCCACTCGATCCTGGTTCGAGCACGATCATGCGGGCCCGGTGGGCGTCTCCTGCCGGATCACCTGCTCACGGAGATGAAGTCACCGGGTGTCGGGGGCGGCAGGTACGGGCTCGGGCTGGCCTGGTGGCGGGACACCCCCCGTGCGGGGTTCGCGTGTACGGCAACGACCGCGATGCCCTGGCGTACCAGTCCTGGTCGTACTCCCCGGAGGACAGGCGTCACCAGGTCACGGTCGCGCTCACGCCCGACTTCCACGGTGACCCCGACGACGCCGTCGACGCCTTCCTGAACAAGGCTCTCTGCGGCTGACCCGATACCGACTCTGAGGCGCGGCCTAGAGGCTCCGAAGGCGCGCGATCGGTGACCCCGCGCGGACGGCGCGGCGAGCCGATGAGTGGACGTGGTGATCGTTGCTCAGACGGTGTTCGCGAGCGGCGAAGGGTTGAGCCTGGCGAAGCCTTCCTGCCGCTGGTAGGGGAAGTACGGGTAGGGCGCGGTGCGGGTGCTGGCGTTGTCGAGACGGGCTGTCTGTTCGGGTGTGAGTGACCAGCCGACAGCGTCGATGTTCTGCCGCAGTTGTGCTTCGTTGCGCGCGCCAATGATGACGGTGGCGACCGTGGGTCGTCGGAGTAGCCAGTTGACCGCGATTTGTGGCACTGCTCGGCCGGTCTCGCGGGACAGGTCTTCGAGGACGTCTACGACGCGGAACAGGTGCTCGTCGTCGACCGGCGGGCCGTAGGCGGCGGTGGCGTGCAGTCGGCTCGTGGGGGGTGGCGGAGTGTCGCGGCTGATCTTGCCGGTGAGGCGTCCCCAGCCGAGTGGGCTCCACACCACGGCTCCGACGCCTTGGTCGAGGCCCAGGGGCAGCAGTTCCCACTCGTAGTCCCGACCAACGAGTGAGTAGTAGATCTGGTGTGCCACGTACCGGCTGCGATGGTCCCGGTCGGCTGTGGCGAGGGACTTCATGAGCTGCCAGCCGGCGAAGTTGGAGACGCCGAGATAGCGGATCTTCCCGTCCCGTACCAGGTCGTCCAGTGTCGCTACGACCTCTTCGACGGGTGTTGCGGCGTCGAAGGCATGTAGCTGGAACAGGTCGATGTAGTCGGTGCCGAGTCGGCGAAGGGCCGCCTCGACCGATCGGATGAGCCGCGCGCGTGAGGTTCCCGCGTCGTTGGGTCCGTCGCCGGTCGGCAGGCCGCTCTTGGTCGAGATCAGGACGGCGTCGCGTCGGCCTTTGATCGCCTGTCCCAGCACCTCCTCGGACGCGCCGTCGGAGTACACGTCCGCGGTGTCGAACATGCTTATCCCGGCGTCCAGACAAATGTCCACGAGGCGTCTCGCCTCGCGGGCGTCCGTGTTGCCCCAGGCGCCGAAGAGCGGACCGGAGCCGCCGAAGGTGCCGGCGCCGAAGCTGAGGGCGGGCACGGTGAGTCCGGATGCCCCGAGTCGTCGGTACTCCACGATGACAGCCTTTCACTAAAGGTACTGCAGTTCCGTTAAGACGTCGGCTACGATAGCAGCCATTCGCAGTTAAGGGAACTGGAGACCCGTTATGGCCGTCGGTGTGATCCGACCCGGAGGGCGGACCGCCCGGGTCCGCGCCGCCGTGCTCCAAGCTGCCGGTGACGCACTCGTCGAGCACGGCTTCGACCGTCTCGACCTCGCCGACGTGGCGCGCCGCGCCGAGGTGGGCAAGACAACGGTCTACCGCCGCTGGGGTACGACCGCACGCCTCGTCGCCGACTTGCTGACGGACATGGCGGAGCAGTCGCTACCGCGAGCCGACACCGGATCGCTGATCGGGGACCTGCGCGCCAATGCCCGGCTCGTGCAGCGCACCCTGGTCGACTCGCGTCAGGGTGCACTGTTCCGGGCGGTCATCGTCGCCGCGACCTGCGACCCTCGTACGGCGGAGGCTCTTCATCGCTTTTACGCCGTCCGGATCGCTGAGTGGGTCCCCTGCGTGGAGCAGGCTGTGCGGCGGGGGGAACTGCCCTCGGGCACGGACGCGGCCGAGGTCGTCCGCGCCGTGTCGGCACCGCTCTACTACCGCCTGCTCGTCAGCGGTGACCCCATCGACAGGGCCACGGCAGACCGGGCCGCCGAAGCGGCAGCGGCAGCCGCCCACGCCGGCGTCTACACGCCCACCAGCAGTCCCAACTGACGACACGGCCGGATCTGCCGCCGACCGTGCGCACGGCACCCCCGACGTGCCCCGAAACGCCTGAGTCGCCCGGTCACGACCGGATGCCGCCGCGCCGGCCGGCTACGGCGTCCAGTCGCGCCGGAGCAGACCGTAGATCACCATGTCCACGAAGCCGTCGCCGTCGTACTCGCGCTCCCGCTGGGTGCCTTCGTGGGTGAAGCCGCACGACTCCGCGGTCCGGCGCATGGCCGTGTTGCTGGCCAGCGTCTCCAATTCCAGACGGCGTAGGTTGCGGTTGCGGAATCCGTACCGGCAGAGCAGCCGGATCACCTCGGTCCCGTACCCCTGGCCACGCGCCTCGGGGAGCAGCGAGATGCCGAGGTGGGCGTACTGGTTGAAGGCGTTGATCCCCCACAGCACGCTGCCACCGAGGAAAGTGCCGTCGGCCACCGTTTCGGCCAGCAGCGACACCGTGGTCTGGCCGTCGGGCGGCTCGGTGACCTGTTTCTCCAGCCGGGCTCGGACTTGGCCGACGTGGCGCGGCATGAACGGCTCGCCGTCTGTGATCAGGTGCAACTCGGGATCGCCGTACAGGCGGAACATGTTCGGCGCGTCGTCGGGCGTGGGCGGGCGCAGTCGGACCCGGTCGGTGGCGAACATGCCGCGACGCTAACAGCCGGTATGGAGATCCACGACCGGGTTAAACCGGGGCACCCGGACCGCGCGGCGTGCCGGACTCCGCCGTACTGATGACGGTCGTGCGCGTTGATGCGACAACACGACGCGGTTCTCGCTCCCGTACGCCGACCCGCGGAGCGCGGTGTAACGGGTCGGCGGAAAAACTTCTGGAAGGGTGTCGAGCGGGCCGACCGCCGTTCGACGCGTAGGTGAGAAGGCACCCTGACATGAGGAGACAGCGATGCGGTTCATGGTGATCACCAAGGCCACCGCGGAGAGCGAAGCCGGCGTGCTGCCCGCTACCGAAGATTTCGACACGATGGGCCAGTTCATCGAGGAGTTGGTCGACGCCGGCGCGCTACTGGACGCCGGCGGCCTCCAGTCCAGCGCCAAGGGCGCCCGGATCTACTTCGACGGCGACAAGAAGACCGTGGTGGACGGGCCGTTCACCGAGACCAAGGAGCTCATCGCCGGCTATTACCTGGTCGAGATGAAGTCGCTCGAGGAGTGCGTCGAGTGGTTCAAGCGCTGCCCGATCCAGCATTCGGGCGTAGGGGCGCCGACCAACATCGAGATCCGGCGGGTCTTTCACGCCGAGGACTTCGGCGAGGACTTCACGGCCGAGCAGCAGGAGGCCGTGGAGAAGCGACGTGCGAGGGTCGCCGGAAACAACTGATCGGCACAGCCTGGGTAACGCGGTTCGGATCAAGAGGGAACCGGCCCGCGCGGCCTGAGCACTGTTGCGTCTGATCGCGCGGTGGGGTAGACGGAGGCCGTGGCCACTGACACCCACCGTGCGATCGAGGCTGCCTGGCGGATCGAGGCGCCCCGGCTCATCGCCGGACTGACCAGGCTCGTCCGCGATGTCGGAGTGGCCGAGGAGTTGACGCAGGACGCGCTGGTCGCGGCTCTGGAGCAGTGGCCGGGGGAGGGTGTGCCGCGCAATCCGGGCGCGTGGTTGATGACCACCGCCAAGCGTCGCGCCATCGACCAGATCCGGCGCAACGAGACCTTCAGGCGCAAGGTTGAGGAGGTTGGCCGGGAACTTGAGGAATCCCACCCGGACATCGGCGCGATGGTCGCTGAGGACGACGGTATCGGCGACGACCTGCTGCGGCTGGTGTTCGTGGCCTGCCACCCGGTGCTGTCCACGGAGGCCCGCGCCGCGCTGACCCTGCGGCTGCTCGGCGGCCTGACCACCGACGAGATCGCCCGGGCCTTCCTGGTGCCGGAACCGACCGTGGCGCAAAGGATCGTGCGGGCCAAGAAGACCCTGGCCAACGCCCAGGTGCCGTTCGAGGTGCCGCAGGGCGACGAGCTGGCGGCCCGGCTCTCCTCGGTGCTCGAGGTCGTCTACCTGATCTTCAACGAGGGCTACTCGGCCACCACCGGCGACGAGTGGATGCGGCCGGCGCTGTGCGAGGAGGCCCTGCGGCTGGGCCGAATCCTGGCCCGGCTGGCCCCGCGCGAGCCCGAGGTGCACGGCCTGGTGGCGCTGATGGAGATCCAGGCCTCCCGGGCGGCCGCCCGCACCGGTCCGGGCGGCGAGCCGATCCTGCTGGCCGACCAGAACCGGGCCCGCTGGGACCAGCTGCTGATCCGCCGCGGCTTGGCCGCGCTAAAGCGGGCCGAGGACCTGATCGACGCCACGCCCGGCCCGTACGTGCTGCAGGCGGCCATCGCCGCCTGTCACGCCCGGGCCCGCCGCTTCGAGGACACCGACTGGGAGCGCATCGCCTGGCTCTACGAGCATCTGGCCGAGGCGATGCCGTCCCCGGTGGTCGAGCTGAACCGCGCGGTGGCGCTGTCCATGGCTTTCGGGCCGGAGACCGGGCTGGCGCTGCTGGACCAGCTGATGGCCTTCCCGGTCATGCAGAACTACCACCTGCTGCCCAGCGTGCGCGGCGACCTCCTGGCCAAGCTGGCCCGGCATGCCGAGGCGCGGGTGGAGTTCGAGCGGGCGGCGTCGCTGACCCGCAATGAGCGGGAGCGCACCCTGCTGCTGGACCGCGCCACCGCCTGCGATCAGCCGGTGCGAACGGAGCATTCCTGAACTCCGAGTTCAGGAGTGTCTTCTTGCCGTCCTGGTCTCCGGATCTGCCGCTGACAAAGGGCGGCGCCGACGTCCGGCCAGCGGGGCCGAACTCAGGCGCTGCCGGGGGCGGGTGGGCACTATCGTTCTGGCGTGCACATCCGTTTTGACATCCCAGCCGATCCCGCCTACCCAGGCCGAGTGGCCGCCGTACTCAGCAGCGTTCGATTGCGCATGTACGGCTACATCGGCGCGGCGCTGGCGGCGGTCGGGGCGATCGGTCTCGCCGTCTCGCGGGGATTCGCGTGGGGCGAGCAGATCTCACCGCTGTGGATGGCGATGATCGTGGGCGGTCTGCTGTCGATGCTGTATGGGCCGTGGGTGCGGTTGCGAGCCCGGCGCCGCTCCAGTCGCTACGCGGTCGAGGGCGCCTACGACATCACCGAGGACAACATCATGATGCGCAGCGGCTCGGAGGCCGGCGGCATCGCCTGGGACGGGGTCGCCCAGGTACGGGACACCCCTGAGTTCTGGATCGTGTACGTCGGCCGGATGCCGGCGACCGTGATTCCACGCCGCTTGATGTCCGCCGAGGACGCGGAGACGTTGCGAGCCTTCATGGCGAAACGTGGGCTGCTCTAGTTCGGTGAGCTCATCTGCCGCCGATCGTTCGCGCCGACAACCTGCGAGGCGTCTGGGCTTGGTGCGGACGCGGTGGCGAGACGTCGGCCGAGCGGGGGGTGACAGCTGATCAAGGTTGCTTCCCGTGGCCGAATGCGTTACGGCGCGGATGTCGTGCCGTGAATGAGCGCAGTCCGGGATACCCTTGGCGTATATGGCTACCTATCGCAGCGCCTCAGTGCTTCTTTCCTCCGACGGCACCCGGACCCCCGGCACCGCCGCGCTCTTCGCCGAGCCCGCCCGCAAGGGTGGAACCCCGCCGTGGGCAGGCGACTTCCGACCCGCCAACAGCGCCGGCAATGGTCCCAAGAACGCGGTCGGGAAGACCTTCACGTTGGAGCTGCCCGACGGCAGCACCGGCAAGGTCGTGGTCCAGAGCCTCAAGAGTGGAAAGGGAGGCGTCGTTCTGGCGTTGATGGGCGAGGACGCACCCCCCTTCTGATCAGCAGACTGATCGCCACCGGCTGGAGACAGCCGGTATACCCCCTGTCGATGTCAATGCGTTCGGATAGCTGCCGGGCGCATTGCCTCACCCATGGCGGGGCGTCGACGGTGTCGTGGGCGGTGCAGCTGCGCTGGTGACGGCTCGGGTCCGGGCTGCCCTGGGTCGACGGCGGACCACCAACCCAGGGCCACCGGTCAGCGGCGGCCGGCGGCCAGGGCGACGAGGTACTGTCCGCCGCCTGCGTCGACGCTTGCGGTCACCGGCAGTCCGGGCACCAGCCGGGAGAACCGGTCGACCAGCCAGTCCGCCGCCTCCTGGGCGTCCTTCTTGCTCGGACAGCGGGCGACCAACTCGCGGCCACCCTTGCGTTCGAGTCGCTCGGCGACGGTGATCAGCGGCGCGGGCTCCACGACGTGCAGACGGTCCGGCCAGGCGATGACCACCTTGACCGCGCCCTTGCGGGTGTTGCAGGCACGGTGCGCGAGTCGTTCGGCGACCTTGGCCTTCTTGTCGGCGGTGCGGCTGTCGACGCTGGGACCACGCGGATCGTTCACCGACATGTCGGCATCGACCGGCTCGTCGCACACCCAGCATCGCCAACCGTCACGCCTCGCGACGTCATCGAGGAGACTCATCCGAGCAAACTAGCCTGTCAGCTCCCGACCAACGACAGCCCCGGCCGCGGCGCGCGCCGCCAGTCCGAAAACTCGACCTGCATCCTGGCCGCCTACACGGGCTCGTACTGCTTGCGGCGGGTTGGGGTGACGTGGGGGCATTGGGGCGTTGGGCCTCGGGGTTGTTCGGTTGTCTTCGCCACGAGACGCCGCTGCCTCGGCTCAACGGCCGGACCGGCGTGGGCGTAGGCCGTTGAGGGCTGTGGCGACGACGCGGTCGGCGTACTCGGCGGTGAGCGGCCCACTGCGGTGCAGCCATCGGTTGAGCAGGGGGCCCCAGATCATCTCGACGGCCACGTCGAGGTCGAGGTCCTCGGCGAGCTGCCCGGCCTGCTGGGCACTGCGCAGCCGATGTCGCTTGGCTTCCTTCAGCGGCCCATCCAGCCGTTCGGCGTAGACGGCGGCCAGCTCGGGGTCGTGCGCGATCTCGGTGGCCAGCGCGCGCATCGGCTGGTCGTACCGGGGATCGTTCAACTCCTCGATCGTGGCGCTTAGCACCGCGGTCAGGTCGGCTTCCAGGTCGCCGGTGTCGGGCAGCACCGGAGGCTCGCCCTCGCTGGCGCTGAGGAGGAGGAAGGCGTCGAAGATGATCGCGCCCTTGGATGGCCACCAGCGGTAGATGGTCTGTTTGCCCACACCGGCGCGCGCGGCGATGCCCTCGATGCTGAGTTTGGCGTACCCGACCTCTTGGAGCAGCTCGAACGCCGCAGTGAGGATGGCCTGCCGCGAGGCCTCTTTCCGACGGGCCGCGTTGGGCGTGGCTCTGCGCTGCGTCGTCATGCGCCGAAGGTACCAGAGTCAAGACGGACCGTCTCGTCTTGACTCTGGTATCGGTGTGGGCCTACCTTCATCTCAGTAGCGAGACGGACCGTCTCGTCTCTAGGCGAGGGATGGAAATCGACTATGCGCACCTCATCCGGCACCGCACCGCGTACCTGGTTCATCACCGGAGCCAGCCGCGGTCTGGGTCGCGCGTTCACCATCGTCGCGCTCGAACGCGGCGATCGGGTGGTCGCTGCCGCCCGGACCATCTCCCGGGACGACTTCGACGAGCGCCACGGTGACAGGCTGCTCGCCCTGACGCTCGACGTGACCGACCGGCTGGCGGTCTTCGCCGCCGTGGCTGTCGCAGTCGAGCACTTCGGCCAGCTCGACATCGTCGTCAACAATGCCGGCACCTTGTCCATGGGCATGATCGAAGAGTTCACCGAGGCGGAGGCGCGGGCCCAGTTCGAGGTCAATGTGTTCGGCGCGCTCTGGGTCAGCCAGGCCGCGCTGCCGCACCTGCGCGCCCGACGGGCCGGCCACATCGTGCAGATCTCCAGCATCGCCGCACTCGGCGGCTTCCCGAGTACGGGGATGTACAGCGCGAGCAAGTTCGCGCTCGAAGGTATGAGCGAGGCTCTGGCGATGGAGGCGGCGACCTTCGGCATCAAGGTCAGCATCGTGCAGCCCGGCGGCTACTGGACCGACCTTTACACCAGCACGACCTCCACCACGCCTATGGAGACCTACGGTCCACTGCGCGCCGAGTTGGAGCGGCAGTGGGCCGACAGCTCGATCGACAGTGACCCCCGTCTGGCCGCCGAGGCGCTGCTGAAACTGGTCGATGCCGACGACCCGCCGCTGCGGCTCCTGCTCGGCAGCATGGTGTATGACCTGGCGTTCGACATCTCACGCCGGCGAATGGACACCTGGGCGGGCTGGGAGCAGGTCAGTCGAGCCGCCGAGCATGCCGTCCCGGCCCCCGGTGACCCGCACTGACGCCTGCCGGCCGAAGGCCCCAGCGTCCGCAGGGGACGACAAAGGCAAGGAGCCGAGCTCCTTGCCTCCTTCAACATATATCGCAACGGGGGGCTTGCGGCAAGACCCGGGTCGTGGCGCAGAATCTCCAGCCGAAGCCAGAACCTGCTGAAATCAGCGACTCGCGTACTGCATGCGCTTTGTCGACAATGGGGGTTTTCATGATCGACGTGATCGTCGTCGGCGGCGGGCCGACCGGCATGATGCTGGCCAGCGAGTTGCGGCTGCACGGAGTGCACGCACTCGTGCTGGAGAAGGAAGCGCAGCGAACCCGGCAGTCCGGCGCGCTCGGCCTGCACGTACGCAGCATCGAGGTGATGGACCAGCGCGGTCTCCTGGACCGGTTCCTCGCGCTCGGCCAGCAGCACCCCGTCGGCGGGTTCGCCGGCATCGCCAAGCCGTTGTCGGGTCCGCTGGACACCGCACACCCGTACATCCTCGGCATCCTGCAGAGCGTCACCGATCGCCTGCTGGCCGAGCACGCCGCCGAACTCAATGCCGAGATCCGGTACGGCTGCGAGCTGGTCGCGTTGAGCCAGGACGACCAGGGGGTGACCGCCGAGCTGGCTGACGGTACGCAGCTGCGTGCGCGCTACCTCGTCGGCTGCGACGGCGGCCGCAGCACGGTACGCAAGCTGCTCGGCGTCGGCTTTCCCGGCGAGCCCGCCAGAGCCGAGTGGCTGCTGGGCGAGATGGAGGTCGGTGTTTCGCCGGCGACGCTGGCCGCCAAGGTGGCAGAAGTCCGCAAGACCCAGGTCGGGTTCGGCGCGGGACCCGTGGGGGACGGGGTGTACCGCGTCGTCGTGCCCGCGGCGGGGGTGGCCGAGGACCGCGCGGCCCTGCCGACCATCGAGGAGTTCAGTCAGCGGCTGCGGGTGTTCGCCGGCACCGACTTCGGCGTGCACTCACCGCGCTGGCTGTCCCGCTTCGGTGACGCCACCCGGCTGGCCGAGCGCTACCGGGTCGACCGGGCGCTGCTGGCCGGCGACGCGGCGCACATCCGCCCACCGCTGGGCGGGCAGGGCCTCAACCTCGGCATCCAGGACGCGTTCAACCTCGGCTGGAAACTGGCCGCCGAGATCAACGGCTGGGCGCCGGAGGGGCTGCTGGACAGCTACCACGTCGAACGCCGCCCGGTGGCCGCCGCCGTGCTGGACAACACCCGCGTACAGAGCGAGCTGATGTCCACCGAGCCGGGCCCCCAGGCGGTGCGTCGGCTGATGTCGGAGCTGATGGACTTCGAGGACGTCAACCGGTACCTGGTCGAGAAGGTCACCGCGATCGGGGTCCGCTACGACTTCGGCGAGGGACATGAACTGCTCGGCCGGCGGTTGCGGGACGTGGGGCTGAAGCGGGGGCGCCTCTACGATCTGATGCACGGCGGCCGGGGACTGCTGCTCGACCAGACCGGCCGACTCTCGGTTGCGGGCTGGGCAGACCGGGTCGACCACGTCGTCGACGTCAGCGAGGAACTGGATCTGCCCGCCGTGCTGCTGCGGCCGGACGGTCACGTGGCGTGGGTCGGTGAGGATCAGCAGGATCTGCTCGACCAACTGCCCAGGTGGTTCGGCGCTGCCGTCAGCTGAGCGCGCAGTTGTGACTCGTTCGGGCGCTCGCCCGTCGTGCGTGATCGTGCTCGATCCACGATGTAGTGGCATCCACGGCGTTGGGAGGCCACTACATCCAGGATCGAGCACGATCATCGGGTCGCGGGCATGGTCAGCCGCACGGCCTGGGTGGACGCCGGCTGGAAGCCCAGGGCCAGGCCAGCCTCACGGTCGAGGTTGGAGTCCGCTTTGACCGCGGTGTCGAACGGGTACGGCGCAGTCACCAATCCGTCACCGCGCCACTACGGCCAGTGCCTTCCACTTAGGCTCGTGGGCGTGTCCGCACCTACCGAAGGCGCCACCGACGAGGACCGCCGTGACTTCATCGTCACGGTCGCTCGGGAGTTGGCCGAGGCCGAGGGCTGGACGGGGGTGAGCACCCGACGGCTGGCCGAGCGGGCCGAGGTCGACGTCGGCGACCTCTACCAGCACTTCGCCGATCAGGAGGCGCTGCTCGCCGCGGTCGCGGTGTGCGCCTTCGCCGACCTGGCCGCCGACCTGGCCGAGGCTCACGCGGAGGCCACCGAGAGCCCGGAGGCCACCGAGAGCGCGCAGGCCCCCGAGAGCGCTCAGGCCACCGGGAGCGCTCAGGCCACCGAGAGCCCGCAGGCCACCGGAGGTGCGGAGGCAACCGAAGGCACGGCGACCACCGAAGGTGCGGGACGGGCCTGGCCGGCGGTGGTGAACGCGTACCTCGACTTCGCGTACGCGAATCCGGAGGTCTACGACGCGATGCTCGCGCTGACCCCCGACCTCGCTCTCGGCGTGGACGGTGTGCCGGCCGCGCCCCGGGCCGTCTTCGCCGAGCTGCGCGCGGCCCTGACCCCACTGGCCGGGGGGCGTGACCCGGACGTCATGGCCGAGGTGGGCTGGAGTCTGCTGCACGGCGTGGTGATGCTCACCAGGGGTGGTCGGCTGCGCCCCGAGGCGCAGGAGGAACGGGAGACGATGATCGCGGATCGGTTGCTGCGGTGGCCCTGATCGGCGGGCGGAAAGTCGTTGGGTCCGCCGCGTAATACGCCCTAGAGTCCCGGATCGTCGGAGGGGTCGATCACGAGGAGACGGCGGCATGACGGTGGACGCGATGGCGCGGTGGCAGGCACAGGTGCTGATCTTCGACGCGGACGACACGTTGTGGGAGAACAACGTCGTCTTCGAGCGGGTGATCGACGACTTCCTGGCGTGGCTCGACCATCCCACCCTGGATCGGGCCGAGATCCGGGCGATCCTCGACGACATCGAGCGGGCCAACGCGGTGGCGCACGGCTACGGCAGCAAGGTCTTCCTGCGCAGTCTGGCGGAGTGCCTGGAGCGACTGCGCGAGCGGCCGGCGACCGACTCCGAGCGCCAGGAGATCGACCGGCTGGCGGTGGCCCTGATCGAGCACCGGGTGGAGCTGATGCCCGGCGTGGCCGATGCGCTCGACGAGTTGGCAGGCCGGCACGAACTGCTGCTGCTGACCAAGGGGGACCAGGCGGAGCAGCGGCGCAAGCTGGACGCCTGCGGGCTGCTGCACCACTTCCGGGCCGCGCACATCGTCGCCGAGAAGAACGTCGACACGTACCGGTGGCTGGTGCGGGAGCACGGCTTCGAGCCGTCCGGCGCCTGGATGATCGGTAACTCTCCGAAGTCGGACATCCTGCCGGCACGGGCCGCCGGGCTGAACGCGGTGTTCATCCCGAACGACAACACCTGGGTTCTGGAGGACGACGAGCTGGACCCGACCGATGCGGGCGTGCTGCGGCTGGCCGCGTTCCGCGACCTGCTGCGGCACTTCTGACCGCCCCGGTCGCCCTGGCGTGGCGTGGCCCGGCTCGGGCGGCCGAACAGCGCTGGTGATCAAGGGGCTGTTACACCGACATGCCGCTTTTTCACCTTGAGATCAGTCACGCCCCGGACGGTCCGCTGCGGCTTGTCCGGCCCGTCGTGACCCGCCTAACCTGGGCCGGCGCTCACGGCCACGGGGTTTGCCGGGGCGCATGGGGCGTCCGACGGGTGGGCACCGTGGAGCTGAGTGCAGGGCGGTCGGACGGCCAGGGTCAGGGCCGGGTAGTTGCGGACCCGGCCCTGACCGCCACATCAACTCGTCGCCGCTGCCAGCTCAGGAAACCTCGCCTCGGACGATCGCCACCGCCACCCGGCAGAACTCGTCCATGTCCGGGTTGAACCCGGCCGCGATGTCGGGATGCAACCCGGAGCGGGTCTCCTCCAACAGTCGCTGGCAGACCTGCTCGACCGGTTCGCCGGTGTAACCGGCGCGGACCCGGTCGATGGCCGCCTGAAGCGCCGAGGTCAGCTGCTCCTCCAGCGGGCCCTGCAGCTTCTGCTGCACAGGGTCGAGCCCGCGTGGGTCGAGCGTGACATGTGGCTCCGACATCGGTGCTCCCTTCGTCGGCGTCCGCGGTACCCCACCGCAGACGTCGGTCAAACCCCGGTCGATACGGCGGCAACCCGCACCTGGTACGAGAAGTCCTCCGCAGGCTCCTCGTGGTATGACAATCGGCGGATCTGCCGGTCGTCGTCGTAGAGAGCGACGTCCACCAGGACGCCGAGGTGGGCCAGGCCGATGGCCGACACCCGCCTCTTGTCCTGCAGCACCGCGCAGACGCCGCCGAGCAGGGTGCTGGCGTCGGCCGTACGGTGCCCGGGCGGGCAGCGCAGGAGCAGGTCGACCTCGATCGGCCCGGGCAACGGCGTCCAGCCGGTGCGCTGGGCCGCCGTGAGGGCGGCTTGGAGCAGGGTGCGGACCCTCGTCGCCTGCCGATGCCCGGCGGCGAAGATGGACAACGCTTCGGTCTTGACCGGTGGCAGGCCGCTCACCTCGAATGTCAGGGCGAGAGCGCGGGTGTCCTGCACGACGGCACCTCCTCGTTGGGACGATCCTGCCGAACCGGGGGAGCGGCGGTGGGACGTTCCCGCGATTACCAACCGATCGGGCAGGCTGGGATCGGCCGGAGGCGTGTCGACGGCGGCGGCGAACGCGCTGGCTGCGGCGCTAGGAAAACGCTAGCCGACGCTGCCCGCGCTGGGTAGTCGGTCGTTCACCCGGTGGGACGCGGTGCGAAGGCGCAGAACTCGTTGCCCTCGGGGTCGGCCAGCACCCACCACCAGTGCGCCTCGTCGAGCGGCTCCCGCAGCAGCGTCGCGCCCGCCGTGATCAACGCCATCGGCTCCGGGTCGGCCAACTCGACGTCCCAGTGCAGCCGGTTCTTGACCGTCTTGGGCTCGGGCACCGCGTCGAACTCCCAGTAGTCCCAAGGGAACCCGGTCGCGCCGATCACCGACGCGTTGGTCGACCCGAACTCGACGGTGCCGCCGAGCACACCGGCCCACCAGGTCGCCTGGGCGGCCGGGTCGGCCGAGTCCACGACCAGCGCGAACGGGCCCGGTCGGGTGCCCTCGCTGGCAGGGAACGCGCAGAACGGGTTGCCCTCCGGGTCGTCCAGCACCCACCAGGTGGTCTCGCGGGACGGTGTGCGGACCAGTTGGGCGCCGGCCGCGAGCAGCGCCGCCGGCTCCGCGTCGGCCATCCGCAGATCCAGGTGTACGCGGGTCTTGCCGGTCCGCGGTTCCGGCACCTGGTTCACCCAGATCGACTCGGCGTCCGAGCGCGCCGAGCGGGGGTCCACCCGAGTGTCGTCGTCGCCGGCATCGGCCACGTCACCGTCGAGCACCCGGGCCCAGAAGGCGCCCAGTGCGAGCGGGTCGGCGGCGTCCAGACAGAGATCCTTGAAGCGCGCGATCATGGTCCCAGCATGCCTGGTCGGGGGCGGACCTGTGGGGCTCAGTGCTGCTTGGCGTAACCGACGAACGCCTTCCAGGCCGCCGGGTCGACGCGGAGGGTGCCGCCTTCCCGGTCCTTGGTGTCACGCACCAGCACCACGGTCGGCAGGTTGTCGGCGACCTCGACGCAGGCTCCGCCGTTGCCGCCGGACCTGGTCGACTTCCGCCACTGCGGGGTCATCATGTCCATGACTTCGCCACTTCCTTGATCAACTCGATTGACTGCCGGCGGGGAAGCGCTTCGTTCCGCACGATCTCCCACGTCTTCGCCAGCTTAGCGATATCGGTCATTGCATTGACGAGTTGAGCCGTGAGCTGGTTGTCCGCGTAGGCCACCCGCTCGCCGTCCGGCATTTCGGCGATGATGAACTGGCCGCCCATTCCCAGGTACATACCAGCATCCGCCGGCACGATGTGCACCTGAATATGCTCCGCCGTCGCCAGTTGGGCCAGGTGCTCACACTGCTCGGCCATCAGCCCCGGCTGATCGAGCACCGGCCGGCGGAGCACGGCCTCGTCCAGGACGGCGATGAGCTGAGGCGGGCGCGGGCGTTGCAGGATCGCCTGCCGCTCCAGCCGGGAGGCGACGATGCGATCGATGTCCTCGACATCGAACCGGCCGCCGGCAAGCGTGGCGCGTGCGTACCGCTCGGTCTGCAGCAGGCCCGGCACGTACGCCAGCTCGAACCAGCGCAGCGTGGTCGCCTCCCGTTCGAACTCGATCCACTCGCGGAGCCAGGCCGGCTCGGCGTCGAGTTGGGCCAACCTTTCCAGCATCCGCTGGAAGCGCCCGCTGGTCTCGTGGTGGGCATCGACCGCCCGCATGTACTCCTTCGTGGGCGGTCGGCCACCCGTCTCCACGGAGCTGACGTGCGAGCCTGAATAGCCGATGCCCCTGCCGAAGTCGTCCTGACTGAGCCCGAGCCCCGCCCGGAACAGGCGTAGCTCCTCCAACACGTAGTCGGTAGCGGTCCCCATCGATTCCCCAACCTTCGCTCACTGTGGATCGGCGTGTCTTTCAGGGCTGCTCACCTGAGCCGTTGAGCTGCACGGATGCCGTGAGCACGTATCGACGGTAGTCGTGTCATCACCAAACTGTCACCAGTGGCGGGTCAGCTGGTGGCCGGAAGTGGCGGCGGCGGGCCCTGCCCCGGGGTCGCTCCCGTCTCCCCCTTGCGGGAGCGGCCCCTCCCCGTCCCCGAGGAGGTCGATGTGCCGAGCCCGATCACCTGGTGGAGAGACCACCAGCCCGCGATGCGGTGGCGGTGACGATGGTCCGGCCGCCCGTCCCGCACGTCGCCATGCGTCCGCTCTGGCGGTGCCGCAGCTGCGGCACGGAGTGGCCCTGCCAGCCGGCCAAGCTCGCCCTGCTGACCGAGTACCGGGGCAGCCGGACCGCGCTGTTGATCTATCTCGGCACCCTGATGCACGAGGCGACGAACCAGCTCACCCAACTCCACCCGGATCACCCACCGGTCGGGATGACCGAGCGCTTCCTCTCCTGGGCGAGGGCCCGGGGCTGACACTGCTCGTGGCCAGGTTTCGCGACTTCGCAGGCGGGGCAGTGTAGCCCCACGGAGCATCCGAGCCTCGGAGTTTCCGCAGCTCACGGGCTCGGAATACCTCGCCGTGCACCGGGGCACGGATGCCCCTCCCCGGTTTTTCGCCGAAGAGAGGGGGAGGGCGATGACGGACCCCGAAACGGCTCGACACCGATGCCGGCCGATTGTTCGGCTGGGGGCGGCGGCTGCCGCTCTGGCGCTGGTCGCACCGCTGGCTGCGTGCGGTTCCGGTGACGCTGGTGGCCCACCGACACTCAACCTGTACTACCCGCCCGAGCAGAACCTGCAGAAGGTCGTCGACGACTGCAACGCGCAGGCACAGGGGCGGTACGAGATCGCCTACCGGGTGCTGCCCCGGCAGGCTGACGACCAGCGGGTGCAGATGGTGCGCCGGCTGGCCGCCGAGGACAGCGGCATGGACCTGCTCGGCCTGGACGTCACCTGGACCCAGGAGTTCGCCAGCGCCGACTGGATCCGCGAGTGGACCGGCCAGGACAAGGCCGAGGTCGAGCAGGGCACCCTCGCCGGGCCGCTGGACACCGCCCGCTACGAGGACAAGCTGTACGCGGCACCGAAGAACACCAACGTCCAACTGCTCTGGTACCGCAAGGACCTGGTGCCCCAGCCGCCGACGACCTGGGATCAGATGATCAGTGCGGCCCAGCAGCTCAAGGACCAGGACAAGCCGTACCAGGTGCTCACCATGGGCGCCCAGTACGAGGGTCTGGTCGTCCTCTACAACACCCTGGCCGAGAGCGCCGGTGGGAAGATCCTCTCCGACGACGGCAAGAAGGCCGTGATGGACGACGGCACGGTCCGGGCGCTGGATCAGCTGAAGCGCTTCGCCACGTCGGGCGTGACCTCGCCGTCGTTCAGCAACGCCACCGAGGACCCGGTCCGGTTGGAGTTCCAGACCGGCTCGGGCGCGTTCCAGGTGAACTGGCCGTTCGTCTACCCGGCCCTGCAGGAGGCGAACCCGGAGCTGGCCAAGCAGGTCGGCTGGGCGCGGATCCCGGGCACCGACGAGGGCACCCCGAGCAAGGTCACCATCGGCGGGGTCAACCTCGCCGTCAGCTCCTACTCCAAGCACCCCGAGCTGTCCTTTGAGGCGGCCCGCTGCCTCCGCAACGCCGAGAACCAGAAGTTCTCCGCGATCAACGACGGCGTACCGCCCACCATCGAGGCGGTCTACGACGACCCGGAGATGGTCGAGGCGTACCCGATGAAGGACACCATCCTGGAGGAACTGAAGGACCCGGCGACCCGTCCACTGACCCCGGCCTACCAGAGCATCTCCACCGTGATGTCGGCGATCCTGTCGCCGCCGTCGGCGATCCGTCCGCAGCAGACCGCGGACGAGCTGCGCAAGGCCATCGCTGATGCCCTCCAGTCGAAGGGGGTCCTGCCGTGACCCGGCCCGCCGCCTCTGCGACCACGGAGAAGACCGATGGCCAGCGTGCCACCGTGCCCACCCAACGCGGCGGCCGCCGCAAGCCGCCGCTGAGCGAGAACAAGAAGGCCGAACGCAGGCTCGGCTGGTTGCTCTGTGCGCCCGCCGCGCTGGTCATGGTCGCGGTGACCGCGTACCCGATCATCTATTCGGTCTGGCTGTCGTTGCAGCGCTTCGACCTGCGCTTCCCCGACGAGCGCAAGTTCATCGGGCTGGAGAACTACGTCACCGTGCTCAGCAACGAGTTCTGGTGGACCGCGTTCGGGGTGACCATGCTGATCACGGTGGTCACCGTGGCCGTCGAGCTGGTGCTCGGCATGGGGCTGGCGATCATCATGCACCGCACCCTGATCGGCCGCGGCCTGGTGCGGACCTCGGCGCTCATCCCGTACGGGATCGTCACGGTGGTCGCCGCGTTCTCCTGGCGGTACGCCTGGACGCCCGGCACCGGGTACCTCGCCAACCTGTTCAGCGACGGCGCACCGCTGACCGAGCGGGCCAGCTCGCTGGCGATCATCATGCTGGCCGAGATCTGGAAGACCACGCCGTTCATGGCGTTGCTGCTGATGGCCGGGCTGGCGCTGGTGCCGGAGGACCTGCTCAAGGCCGCCTCCACCGACGGTGCCACCGCCTGGCAGCGGTTCACGAAGGTGATGCTGCCGGTGATGAAGCCGGCGATCCTCGTCGCGCTGCTGTTCCGCACCCTGGACGCGTTCCGGGTCTTCGACAACATCTTCGTGTTGACCGCTGGCGGCAACGAGACGTCGTCGGTGTCGATGCTCGCCTACAACAACCTGATCCGGGGCCTGAACCTCGGCATCGGCTCGACGATGTCCGTGCTGATCTTCATCACCGTGGCGATCATCGCGTTCGTCTTCGTGAAGCTGTTCGGTACCGCTGCCCCGGGCAGCGACGACTCCGAGAGGCGCTGACATGGCCACCGGTACCGCAACCACCACCCGGGCGAAGCTGCGCTGGGGCCTGCTCGACGTCCTCGTGGTCGTCTTCGCGCTCGTCCCGGTGCTGTGGATCGCGTCGCTGTCGTTCAAGACGCCGGCCACCCTCACCGACGGGAACTTCATCCCCCGGGAGTGGACGCTCGACAACTACAAGACGATCTTCGACACCGACCAGTTCGTCCGGGCGCTGGTCAACTCGATCGGCATCGCGCTGATCGCCACGCTCATCGCGGTGGTGCTCGGCGCGATGGCCGCGTACGCGATCAGCCGGCTGGACTTTCCCGGCAAACGACTGCTGGTCGGCGTCTCCCTGCTGATCGCGATGTTCCCGCAGGTGTCGCTGGTGTCGCCGCTGTTCGAGATCGAGCGTCAGCTCGGCCTCTTCGACACCTGGCCCGGGCTGATCCTGCCGTACATCACGTTCGCGCTGCCGCTGGCGATCTACACGCTGTCGGCGTTCTTCAAGCAGATCCCGTGGGACCTGGAGAAGGCGGCGAAGATGGACGGCGCCACCCAGGCGCAGGCGTTCCGGCGGGTGATCGCCCCGCTGGCCGCCCCCGGGTTGTTCACCACGGCGATCCTGGTCTTCATCTTCTGCTGGAACGACTTCCTCTTCGCGATCACGCTGACCTCCACCGAACGCGCCCGTACGGTGCCGGTCGCCCTGTCGTTCTTCACCGGCGAGTCGCAGTTCGAGGATCCCACCGGGGCGATCTGCGCCGCCGCCGTGGTGATCACCATTCCGATCATCCTGTTCGTCCTCTTCTTCCAGCGCCGCATCGTGTCCGGTCTGACCTCCGGCGCCGTCAAGGGATAGGTGAGTAGTCATGGCTGACATCGTGCTCGACAAGGTGAGCAAGAGTTTCCCGGACGGGACCGTCGCCGTGCAGGACGTCGACCTGGAGATCGCCGACGGCGAGTTCGTGATCCTGGTCGGGCCCTCGGGCTGCGGTAAGTCCACCACCCTCAACATGATCGCGGGGCTGGAGGACATCAGCTCCGGTGAGCTGCGCATCGCCGGCCAGCGCGTCAACGACAAGGCTCCCCGGGACCGGGACATCGCCATGGTGTTCCAGTCGTACGCGTTGTATCCGAACATGACCGTGCGGGAGAACATGGCGTTCCCGCTGCGGTTGGCGAAGCTGGACAAGGAGACCATCAACCAGAAGGTCGACGAGGCGGCGAAGGTGCTGGAGCTGACCCCGCTGCTGGACCGCAAGCCGGCCAACCTCTCCGGCGGGCAGCGCCAGCGGGTGGCGATGGGTCGGGCGATCGTCCGCCAGCCGAAGGCGTTCCTGATGGACGAGCCGCTGTCCAACCTCGACGCCAAGCTGCGGGTGCAGATGCGTACGGTGGTGTCCCGGTTGCAGAAGCAGCTCGGCACCACCACCGTCTACGTCACCCACGACCAGACCGAGGCGATGACCCTCGGCGACCGCGTGGTGATCATGCGCGGGGGCGCGGTGCAGCAGGTCGGCCCTCCACAGGAGCTCTACGACCACCCGCGCAACCTCTTCGTGGCCGGCTTCATCGGTTCGCCGTCGATGAACTTCCTGCACGCCGCCGTGCAGGACGGCGGGCTGCACACCGCTCTGGGTGACGTGCCGCTCGGCGACCGGGTACGCCGCGAACTGGAGGCCGCCGACGCGCCCCGCGAGCTGATCCTCGGCATCCGCCCCGAGCACTTCGAGGACGCCGAGCTGATCGACGAGGACACCCGCCGCCGGGGCATCGAGTTCGAGGCGCCAGTCGACATCGTCGAATCGATGGGCTCGGACAAGTACGTCTACTTCACCGTGGAGGGCGAGAAGGCCAGCGCCGCAGAGTTGGAGGAGTTGGCAGCCGACGCCGGTGCGGCCGACTTCGCCCGCGCGGGCGGCAACCTGGTCACCCGGCTGTCCGCGGAGTCCCCGGTCGTCGAGGGGCAGTCGCGCCGGGTCTGGTTCAACCTGGAGAAGATCCACCTGTTCGACCCGGCTACCGGCCGCAACCTCACCCTGCACGAGGGTAGAGCTGCCGGCGCGCTCGCCGACTGACAGCGTCCACCGTGGTGGGGGCCGGCGGGTTCGCCCGCCGGCCCCCGTCGTGCCCTGCGCCGCGCGCCCGGCCGTGGCAAGGTGGTCGCAGGTCGCGTCGCGAAGCGGGGGACGGATGAATCGACGACTGGCCGCGCTGGCCAACGCGCACGGCGTGTCCACCTGGTACGAAGATTGGCGGCACCGCCGCGTCGAGGTCGCACCGGAGACGGTCGTGGGTGTGCTCGGCCTGCTCGGCGTGGACGCCACCAGCCCGACGGCCATCGCCGCCGCGCTCGCCGCCGCCCGCGCGGTCGACCGGGGCGCACTGCCGGAGACGGTCGTGCTCGGCCACGGCGTCACCCGGGCACTGCCCGGCCCGGGTGTGGTGACCCTGGAGGACGGCGGTCGCCGCGCGGTCGACGGCGAGCTGCCGTCGGACCTGCCGCTGGGTTGGCACCGGCTGGCCTGCGCCGGCCGGGAGGTGACGCTGGTGGTGGTGCCCCGTCGGCTGCCCGTGCCGCCGCGCACCTGGGGGTGGATGCTCCAGCTCTACGCGCTCAGCTCGGAGCGCTCCTGGGGCATGGGCGATCTCGGTGACCTGGCCGAGTTCACCGGCTGGGCGGGGGCAACCGGCGCGGGGCTGGTGCTGCTCAACCCACTGCACGCGGTCGGGCCGGCGCACCCGGTCGCCGCCTCACCGTATTCGCCAGCCAGCCGACGCTTCGTCAACCCGCTCTACCTGCGGGTCAGCGACACCGCCGCGTACCGTGCGGCGGACCCGGCGACCCGTGCCGTGGTCGACGCGTTGCGCCCCGACCGCAGTGACCTGATCGACTACGACGAGGTGTGGGCCGCCAAGCGGCACGCCCTGGAGTTGCTGCACCCGTACGCCCAGCGGGTGGACCTTGCCGCGGACCCGGCGCTGGGCAGCTTCGCCACCTGGTGCGCGCTGGCCGAGCGGCACGGCAACGACTGGCGTGCCTGGCCGGCGGAGCTGCATCACCCGGACGCCCCGGCGGTCGCCGAGCAGCGCCGCCAGCTCGCCGACCGGGTGGACTTCCACGCCTGGCTGCAACACCTGTGCGACGAGCAGCTCGACGCCGTGACGGCGGCGGCCCGGGCGGCCGGGATGCCGGTCGGCGTGGTGCACGACCTGGCCGTCGGCATCGACCCGGGCGGCGCGGACGGTTGGCAGCTCGCCGACGTGCTGGCCCAGGGTGTGCGGGTCGGCGCACCGCCGGACGACTTCAACCAGCTCGGCCAGGACTGGGGGCTCGCCGCGTGGCGCCCCGACCGGCTCGCCGCAACCGGGTACGCGGCCTACCGGGACATGCTGCGTCGGACCCTGCGGCACGCCGGTGGCCTGCGGGTGGACCACGTCGCCGGCCTGTGGCGGTTGTGGTGGGTGCCGCCGGGCGCCGGGGCAGCCGAGGGCACCTATGTCCGCTACGACGCCGAGGCGATGCTCGGCATCCTCGCGCTGGAGGCGCACCGGGCCGGCGCGGTGGTGGTCGGTGAGGACCTGGGGACGGTCCAGCCGGCGGTGACCCGGGGGCTACGTGGGCGCAACATGCTCGGCTCCACCGTGCTGTGGTTCGCACGCGACGACGACGGTGACTTCGTCCCACCGGCCCGGTGGCCCCGCAACGCCCTCGCCACGATCTCCACTCACGACCTGCCCACCGCACCGGGCTTCCTGACCGGTGAGCACGTGCGGGTGCGCGACGAGTTGAAGCTGCTCAGCGCCGACGTGGCGGTGGAGCGGGGCCGAGCCGTCGCGGACCGGGAGCGGCTGCTGACGATGCTGCGCGACGAGGCGCTGCTGCCGCAGACACCCGGTCCGGGGTCGGAGCCGGCCGGCGGGTCGCCCCAGCCCGCCGACGGCGACGTGGTGGTGGCGATGCACGCCGCGCTCGCGGCCAGCCCGACCCGGCTGCTCGGCGTCTCCCTCTACGACGTGCTGGGCGAGGTACGCCAGCCGAACATGCCGGGGACGGTGGACGAGTATCCGAACTGGCGACTGCCGCTGCCAGCCACCGTGGCACAGATCCGCACGGACCCCCGGGTGACCCGGATCGTCGAGCTGCTCACCGCCGCCCGCCCGCGACGGGCCAACCCTGCACGAGCCGACGCTCACCCGGCCGACCCGGCCGAGGAGTAACGCCGCCGGGTCAGGTCAGCCAGTCGAATCGCGGCGGCAGGCCGAGGAAGTCGGCGTACCGCTTCAGCGCCTGCTCAACACAGGCCCGTTCGTCGTCGGCCATCGGCACCAGCGGTCGCACCGTTAGGGTGACCGCGGCCCGGCCGACCTGGCGCTTCCACACGCCCACCACCCGACCGGCACGGACCACGGTGGCCTGGAAGACGCCGTTGTTGCCCGGCACGACGGCCGCCTGGTGCGCGGGGTCGAGCATCAACGTGCGGTCCCGGTAGCCGAGCAGGTATTCGTCGAAGCCCGGCAGCGCCAGCACCTCGTCCACCGGGGTGCGTGGAACGTCGACCAGTGCCGCGTCGACGTGCATCGGCGCGCTCTCGACTCGCACCGTGGTGAGCGCGTCGCCGGCGGCGGCCAGCCCGCGCCGCGCGTCGGTCAGCGTCAGACCGGACCAGCCGGCGAACTCGCGGTCGCTGACCGGCCCGTGCCCCCGCACGTAGCGGTGGGCGAGCAGGGCCAGCGCCTCGTCCCGATCCAGCTGGCGTGACTCGGGTGCCCACTCGTCGAGCAGGGCGAAGGTCTGATCCTTGCCGACGTTCGGTGCCACGCAGGTCACCCCGCGCACACTCGCGAACCACAGCAGGTGGTAGCCGCACTGCCCGTCGGTGGCCAGCCCCGACGCGCGCAGGGTGGCCAGGCACTCCGCACGGGTGAGCCGGTTGCCGCCGGCCAGCGCGGTGCCGAGGACGTCTACCGCCCGGTCCGCGTCGGCCTCACTGAGCCCGAGCTGCGCCCGGCGGGTCGCCGCGCCGGCCAGCGAACGGACACCGGTCAGCTCCAGCATCCAGCGGGCGTCGGCGGGTGGAACGAGGTGCACGGTGCCCCGCATCGGCCAGGTGCGCAGCGCCTCGCGTCGCTCCAACGCCGCCTGCACGTCGGCCATGGTGCTGCCCGGCAGCCGGGCGCCCAGAGACCACAGGCCGCTGGCCAGATCCTGTGCCTGCATCGCGCCGAACCACTCGACCAGGTCGGCGACGGTGCCGGGTCGGGTGCTCGGATGCGGGCGCAGCAGCAGGCTGGTCATCCGCAGCGCCAACGCGTCGGCCGCGCTGAGGTCGGCAGGCATCGCGCGCCCCTTCCGGTGGACGAGCGCCCAGCCTAGGGC
This sequence comes from Micromonospora sp. NPDC005413, assembly GCF_040606435.1. NCBI lineage: Bacteria > Bacillati > Actinomycetota > Actinomycetes > Micromonosporales > Micromonosporaceae > Micromonospora > Micromonospora sp. NPDC005413. Next base: position 123,653 of record NZ_JBEXEV010000001.1, read on the forward strand.
CGGCCACCGACGTTCCTGCTGACGGGAGGAGTAACGGCGGTTGTCGTGGGAAAGCGGCCCGCCGGAAGTGCGTGCGCCGCGCGTACGGGAGGGAAGTCCCATGACTGCCGCAAACGAGCCGGCCCGGGGTGCCGGCGCACCGGCCGGATCCCGGACCCATCGGGGGGACGCCCGCGCGAAGACGAGCGCGGCCGCCACCTTCGCTCTGGTCTTCGGCGTTGCCGGCTTGCTCAGCGTGCTGACCGCCATCCTCGCCTGGATCGGGTTGGTGCTGGGCATCATCGGGATCATCCTCGGCATCGTCGGGCTGAAGATGAGCCGGCGGCCCGGGGTGACCGGTCGGGGGGTGGCCATCGGCGGGTTGGTGCTGAGCATCCTGGCGGTGCTGATCGGTCTGGGCCTCGCCGCTGGCATCTCCACCTTCGTCAACAACGAGGGTGCCGTCAACCGCCTCCAGCAGCAGGTCGACGACCTGCGCGACAAACTCGACTGACGCCGGCCCGGGGACCGGGGGACCACCTTGTGCTGCTGGTCGGCCAGGTGGCCCCCTCGGGCTATTTGGATTCGACCCGTCCGAGCGGGTTGACCCCGGCGGTCAGCACGTCACGCGCTGCCTGCCAGGCGGAATCGCCGGGGTAGAGCTCGCTGCGGAGGTATGCCCAGGTGAGCAGTTGGACCGCCGCCACCCGCTCCGGGTTCTCGTCCGTGGTTTCGGCGACGTCATATCCGGAGATGCCGCCGAGGCAGTGCTCCGCGTCGAAGAGGGTGAGCAGGGTCTTCGGGCCGGGAGACAGGACGTACGGATCGGCGTGCCAGTCCGCGCCCCGAACCGTCAGGTGAGTAGAGGTGTCCTTGTCGCCGGCGACCACGAGCGTGGGTGTCGTCATCGCGGAGAAGTCCGTGGTCAAGAAGAAGGAGTAGTTCGTGGCCGCGAATTCGCTGAGAGCGTCGCCGCCTCTGCCGGGCGCGGCAAGGAGCACACCCGCCTTGATCCGGGGCTCGGCCAGGTTCACCTCTGTCCCGTCGTGAGGATCGGTGAGCCGTGCGCCCAGCAGCAGGCTCGCGGTGTGTCCGCCGAGCGAATGCCCGGCCACGGCGACCCGGCTTCGGTCCAGGCGCCCGAGGAGTTGCGGGACAGCGGCCTCGATCACGTCGAGTTGGTCGAGGATGCGCGTCATGTCCTGGGCCCGCGAACGCCAGTGGAGAGGCGCGTCGGGGTCGGTGGGATCGAGGCTCAGCGTCTTCGAGTCCAGATGGGTGGGCTGGATGACGACGAAGCCGTGCGCTGCCCAGAAGGTGGCCAGTGGGCTGTAGCCGTTCAGTGACGAGAGGTTGTTCGAATACCCGTGCCCGTGTGAGAGCAGGATGATCGGCAGCTCACTACCGGTCATCGGCGCGGAGACGCGCACCTGGAGATCCACGGCGCGGCCGGGTGCTGACAGCACGATCGGGCTGGCGGAGAGGACGGGGGTGGACGCGCTGATGGTGTCGGCTGCGAGAGTCGCTGCGCTCATGATGTCGAGGCCTTCCGAGGTATAAACGGATCAGTGTTCCACTAAATATACGGAACAACGCTCCGTTTTGCCAATGGCCGTGCGCAACGAGCCGACGCCCGACGCCGCGCGACACTTCCGATGGGCGCGGCCGGAGATCACAGTAGGGTGGTCGTCGTGCTCCGCCAGGTCACCGCGATCCGCTACGTCACCCCGCTGCGCGAGGGTGGGTCGCTGCCTGGCGTGGTGGAGGCCGACGACCTGGGCACGTACGTGGCCAAGTTCCGGGGCGCCGGCCAAGGACCCAAGGCGCTGATCGCCGAGGTGATCTGCGCAGAGCTGGCCCGCCGCCTGGAGCTGCGGGTGCCCCCACTGGTGGTGCTCGACATCGACCCCGTGATCGGCCGGGCCGAGCCCGACCAGGAGGTGCAGGAGCTGCTGCGCAACAGCGGCGGCGCCAACCTGGGGATGGACTTCCTGCCCGGGGCGCTCGGCTTCGACCCGGTGGCGCATCCCGTCGACCCGACGCTGGCCTCGCGCGTGCTCTGGTTCGACGCGTACGTGGAGAACGTCGACCGGAGCTGGCGCAACCCGAACCTGCTCGTCTGGCACCGGGAGCTGTGGCTCATCGACCACGGCGCCTGCCTGTACTTCCACCACAACTGGCCGCGAGCCGCGGCTGCCGTGCACCGGGCCTACCGAGCTGAGGACCACGTGCTGGCGCCGTACGCCCACCGACTCGCCGAGGCCGACGCCGAGCTGGCCCCACGGATCACCCCGGAGCTGCTCACCGAGGTCCTGGCCCTGGTGCCCGCGGAGTGGCTGACGGCTGCCGACTTCGAGACGGCCGACGCCGCGCGGGCCGCGTACCTGGAGCACCTGTGGGCCCGGGTCGCCCGCACGGCCGACTGGCTGCCGCAGGGGAGCGCCGCATGAGGCATCCCTTCGAGTACGCGCTGATCCGGCTGGTGCCCCGCATCGAGCGCGGCGAGCAGATCAACGTCGGAGTGTTGCTCTACTGCCAGCAGCGCGACTTCCTGGCCGCGCGTACACACCTGGACGCCGACCGGGTCCGCGCACTGGCACCCGACGTGGACCTGCCGGCAGTGGCCGCGGTGCTCGACTCCTGGGACCGGACCTGCTCCGGGGACGGGCCGGCGACCCGGATGCGGCTCGGCGAGCGGTTCCACTGGCTGGCCGCGCCGCGCAGCACGATGATCCAGACGGGGCCGGTGCACACCGGGCTCACCGTCGACCCGGCCGCCGAGCTGGACCGGCTGATGGCGGCCCTGGTCCACTGAGCGAGGGCGGTGGACGGCAGCCCCTGATCGCGCTACGCCAGCCCCGTTGCCGACGGAGCGCGATCCCCCGTTCAGGTGCCCGGTGCGGGGCGGCGGCTGGTTCCCGCCGGCACCGATCCCATCAGGATCGCCGCCCGCACGGTGCGTAGGGCCGAAACCACCGGGAAGTTGCGGAAAACTTGAGCCCGGCGGACCGGTAAACGGGAGGCGCTGCCGTTAGAGATCAGGCGCAAGGGGTAGTCGCGGGAGCTGACCCGAGACGATAAGGGGAAACATCTGATGGCTGCCCAGACCAAGGTAGCGGTGATCTACTACAGCGCCACCGGCATCACGTACCAGATGGCGCAGGCCGTGTGCGAGGCCGCCGGGGAGGCCGGCGCCGATGTGCGCCTGCGCAAGGTGCGCGAGCTGGCGCCGGACGAGGCGATCCGCTCCAACTCCGGCTGGGAGGCTCACCGCCTGGAGACCCAGGATGTGCCCGAGGCGATGGTCGACGACCTGGCCTGGGCCGACGTGGTGATCTTGGGCGCGCCCACCCGGTACGGCATGGTCGCCGCCCAGCTGAAGCAGTTCATCGACACCACCGGCCCGCTCTGGGCGCAGGGCGCGCTGGCCAACAAGGTCTACTCCGCCTTCACCTCGACGGCGACCTCGCACGGGGGGCAGGAGACCACGTTGACCTCGCTCTTCAACGTCTTCTACCACTGGGGCGGCATCGTGGTCACTCCTGGTTACACCGACACCAGCCAGTTCATCGCCGGCAACCCGTATGGCGCCTCGCACACGAGCAACAACGGTGAGATCGCCCCGGACGCCGTGGCGCTCGGCGCCTGCGCGCTCACCGCACGGCGGGCGGTGCTGGTCGGTGCCGCGCTGAAGGCGGGCATGGCCGGCTGACGGGCGAAGGCGACCGGTGGCGCGGGCGGGGGCTCTCGGCCCGCCCGCGCCACCGGTCGATCCAGCTCTACCCCGAGGCAGGGCGGCTATGCGCGTCCGCCCATTGCGGACAGCTCGTCCGTGCGCGGAGCCGGCAGCAGGTCGCTCAACAGCTCGGTCAGCACGGCGAGCCCGTCCGGGCTGAGCACCGACTCCGGGTGGAACTGCACCCCGGCGAAGCCGCGCCCACGGAGGGCATGCACGGCGCCGTCGCTTGAGTCCCGGGCCAACTCCACCGGCCCGTACGCGGTGGCCAGCCGGTCCGCCTCGGCGCGGGCGGTGAACGTCGAGTAGAAGCCGACCCGGCGGGTCCGGCCGAACAGCCGCACCTCCCGCTGCAACCCCTGATAGGGAGCCTCGCGGCGGTGCAGTGGCAGCCCCAGCAGCCCGGCCAGCACCTGATGGCCGAGGCAGACCGCGAGGGTGGGACGGCCGGTCGCCAACAGCTCGGTCAGCAGTCTCCGCAGCGCCACCATCTTCGGCTCGTCCGAGCTTCCCGGGTCACCCGGCCCGGGACCGGCCACCACCAGGTCGTAGGGGTCGACAGGGCCGCTCGCGTGCCACGGTCGCATGGTCACCGCGAGACCCAACGCGCCCAGTTGGTGGGCCAGCATCCCGGTGAAGGTGTCCTCGGCGTCCACGATCAGCACCCGGCGGCCGACCAACCCGGGCAGACCCGGCGCGTCCGGTGACCGCTGGTCCAGCCAGAACCGCGACAGCGGTGCGTTGCGCGCGGCCAGCGCGTCGCGTACCGCCGGCTCGTCGGCCAGTCGCGCGACCGGCCCGCGGCCGCCGACGGGCGCCGCCGGCCCGAGGCCGAGCGCGGCCAGTACACCGGCCGCCTTGGCGTGCGTCTCGGCCACCTCGCCGGCCGCCGTCGAGTGCCGGACCAGGGTGGCGCCCACCGGCACCCGCAGCCGGCCGGTGGGGGAGATCTCGGCGGTACGGATCAGGATCGGGGCGTCCAGCGTCTGCTGGCCGGCCTCGTCGTGGCCGAGCAGGGCCAGCACACCCGCGTAGTAACCCCGGCCTCGGCGCTCGTGCCGGGCGATCACCCGGCAGGCGTTCTCCATCGGGCTGCCCGTCACGGTGGGGGCGAACATCGTCTCGCGCAGCACCTCCCGCACGTCACGGGTGCCCCGCCCGGCGAGCAGGTACTCGGTGTGCGTCAGGTGCGACATCTCCTTCAGGTACGGGCCGATCACCTGACCGCCGTGCTCGGCGACGGTCGCCATCATCTTCAGCTCCTCGTCGAGCACCATGTACAGCTCCTCGACCTCCTTCGGGTCGGCGAGGAAGCGCAGCAGCGCAGCCCGGTCCGGGGTGCCACCGGCAGACCGGAAGGTGCCGCTGATCGGGTTCATCATCACCAGACCGTCGTCGACGCTGACGTGCCGCTCCGGGCTGGCGCCGACCAGAGTCCGCGCGCCGGTGTGCACCACGAACGTCCAGTACGCGCCGCGCTCGGCGACCAGCAGCCGGCGCAGCGCGGCCAGCGCGGCCACCAGCGGCGGGCCCTGCACGGTGGCGTGCAGGGTGCGGTGGATGACGAAGTTCGCGCCCTCGCCGCGGCCGATCTCCTCGGCCAGCACCCGCTGCACGGTTCGCGCGTACTCCTCGTCGGTGATGTCGAAGGCGGCGTCGATGGTGCGGACCGGCTCGTCGGGCAGCGTGGCCAGGGCGTCGGCCAGGGCGATCCGCCGATGCTCGCGGACCTGGAGGCACTCCAGCGGGGCGCCGTCGTCGACGCAGGCGAAGCCGCGCTCGGTGATCTGCCGGTACGGCACCAGGGCCAGGGTCCGCGCTCCGGGCGTGCCCGGCGTCAGTGGGATGTCCGCGAGCCGTTCGACGGTGTCGACCGGGCCGGTGAACAGCTCCAGTTCGTCCGCGCCGTCGCGGCGCAGCAGCGCGAAGGGACCAGGGTCGACACCGTGGGCGACGGCGGCGAGCAGGTCGGTCAGGTGGGTCATCGGAGTCTCCGTGGGGCCGGGCGCCGCCTGCGGGGCGGCCATCGGGCCGGGAGAGCCGGCGGCCGCCTCGATGGCGGCCGCGTGGATGGAGCTACGCGCGGGAGATGGCCGCCGGGTTGGCGGGCCACCAGCAGGTCAGATGCGCGAGCATGTGATCCACCCTACGCGCCCGCCGCCCGGCTGACACCGGGTAACTTGACCGGCGATGAACATTCTCGCGCTCGATCTGGGCACCTCCTCGGTACGCGGGTTGGTGCTGGACGGGGACACCCGACCGCTGCCCGGCGCCCTGGCCCGGCGCAAGGTCGACCTCGCCATCGGCGACGACGGCACCGGCACGCTGTCCGGTCCCGCGTATCTCGCCTACCTGGTCGAGTGCCTGGACGAGCTGGCCGACGCCGGGCACCTGCACGACGTCGACCTGGTGGCGGTCTCCGCCCAGTGGCACTCGGTGCTCCCGCTGGACCGCGACGGCGCCCCGATCGGCCCGGTGATCACCTGGCTGGACACCCGGCCCGCGCCGGTCGGCGGTACACCGGGGCCGGCCGACCCGGACGACTTCCACCAGCGCACCGGCTGCTGGTGGCACCGCTCCTACTGGTCGATGCGGTTGCCCTGGCTGCGCGAGCAGTCCGGCACCCCGATCGCCCGGTTCGTCGGCCTGCCCGAGTACGTGCTGGGCGAGTTGCTCGACGAGGCGCCCATGTCGGTCTCCCAGGCTTCCGGGACCGGTCTGCTGGACCTGCAGAGCATGCGCTGGGACGAGGAGGCGCTGACGCTCGCCGGGGCGCGACCACAGGAGCTGCCGCCCCTGGGTGAGCTGGACTGGCACGGCCGGCTCCGGGCCGACAAGGCCCGCCGTTGGCCGCAGCTGGCGCAGGCCCGCTGGTCACCTCCGGTGGGTGACGGTGGGGCGTCGAACGTGGGTTCGGGCTGCGTCGACCCGAGCCGGGCCGCGGTCACCGTCGGCACCTCCGCGGCCGTACGGCTGATGCAGCGGATCCCGGCCGGCGAACCGATGCCGCGGCTCCCCGAACGGCTGTGGCGTTACCGGGTCGACCACGACCATGTGGTGACCGGGGCGGCGTACTCCAGCGGTGGCAACCTGTTCGCCTGGGCGAACCGGGAGCTGCGGTTGCCCCGGGGCGCCGAGCTGGACGCGGCGCTGGCATTGGTGCCGGCGGGCGGTGGCCGACCGGCCGACTCCCGCTTCGGTGGCGACCGGCCGCCCGGCCTCGCGCCGGCGGGCAGCGGCGAACTGCGCGGACTCAGCTTCAGCACCACCTCCGTGGACATCCTGGCCGGGTTGATGCAGGGGCTGTGCGAGCTGGTCGCCGAAGATCTCGCGGTGCTGGAGTCCACGATCGACAAACCGGTCGGTGTGGTGCTGGGCGGGGGTGCGGTGGCAGCCTCGGTGTGGTGGCGGCAGGCCTTCGCCGCCGCGCTCGCACCGCGACCGGTGTCGCACCAACGCAACCCGGAGATCGGCGCCACCGGCGCGGCATTGGTGGCCCTGGGTCGATCTGGTGACGCGGCCGACCTCGCCGACATCGGCCGGACGGACGAGCTGGTCCTGCCGACCACGGCAGGACGTTCCCACCCGCAGTATCCTTCCTGAACCTCCGCGTTGCCCGGGCCGTTGACAGCGCTCCCGAGCCTGGTTGGATGGACTGCGCTCCCCGGACCGCGGTGGACGCGGTAGGACGGAGGAGACAGGGTGGCGGTAGGTCCCGACCCGGCGACCGGCGCGGTGTCGAACCATCGCCGGCGCCGCTTCGACGTTCGCGTCGTCCCACATCGGCGTCGGTCACCGTTCCGGCTGCGGGACTGGCGGATGAGCACGAAGCTCGCCACCGTGCTGGTGGTGCCGTCGGTGGCGTTCCTGGTGCTCGCCGGCGTGCAGACCAGCGCGCTGGTAGGGCGGACGACGGCGTTGAACGACTTCTCCGGCCAGGTCGGCATCGGCCGGCAGATCACCGCGGTGGTGCACCAGCTCCAGCAGGAACGCGACCGTTCGGCGGGGGAGCTGGGTGAGCTGCGGAGGGGTGGCGACCGGGAGCTGGCGGCGACCAACCTGAAGCCGTTGCAGACGGCCACCGACCGGGCGATCGGCGAACTGCGCCAAGCCGCCGAGCCGCTGGCGAACGCCGACGCGTCCTGGCGGGTCGCCTTCTCCGAGGCGCTGGAGGCGTACGACCAGGTGGCCGACATCCGTGCGGCGATCCCGCCGGCGGTGCTCAGCAACGACACCATCCTGAGCAACTACCACCGCGCCGTCGGCGCGATGCTCGACCTGCTCGCCGAGCCGACCCCTGGTCAGGACCAGCCGGCGTTGAACGACGCGGTGCTGCGCTACGTCCAGCTGGCCCGGGTCAAGGAGCTCTCCTCGCGGGTGCGGGCCCAGCTGTACGCCGCCGCCCGCGGCGGACGGTACGGCACCGAGGACCGGGTGCTCCTCACCGATCTGCGCGCCCAGCAACTGACCGCGCTCGGCGCGTTCCGGGTGGCCGCGACGACCGACCAGATCCGCCGGTACGACGAGACCTCGGTGGCCCCGATGTTCGTGCTCGCCACCCGGTTGGAGGAACGCAGCCTGCCGGCCGGTGACGCGTCGCCGGAGGTGTTGCCGTCGGAGCAGTGGTGGGCGGCCAGCCAGCAGCGCCAGGAGCTGCTGCGGCAGCTTGAGGCGGGCGTGTTGGACGACGCCGTGCGGCAGGCCGACGACGCCAGTGACAGTCAGCTGCGGGCCACCCTGCTGGTCGTCGGCGGGATCGTCGCGGTCCTGCTGGTCGCCCTGCTGATCTCGTTGCTCGTCGGGCGGTCGGTCGCCCGGTCGATGCGGTTGCTGCGTAGCCAGGCGCTCCGGATCGCGCAGATTGAGCTGCCGGACGCACTGGACCGCCTGAAGACCGTCACGGGCGGGGTGCCCGGAATCGAGGTCGCGCCGGCGGTGGTCCGCTCGCTCGACGAGATCGGTGAGCTGGCCGAGGCGTTCGTGGCGGTGCACCGCAGCGCGGTCACGGTCGCCGTCGAGCAGGCGCTCATGCGGCGCAACGTCAACGCGATGTTCGTCAACCTGGCCCGCCGTAGCCAGGTGCTGGTGGAGCGCCAACTGGAGCTGCTGGACGACCTGGAGCGCGAGGAGAGCGACCCGGACCAGCTGGAGAACCTGTTCAAGCTCGACCACCTGGCCGCGCGTATGCGCCGCAACGACGAGAGCCTGCTGGTGCTCGCCGGCACCGACTCCACCCGCCGGTGGAACCGACCGGTCGGTCTCGCCGCGGTGCTGCTGGCCGCCGCCGCGGAGATCGAGCAGTACCAGCGGGTCCGCATCGAGTCGGTGGCCGAGGTGCACGTGGTCGGGCACGCTGTCGGCGAGTTGGTGCACCTGCTGGCCGAGCTGCTGGAGAACGCCACTGCCTTCTCCCGCCCGGACACCACCGTGGTGGTGACCGCCCGGGTCGAGGGTGCGACCACACTGATCGAGATCGCCGACCGTGGTCTGGGCATGAGCCCAGCGGCGCTGGCTGAGGCGAACGCCGTGCTGGCCAGCCCTCCAGCCGCAGACGTCGCGGCGGTGGAGCGGATGGGTCTCTTCGTGGTCAGCCACCTGGCCGCCCGGCTGGGCGTACGCGTGCGGTTGGACGGTGGCCAGGGCGGCCTGGTCGCCCGGCTCGCGTTGCCCGCCGTGCTGCTGGCCCCGGCGGGCTCGCTGGAGCTGGACCCGCCCGCGCCGGCCCGGATGCTGGCGACGAGCGCCGCTCGGGGAGTGGCTCCGCAGCCCCGGGTCGCCCGGGAGGCCGGTGCCCCCGTGCCGGGCTTCGCGGCGCGGGACCTGCCGGTGGCCGGCCGTCCGCCGGGCGTCGCCGTGCCGCGCCAGGCCCGTCCGGTGCCGGTGCGCGCCGAGGACGTGCTGACCCCGGCCACCGCCCGCGACGACGGCGGGGGTTGGTGGTCGCGGCAGGGTCCCTTTGCGCCAGTAGTGCCCGCGGCGGCGGTGCCGCCGGCCATCCCGGTGACCGCCGGCACGAATGAACGAGGGCTGCCGGTGCGGGTGCCCATGGCGCAGTTGTCCGCGGTCACCCGTTCGGCACAACCGGTGTCGACGCTGACCCGCGCTGACCCGGACCCCGAGGCAGTTGGCGGCATGCTCTCCCGGCTCTACAGCGGAGTGCGGCGCGCCGAGGCCGAGGACACCACCGAGATACCCGTGCCACCGTCCCAGGGGCACGATGAAAGGGGACGACGACAGTGACGACGTTGAGCCAGGAGGCGCGTGACCTGAGCTGGCTGGTGAGCGCGTTCGCGGAGCGGGTGCCGGGCGTGGCGCACGCCGTGGTGGTCTCCTCCGACGGGCTGCTGGTGGCGATCTCCGACCACCTGCCCCGCGACAACGCGGACAAGCTCGCCGCGGTGACCTCCGGGCTGATGAGCATCACCGCGGGCGCGGCCCAGTTGTTCGACGGCGATATCGTCAAGCAGACGGTGGTCGAGATGGGCCGCGGCTACTTCCTGGTGATGCAGATTCGCGACGGTTCGATCCTGGCCACGCTGGCCGCCGGTGACGCGGACATCGGTGTGGTGGGCTACGAGATGGCCCGGCTGGCCAAGCAGGCGGGGGAGATGCTCACTCCGGCTCTGCGGGCGGAGTTGCAGCAGGCGCTGCCCCGCTGACTGGCCCGGCCGAGTCCCGGACGGTCACCGGCTCACCGGAGCCGAGCCGTCCGGGCCCGGCCGTCCGGGTGGCGGCCTGCTCAGAAGCCGCCGTCGGCGATGACGGAGCGGTACCAGGTGGCGCTGCTCTTGAGCACCCGCCGCTGGGTCGGGTAGTCCACGTAGACCAGTCCCCACCGCTGGTCGTACCCCTCGGCCCACTCGAAGTTGTCCAGCAGTGACCAGACGTGGAAGCTCTCCAGCGGCACCCCGGCGGCGATGGCCCGGTGCGCGGCGGCGAGGTGGTCACGCAGGAAGCTGATCCGACCCGCGTCGTGGACGGTGCCGTCCACGGCCAGGGTGTCCGGTGTGGGCAGCCCGTTCTCGGTGATGGTGAGCGGGATGGGGCCGTAGTCGCGGGTGACCCGGGTCAGGATGTCGTACATCCCCTCGGGGTAGATCTGCTGCCACTCGGCCTCGGAGGTCGACCAGCGGTGCTCGGTGCCGCCGTCGGTGGCGACGTAGATGGGCGTGTAGTACTGCACGGCCAGCAGGTCGACCGGTGCGGAGATGATCGCCAGGTCGCCGTCGCGGATGCCCTGGACCATCCGGCTCTGCGGGCCCAGGTCGGCCAGCACGTCTTCCGGGTAGCTGCCCTTGAGCAGGGAGTCCAGGTAGAGCCGGTTCTCGTAGCCGTCGTAAAGGCGGGCGGCGGCGGCAGCCTGCGGGGAGTCGTCGGCGGGGTAGCAGGGGTGCAGGTTGAGCGCGGGGCCGATCCGACTGGTGCTGCCGGTGGCCCGCAGCGCGCCGACCGCGAGCCCGTGCGCGAGCTGCAGGTGGTGGGCGACCAGGTAGGCCGCGTCCGGGTCCTGCCGGCCCGGGGCGTGGTGGCCGATCAGGTAGCCGTTCTGCACCACGGTCTTGGGCTCGTTGACGGTGAGCCAGTCCGGCACCCGGTCGCCGAGGGCATGGAAGACTGCGTCGGCGTAGTCGGCGAAGCGGTGGGCGGTGTCGCGTGACTCCCAACCGTCGGCGTCCTGGAGTGCCTGCGGGAGGTCCCAGTGGAACAGGGTGGCCATCGGGGTGATCCCGCGTTCGTGCAGGCCGTCGAGGAGCCGCCGATAGAAGTCGAGCCCGCGCTGGTTTGGCGCGCCCGTGCCGTCGGGCTGGATCCGTGGCCAGGAGATGGAGAAGCGGTAGCTGCGCAACCCGAGGTCGCGCATGAGGTCAAGATCCTCGGCGTACCGGTGGTAGTGGTCGGCGGCCACGTCGCCGGTGTCGCCGTTGCGGGTGCGCCCGGGGACACGGCTGAAGGTGTCCCAGACCGACTCGCCGCGCCCGTCCTCCTTGGCGGCGCCCTCAATCTGGTACGCGGAGGTGGCCGCGCCCCAGCCGAAGTTGTCAGGGAAGCGCAGCGGGCCGGCGGGCCCGGTGGGTATCGACATGGATTCTCCTCATGGATACGGGGCCACCGCCGAGATTCGGGAGCGCTCCCATGATAGGGCAGGGGCGGCGGGCCCGGTCAGCCGGCCGTCGTGGCGGGCCGGCGGTGGCGGGTTGAGGCGGGTGGGGCCCCGAACAGCGAGCGAGGCCGCCGGGCGGCGCGGCGCGCCTGTCCCGTCGGCCTCTTTTCCCATCGTGTACGGGGGTTTAGTGTGGGGACGGGGGAGGGCAACCCCCGTCCCCACCGTAACTGCACACACACGGGCGGAATTTGGGTCCTGCCGTGCGTGTCGCGCGGGAGCCGGGCCACGCGAGTGGCTTTGGTTCCACCTCCCTCCATGTGGCGGGACGATGGCTGACGGCGGCGTCCGGGCTGGCCCGTCGTCAGCCCTCGGGCTGGTTCCCCGGGTCCGTCAGAGACGGCCCGGCGATCTTCTTGTTGGAACCTTGTCGATGGAAGCGCTCCCATCGACCGATGTTGCGACTGTAACGCCCGTCACGTCATTGTGAAAGACCCAAAACGAGATCGAAACAAGGAGCTGATCCCGCCACCCGCACGCTTGTTGTGGGAGCGCTTCCATGGCACACTGTCGATTCGACGCGACAGGAGCCACATCGCGTGAATGCGGGTCCGCCGAGGGCAGCCGGCAGCACCACTTCCGGTCACGGTCACCCGATCGCAGCCGGCGGGACCCCCTCCCGCGCAGGCCGCACCGCCGTACCCCGGCCGGGCCCGGGGGAGACCACCTTCCCGGCGCCTCGAATCTCCCGCGGACCACCACCCTCGCGGGCAGGCGCCTCGCCGGGGACCATCCCGGCCTGGTCCGAGGAGACACCGCGCACATGAGACAACTGGCACGACGCCGTCGCGTGGCGATCATCGCCGCCACCGTGCTCGCCATCGGCGGGGTGACCCTGCCCGCCGGCGCCGCGCAGGCCGCACCCGCCTGCGACGTGGTCTACGCGACCAACGACTGGAACACCGGCTTCACCGCCAACGTCACCATCAAGAACCTGGGCGACCCGGTCAGCAACTGGACGCTCAAGTGGACCTTCCCGAACAGCGGCCAGCGGGTCACCCAGGGCTGGTCGGCCAAATACAGCCAGTCCGGCAGCGAGGTCACCGCGACCAACGAGTCGTACAACGGCAACCTCGGCACCGGGGCCTCCACCACCATCGGCTTCAACGGCGCCCACTCGGGGAGCAACCCGAAGCCCACCTCGTTCACCCTGAACGGCACTCCCTGCAACGGCACGCCGGCCAACCAGCCGCCGACGGTCTCGCTCAGCCTGCCGAGCGGGCCGTTCACCGCGCCGGCCGACGTGCCGCTGACCGCCACCGCCAGCGACCCGGACGGGACGATCAGCAAGGTCGAGTTCTACCGCAACGGTCTGCTGATCAACACCGACACCTCAGCCCCGTACGCCTACACCCAGGAGGACCTGCCGGCCGGCAGCTACACCGTCCAGGCCAAGGCGTACGACAACGCCAACGGCATCGGGGTCGCCGAGAAGGCGTTCACGGTCACCGCCGCCACCGGCCCGACGCTGGTCGCCACCCCGTCCGCGGTGAGCGTCAACGAGGGTGGCACCGCCACCTTCAACCTGAAGCTCAGCGCTGCGCCGACGGCCAACGTGCCGGTCACCCTCACCCGCACCGGCGACACCGATGTCACGGTCTCGCCGGCCACCGTCACGCTGACTCCCAGCAACTGGAACACCGGGGTCACCGTCACGGTCGCCGCGGCGGAGGACGCCGACACCGTCGGTGGCGCCGCCACCATCACCGCCTCCGCCACCGGTCTCGCCCCGCTGGCGGTCACCGCCACCGAGATCGACAACGACACCCCGGGCGGCGACAACACCTACATCGCGAAGTTCCTCGAGCAGTACGGCAAGATCAAGAACTCGGGCTACTTCAGCGCCGAGGGCGTGCCGTACCACTCGGTCGAGACGCTGATCGTCGAGGCGCCCGACCACGGTCACGAGACCACCTCGGAGGCGTTCAGCTTCTGGCTCTGGCTGGAGGCGAACTACGGGCGGGTCACCCAGAACTGGGCCCCGTTCAACAACGCCTGGACGGTGATGGAGAAGTACATCATCCCGACGCACGCCGACCAGCCGACCGCCGGCTCCGCGGGAACGCCGCAGTACGCCGCGGAGTACAACCTGCCCAGCCAGTACCCCTCGGCGCTGAACCCGAACATCCCGGTCGGGCAGGACCCGCTCCGCTCGGAGTTGCAGTCCACCTACGGCACCGGCGACATCTACGGTATGCACTGGCTGATAGACGTCGACAACACCTACGGCTTCGGCCGCTGCGGTGACGGCACCACCAAGCCGGCCTACATCAACACCTTCCAGCGGGGCACCCAGGAGTCGGTGTGGGAAACCGTTCCGCAGCCGTCCTGCGACACCTTCAAGCACGGCGGTCAGTACGGCTACCTCGACCTGTTCGTCAAGGACACCGGCGCCCCCGCCAAGCAGTGGAAGTACACCAACGCCCCGGACGCCGACGCCCGCGCCGTGCAGGCCGCGTACTGGGCGCTGACCTGGGCCAAGGCGCAGAACAAGCAGGCCGACGTCGCGGCCACCATCACCAAGGCCGCCAAGATGGGCGACTACCTGCGGTACGCGATGTTCGACAAGTACTTCAAGAAGATCGGCAACTGCGTCGGGGCGAGCACCTGCCCCGCCGGCAGCGGCAAGGACTCGGCGCACTACCTGCTGTCCTGGTACTACGCCTGGGGCGGCGCGTACGACGCCAGCCAGAACTGGTCCTGGCGGATCGGCTCCAGCCACAACCACTTCGGCTACCAGAACCCGTTCGCGGCCTGGGCGCTGACCAACACCCCGGAGCTCAAGCCGCAGTCGTCGACCGCGGTCGCCGACTGGACCAAGAGCTTCGAGCGGCAGTTGGAGTTCTACACCTGGCTGCAGTCCGCCGAGGGCGGCATCGCCGGTGGTGCCACCAACAGTTGGGACGGCAGTTACGCCCAGCCGCCGTCCGGCACCAGCACCTTCTACGGCATGTTCTACGACGTCGACCCGGTCTACAACGACCCGCCGTCCAACCAGTGGTTCGGCATGCAGGCCTGGTCGATGCAGCGCATCGCGGAGCTGTACCTGCAGACCGGCAACGCGAAGGCCAAGGCGCTGCTGGACAAGTGGGTGCCGTGGGCGATCGCCAACACCACCGTCGGCACCAACTGGTCGATCCCGTCGGACATGGCGTGGACCGGTCAGCCGACCACCTGGAACCCGTCCAACCCGCAGCCCAACACCAACCTGCACGTCGAGGTCACCGTCAAGGGCCAGGACGTCGGCGTCACCGCCGCCTACGCCCGGACCCTTATCGCGTACGCGGCCAAGTCGGGCAACGTCGCGGCCAAGAACACCGCCAAGGGGCTGCTCGACGCGCTGTCGGCCGCCAGCGACGCCAAGGGCGTCTCCACCACCGAGAAGCGTGGCGACTACCGGCGCTTCGACGACACCTACAACGCGTCCACCGGGCAGGGCCTCTACGTCCCGTCGGGCTGGACCGGGAAGATGCCGAACGGCGACGCCATCGCCGCCGGCAAGAGCTTCCTCGACATCCGGTCCTTCTACAAGAACGACCCGGACTGGCCCAAGGTGCAGGCGTACCTGAACGGCGGTGCGGAGCCCAGCTTCAACTACCACCGGTTCTGGGCACAGGCCGACGTCGCCATGGCGTACGCCGACTACGGCAGCCTGTTCCCGAACGGCTGACAGCGACCCGGGGTGGGTGGTGCAGGTGCACCGTCCACCCCGGGTTCGGCCGGGCCCGGTAACGACGGCCCTGGCCGCCGGACGGCCTGACTCCCACGGTCAGGCCGGGGTGGGTCGGCCATCTGGCCGACGCAGCGGATCGGCCGGCCCACCCCACCGCCCGGACTGGAGGTAGCCGCGAAAAAGCCCAGAAATTCTGGCCGCCACGGGATCACGCCGAAGTCGGTGACGGAGTAACGTACGTCACCGGAGAGGCCGCTCCCCCCGTGGCGGCCTCTCCACTTATTTGCCCCGCCACCGCCCCGATCCGCTCGGGTCAACGGGGCGATGTGGCCCGATCTCCGGTGACCGGATGACGCAGACCCGGGTGCCCGGCCGACAACGACCGCCGCAGCACCACCCAGCTCAGTGCCAGCGCCGCGGCGACCAGCGGCCAGGTCAGGGCCACCCGGGCCACCACCAGCGCGAGCACCTGCCCACCCAAGTACAGCGGCACGAACACCGCGAGCCGCGTCAGGTAGGTCGCCGTCCACACCCAACTGGCCCGGCCGTACCCGCGTCTCAGCGCCGGGTCGCGCCGCCACCGGGCACGCTGGCCCAGCACCCCGCCGACCAACACACCGAGCAGCGGCCAGCGCACCACGATGCTGACCGCCCAGACGAGTGCGCTGGCGGCGTTGGAGAGCACCTGGATCAGAAAGAAGTTCTCGGCCCGGCCGGTTCGCACCGCGATCAACGCCGCGACGCAGACGGCCAGCATCCCGATCAGCACCGATCGGGGCCGGTCACCCCGACGCAGCCGTACGCCGGCCACCACCGCGCCGACGGCCAGCGCCGCGCCGACCCCACCCCACAGCGACTCGCCGCCCAGCAGCCAGCCGGCAGCGAACGCCAGCGGCGGCAGGGTGGCATCGATGGCACCGCGTCGTCCGCCCAGCAGATCCGCCAGCGACTCGTCCCGTGCCGGCCCTCCAGAGCCCGGATTGGCGTCCGACCGCTGGTCCGGGCCGGGTGCGGTCGGGCCGCCGTCGCGCTCCGGTGTTCCGCCCACCACCGCCTCCTCGCTTCCGGGACAACCTAACCGGCGACGGGTGGCGGGCCACCGCCCGGCCGCCCGACACCGGCCGCTACGGTGTGCGGATGCGCGCGACGGCACGGGGTTGGACTGCGGTCTGGTTGGTCGTACTGGCCCTCGTCCAGGCGGCTGCCTTTCTCGCCGTGTGGCGGGTGGCCGTGCACACCGAGATCGGGCAGTGGGTGGACACCGTCGCCCTGACAGGCAACCGGATCGGGCAGGACACTATCGACGGCCCCGTCGACCGGATCCTCAACGCGATGTCGGTGGTCTCCCTGCTCGCTGCCACCGCGACGATCGGGTTCATCGCGCTGATGCGCGGGCGGATCGCCCTGGCCATCACCGCGACCCTGCTGATCGCCGGTGCGAACGTCTCGACCCAGCTGCTGAAGCACGGGCTGAGCCGGCCCGACTACGGTCTCGACCCGGAGCGCGCGGGGGTGGGCAACAGCCTGCCCAGCGGGCACGCCACGGTGGCAGCGTCGGTGGCGGTCGCGCTGATGCTCGTCCTGCCGCCCAAGGTGCGAGCGGTGGGCGCCATCATCGGTGCCGGCTATGCCGCCGTCGCCGGAGTCGCCACCCTCTCCGCAGGCTGGCACCGGCCCAGCGACGCGGTTGCCGCGTACCTGGTGGTGGGCGTCTGGGCGGCGTTGGCCGGGCTGGTCCTGCTGATCACCCAGCGGGAGCAGGCCGAGATCGCCCCCGGCGACGCGCACCGGATCGCTGCGCTGGTCCTCGGGGTGGGCGGTGTGCTCGCCCTGGTCGCCTGCGGGCTGTCCCTGGCCTGGCTGGTCGAGCTGCGTGACACCGGGCCGGACGAGTTGGCCCGCCGGCCACTGTTCGTCGGGTACGCGGGCAGCGCTGCCGGGATCGCCGGCATGATGGCGGTGGTGATGGCGCTGGCGCTCACCGTCGTGCACCGGCTGGTGCCCCGGGTCAAGGGCTGAGCCGGCCGGTGGACGCGGTCCGCACGGCGTTCTCCGCCGAGTGCGCGCGGCTCACCGAGATCCTGGCCGAGTTGGTCGACGCCGACCTTGACCGGCCCACCGACTGCCCGCCGTGGACCGTCCGGGAGTTGATCGCGCACGTGCGCACCGGGATCGGCCGGCTGACCGACATGCTCGCCGCGCCGGCACCGCCACGCGCCGAGGCGGACGCCGCCGGCTACTTCGGCACGGCGAAGTTCACCCCGCAGGTGGACGCGGACCGGATCGCCGGTGGTCGGCGCGACGCCCGACAGGTGGACCGGGCGGCGCTGGCGAGCGAGGTGGACCGGGCCTGGAGGGCCACCGACGCGGCGGTCGCCGCCGCGCCGCCCGATCGGGTGGTTCGGACCCGGCACGGCGACGCGATGCTCCTCACCGAGTTCCTGCGGACCAGGGTCGTCGAGGTGGGCGTGCACGGTCTGGACCTGGCCGCTGCGCTGGGCCGGCCCCCGTGGCTCACCGCTGCGGCGGCCGCGGTGATCGCCGACCTGCTCACCGGTGGACGACCGGCACCGGCCGGGTTGCGCTGGGACCGGCTGACCCTGATCCGCAAGGCCACCGGCCGGGCGGCGCTGACCGCCCCGGAACAGGCCGTGATCGACGCGGCCGGCTTTCGCTGGCTCGCCTTCGGCCGCTGACCCTGATCGTCGCTGGCGCCGGTCGCTGTCGGCTCCGGTCGCTGCCCGCCCAGGCGGGTCAGCTCGCGGAGCGGGGTGCGGGGACGTGGGGGGCGACGCCGCGCAGGTGCGTCAGCACCACCGGGTCGATCCGCCCCGGCACCAGCCGCTCCTCCAGGTTCTCCAGCCCGGCCCAGGAGATCAACGCTGCCTCCGGCCCGTCGTCGACCACCGGATGGCCCAGCGCGCTGAGCAACGCCGCCACCTCCTCGGCGACCGCGCCGCTCAGGTCGAGCAGGGTGGCCGGGTCGGGCCGGCTGAACAGCATCGTGTGCACGGCGAGCAACCGACCCAGCTCGGCGACCGGGTCCGGGTGGTCGTCCACGCGAAGGTCGACCACCACGTCGCTGGTGCCGCCGTACCCGCCGCCGCGCTCGACCACCAGCAAACCGGCGCTCTGCCGGCCCCGCCGGTCGCCGCCGGCCTCGTCGCCGGCCCGCAGCGCGGTCACCAGCCGCTCGGCGAACGGCAGCGCCGACCCCGCCAGCCAGGCATCACCGAGTGCGTCGACGACCTCCGGGCCGGTGAGCACGTTGCCCTGCGCGGCCCAGCCGTCGCCGGTCCGCCCGCCGGCCCACGCATGGCAGGCCGGTCCGGTCCAGCTGGCGCCCGGCCCGCTGGCTCCCACGACGCCGAGCTGGCGGTGCTCCCGCTCGGGGTCGGCGGCGACCAGCCCGGCCACCACGTCGGCGGCCGTCACGCCGGTGCGCAGCAGGGTGAGGCCCTGCGGGCGGTAGGCGAGGTTGACGTGCGCCTGGGTGGCCAGTGCACCCACGTCGGCGGCGGCGGCCGGCACCAGCGCCCCGGCGGCGAGGAACTTGCTGGCGACGGCGACGCCATGCAGGCGGCCATCGGCGGAGCGGGCGACAAGCGAGAAGGTCACCCGCCGAGACTAACCGGCCGCGCCGGCAGGACATCGCCGTGCGTCATTGCCTCAGAAGGGTGGCGCGGGGGCCTCCAGTGGGGCCCCGCGCGCCCGGCGGGCGTCGGCGACCGCGACCGCGGCCAACACCAGCACCCCGACGGCGGTCGCGGCCAGACCGGGCAGGAACAGCAGCGGCACCGCCGACGCCGCCAGCACCAGGAGGGCGATCCACCGGGACGGGGAGACCCGCGCGAACACCTCGTACTCGAGGCGGGCCCGACCGGCCAGGAACAGCACCGGGCCGCCGAGCACGATGGCGAGCCATGACCCCGGGATCCGATCCAGCGGATGCTCGATGATCAGCTCGTAACCGATCGCGGTCGAGGCAAGACCGATCACCATCACCAGATGGGTGTCGGCCGCCGAGCGACCGATGTTGGCCGGGTGCCGGGCCTTCATCACGGCCTCACCCAGGATCCGCCCGGCGCGCTGCACATAGATCCGCCACAGCATGATCGAGGTGGCCAGCGCCAGCGCGAACGCCCACGCGTGCCCCGCCTCGTACTGCCCCCTGCTGTACGCGAAACCCGCCACCAGGATCGTTTCGCCCAGCGCGACGAGGAAGAACTGCTGGTACCGCTCGGCCAGGTGCTCACCGGCGATATCCCACCTCGAGATCGTCGACCGGCCCAGCCCCGGCACCGGCCAGCCGTACCGGCCGGCCAGGTATTCGATGATCAGCGCCGCCGTCCAGAGCATCACCTGCCCGTTGGTCCCCAGGAGCGCACCACCGATCCAGAACACCCCGCTGACGGCGTACACCACCGTCATGCGCACCTTCAAGCGGCGGTACGGGTGTGGTCCCAGCGCGATCGACAGGATCAGCGGCCGGGTCACCTGCGCGACCACGTACGCCACCGCGAACATCAGGGCGGTCTGGCTGAACGCCCGGGGGATCGCCACCCCCATCACCATGCTGCACACCAACGCGGTGATCACCACGGTCTGCAGTGGCACCTTGTACGGGTCGTACCGGCTGGTCGTCCACGCGGTGCCCTGCCAGACCGCCCAGAGGGCGAGCAGCAACAGCAGGGTCTTGCCGCCGCCGGTGACCGCCGCCCACCCATGCTCCCGAGCCGGTTCAACGGTCAGGTCCTCGAACGCGCGCGCGGAGATCCGGGTGAGCGCGAAGACATACACCAGGTCGAAGAAGAGTTCCAGGAAAGTGGCCCGGTTGGGAGCGGCCGCCGCAGGGACCGGCTCCAGGCGTCCCGCTGCCCTGGATCCCATGGTCAGCGGCCTGCGCCGTTGGTCCGGTCCACCTCGAAGTCGTAACACCATTCGGTGGCACGGACGGCCGGAAACCGGCGATTCTGCCCAGTACGGGGATCTTGCTCGGGCACCCTGTCAACGGGCACGATCAATCGGTGACGAATCGATGGGGCATGACGGTGCCGCTGGGCGGGATCGTGCTGACCGACCATGACGCGGTCTACGCGGCGCTCGACCGGGCGGGGTTCACCGACGTCTGGTCGTCCGAGGTCGCCGGGACGGACGCGTTCACCCCGCTGGCGCTCGCCGCGGCCTGGCAGCCCCGGCTGCGGCTCGGCACCGCGATCACGCCGGTCTTCACCCGGGGCCCCGGGCTGCTGGCGATGAGCGCGGCGGCGCTGGCGGAGGCCGCGCCGGGCCGGTTCTCGCTGGGCATCGGCGCGTCCTCACCGGTGCTCGTGCGGGACTGGAACGCGCTGCGGTTCGACGAGCCGTTCCGGCGGACGCGGGACGTTCTGCGTTTCCTGCGTGCCGCGCTGCGCGGCGAGACCGTGGACGAGGTCTACGACACGTTCACCGTGCGCCGGTTCACGCTGGAACGACCGCCGGCGGTGCCGCCGCCGATCCTGCTCGCCGCGCTGCGCCCGGGGATGCTCCGGCTGGCCGGCGCGGAGGCCGACGGGGTCATCCTCAACTGGCTCAGCGCCGACGACGTGCCACGCGCCCTCGCCGAGCTGGGTGAGCGGCGTGCCGGCTTCGAGATCGCCGCCCGGATCTTCGTCTGTCCCACCGAGGACGCCGTGTACGCCCGAGCGCTGGGCCGCCGGCTGATCACCAGCTACCTCACCGTCCCGGCGTACGCGGAGTTTCACCGTTGGCTCGGCCGCGACGAGGCCCTGGCGCCGATGTGGGAGGCCTGGGCCGCCGGTGACCGGCGCGGTGCCAGCGCGGCAGTGCCGGACGAGGTGGTCGACGCCCTGGTGCTGCACGGCTCACCGGAGCGGTGCCGCGCCCAGGTCCGCCGCTACGCCGACGCCGGTGTGGACGTGCCGGTCCTCGCACTGCTGCCCACCCCGGAGACCACCGCCGGCGGAGCCGCCGCGCTGCTCACCCTCATCGCCCAGTTGGGCACCGACCCGGCAGGAGCGTCCGAGTGAACCTCACCGACCGGATCGTGGTGGTCACCGGCGGCGCCGGCGGCATCGGGGCGGCGCTGTCGCGCCGTTTCGCCACCGAGGGTGCCGCGGCCGTGGTGGTCGCCGACCTGGACGTCGACGTGGCCCGAGCGGTGGCCGAGGGCATCGGCCCGGTCGCGCATGCCAGCGCCCTCGACGTCACCGACGAGGAGCAGGTCCGCGCGCTGGTCGCCGACACCGAGAAGCGGTACGGCCGGATCGACCTGTTCTGCGCCAACGCGGGGGTGACCACCGGCGGGGGAGTGGAGGTCGACGACGCCGGCTGGGACCGGGCGTGGCGGGTCAACGTGCTCGCCCACGTCTACTCGGCCCGTGCGGTGGTGCCCGGAATGCTCGCCCGGGGCGGTGGCCACCTGCTACACACCTGCTCGGCGGCGGGTGTGCTGACCGCGGTGGGCGACGCCGCGTACACCGCGACGAAGCACGCCTCGGTGGGGTTCGCGGAGTGGCTGGCCATCACCTACCGGGACCGGGGCATCCGGGTGAGCGCGCTCTGCCCCCAGGGCGTGGACACCCCGATGCTCGCGGACGGGATCCGCGAGGGCCACCTCGGCGCCCGGGTGATCGAGGCCTCCGGTGCGGTGCTCACCCCGGACCAGGTCGCCGACGCGACCATCGCGGGGCTGGCCGAGGAGCGCTTCCTGATCCTGCCGCACCCGGAGGTCGCCGACTACGCGCGCCGCCGCGCGGAAGACCCGGACGGCTGGCAGGCCGGGCTGCGCAAGCTCGTCCGCCGCCTGACCGCCTGACCTGGCTCGGCCTGGCCTGGTCCCGCGCGGCCTGGCCTGGGCTGGCTCGGTCAGGACCGGTCGAGTCGGACCAGGCAGCCGAAGGTCGCCGATGGCCCTAATCGGGCGGCTTCGCCAGCCGCTCCACCCGGGTCCAACCGGACCAGCCACGCTCGCGCATCAGGTTCCGCAGTCGCTCCGCGCGCGGGTCGGTTTCGACGGCGAGCGCGTCCAGAAGGTCAGGCAGATCGTCCTGCGCCTCGTCGACGAGGACGTCACCGGAACTGTAGGCCTGCTCGACCAGGGCGGCCATGATGTCGGCGGCCTCCTCCAGCAGCGCGTCCTCGCCCGCGTCGCTGTCGAAGATCTCCGACAGGACCCGATAGAGCCGCACGACCTGCGGGTCGTCGAGCTGCGCGAGTTTCGCCGGCATCCACTCGATGATGTGATCGGGCCAGCGAGCCGCGACCAGGATCCACCCGTCCCGTTCAGCCTCCACCATCCGCTTCGACGCCCCGATGGCCCGGAGTCGATCGAGGTAGGACACCACCTGCGGTGGGAGCGTCAGACTGTCCCCGGCAGTGAGCTGCGCGATCTGCTTGCGGCTGGACTCAAGCCGTTCGATCTCGTCCCGCAGGTGGCTGTCGATCCTCTGGATGGACTCGGCGAAGGTCGACGCGTCGGCTTCGAGCATCTGACCGATCTGGGACAGCGGCACGCCGGCGTTGGCGAGGGTGCGGATCTTGATGAGGGCCACGACTGCCGTTGCGCCATACCGCCGGTAGCCCGAAGCATCCCGTTCCGGCTCGGGCAGTAGCCCGACCTGGTGATAGTGCCGCACCGCTCGCACGGTGACGCCGGCGTACGCCGCCAGTTGACCGATCGTCAGCATGCTCTGATCCTGCCCCCACCTCGCCCAGACCCGGTCGACACGGCTCAGGAGATCTTGCGGCGGTAGGACAGGGTGGCGAAGAAGTAGGCGACGATGAGGATGCCGACGCACCAGGCGAGGGCGATCCAGATGCCGGTTCCGACCGCTTGCTGTGTGAGCAGGTCGCGGATCGTGTTGACGATGGAGGTCACCGGTTGGTGTTCGGCGAAGGCGCGCACCGGGCCGGGCATGGTGTCGGTGGGCACGAAGGCCGAGCTGATGAACGGCAGGAAGATGAGCGGGTAGGAGAATGCGCTCGCGCCTTCCACCGACTGTGCGGTGAGGCCAGGGATCACGGCGATCCAGGTCAGCGCCAGGGTCAACAGGATGAGGATGCCGGCGACCGCGAGCCAGGCCAGCACTCCAGCTCCCGAGCGGAAGCCCATGACGAGGGCGACGAGGACGACGACCACGAGCGAGATCACATTGGCGACCAGCGAGGTCAGGACGTGCGCCCACAGCACGCCTGATCGGGCGATTGGCATGGACTGGAATCGCTCGAAGATTCCGCCCTGCATGTCGTTGAAGAGCCGGAACGCGGTGTAGGAGATTCCCGACGCGATGGTGATGAGCAGGATGCCGGGCAGCATGTAGTTCACATACGAGACGGCTCCGGTGTCGATCGCACCGCCGAACACGTAGACGAACAGCAGCATGATGGCGATCGGTGTGATCGCGGTCGTGATGATGGTGTCCATGCTGCGGGTGACGTGGCGCATGGTCCGTCCCGTGAGGACGGCGGTGTCGGCGAAGAAGTGCGTGGCCATTGTTTGTTGTTCCCTACTTCTTGTTCGACTCGGTCATGCGGCCTTGGCTGCCCTTGGCGGCGTTGCCGTCGACGTCGTCCTCGCCGGCGTCGCCGACGACCGCGAAGAAGACGTCTTCGAGGGAGGGCTGCTTCTCGACGTATTCGACCTTGGCGGGCGGCAGCAGCTGTTTGAGCTCGGCCAGGGTGCCGTCGACGATGATCCGACCCTGGTGGAGGATCGCGATCCGGTCGGCGAGTTGTTCGGCCTCCTCCAGGTACTGGGTGGTGAGCAGCACGGTCGTGCCGCCCGCGGCGAGTTCCTTGACGGCCTGCCACACCTCGATGCGCGCCTCCGGGTCCAGCCCGGTCGTCGGCTCGTCGAGGAAGATGACCGACGGGTTCCCGATGAGACTCATCGCGATGTCCAGCCGGCGGCGCATGCCACCGGAATACGTCGCCACCCTCCGGCGGCCCGCCTCGGTCAGTGAGAAGCGGCCCAGTAGGTCGTCCGCGATCGCGCCCGGGTCCGTGAGGTGCCTCAGCCTGGCTACCAGGACGAGATTCTCCCGCCCGCTGAGGATCGCGTCGACCGCCGCGAACTGCCCGGTGAGGCTGATGGACTCGCGTACGTCGGCGGCCTGTGTAACGACATCGAAGCCGTTGACCCGGGCAGTCCCCGCGTCGGCCTTGAGCAGCGTGGACAGGATCTTCACCACCGTGGTCTTGCCCGCCCCGTTCGAGCCGAGCAGGGCGAAGATGCTGCCCCGCGCCACGTCGAGGTCCACGCCGCGCAGCACACGCAGCTCCTTGTACGACTTCTCCAGCCCCTGCACGTGGATCGCAGGCCCCTGGACCTGATTGGTTGTTGGCGAAATGCTCATGGCAGGCAGCATGGAGGGTTGACGCAGCGTCAAGGTCAAGCCTGCAGTGCGGCCTGGAGGTCTTCGGCCGACTCGACGGGCTCCGCGTCGGGCAGGTGTGTCCGGTTGGGCAGCAGGAGCGGGGTGGCGAGCAGCAGGACGCCGGAGATGGTGATCGCGGTGAGCGGGCTGGTGAGTGTGGCGAGGATGCCCCAGATCGCCATGAGCATGGCCTGGGAGAGTCTGCTGCTGACACTCCACGCGGTGAGGACCTGTGCGGCATGGTCGGCGGGAGTGCGTTGCAGGCGTTCTGTTGCGGTGATGGGGTTGAAGACGCCCATGCAGGTGATCAGCAGGCCCTCGACGATGATCACCGTGAGGAGCCCGGGGATGCCGGGTTGGGTCAACGCGAGACCGAGCGGGAAGATCGAGCGCAGCCAACCGGACACGATCATGACGCGGTGGCGACCGTAGCGGTTGACGAGGGGTGCGGAGAGGCGGGCACCCGCGAAGCCGCCGAGTGCCGGGATTCCGAAAGCGAGACCGTACTGCCAGGCGGGGAAGTGGTACTGACCGAGCAGGAGGACGGCCAGGAGCGGACTGGTGGCCATGATCAGACCGCTGACCGTCACGGAATTGAGGAACAGACGTCGGAGAACGCTGTCGTGGAGGATGAACCGCCAGCCGTTGAGAAGGTCGGTGGCGCGCACCCTGGTCGCGGGATCGCGGGGTGCCGCGACGTCGCTTCCGCGGATGCGGCGGACCCCCAGCGCGGACAGTAGGTAGCTGACGGCGTCGGCGGCGACGGTGGTGACCGGGCCGAGTAGCCCGATGAGCGCGCCGCCAATGGGCGGGCCCGCCGCGATCGCCACCCAGCTCGTGCCTTCGAATCTCCCGCTCGCGACCAGGAGATGCTCGTTCGTGACGAGGTGTTTCAGGTACGCGCCGGAGGCGGCGGTGAAGGCGATGCTCGCGGTTCCGCAGATGACCGAGACGACCAGCAGTTGGCCGTACGACAGCAGGCCGAGGAGGTACGCGATCGGAATGCTCGCCATGGCGAGGAACCGGATCAGGTCCATCGCGATCATCACCGGACGCTTGGCCCGGTGCTCGACCCACGGCCCGAACGGCACGGCGACGATCGCGGCGACGGCAAGCCCGGCGGCCCCCAGGAGCGAGACGGCGAATGCCTGCGTGTGCAGCACCTGAACCGCGATGAGCGGGAACGCCCCGAAAGCGATCCACGTGCCGTACGTGCTGACGGCGTACGCCGACCACAGCCACCCGAAACTGGGCCCCAGCCGCACGCCCACGTGACTCCCTCGCAACAACCGACGGTTTGGTGCCGGAATCAGACCAGCCACGCCAGAGTGCGATCAAACAACCGGCCGCTCGGCGAGCCACAACGATCAGTTGTGCCCGCCTACGATCGCCTCATGGATACCGAGGGGCTGCGATCGTTCGTCCGAGCTGCCGAGCTCGGCCAACTGCAACAGGCGGCCGACGAGCTGGGCGTGACGCAACAGGCGGTCTCCAAACGGATCGCCGTCCTGGAGCGTGAGCTGGAGGTCCGCCTCTTCACCCGTACCGCCCGGGGGGTCGAGCTGACGCTCGACGGTCAGGCGTTCCTCCCACACGCCCGGAGCATCGTCACGGGTGTCGAGCGTGCCGTCACCGCGGTCAGGCCGGGCTCCCGTGCCCTTCGGATCGACGTGCTCGGCCTGCGAAGCGCGCAGGCCGTTGTGCTGCACGACTACTGGCGGTCGCATCCCGGCACCAACCTCGACGTGGTCACGCTCAAGGTCAACGACCCGCGCGTGGCGGTCGCCGCCGTCGAGGCAGGCGACATCGACGCGTCGTTCCGCACCGTCACCGACCCGGCGACGCTGCCGCGCGACGTGCAGATGATCCACGCGTTCGACTCCCCGCTGGAACTCCTCGTCGGCCCGAGACATCCGCTCGCCTCAGCACGAACACTGACGCCACTCCACCTGCGCAAGCACCGGATCTGGGTGCCGGGCATCGCGCCGCGCAGCGAATGGGCGGAGTTCTACGATCAGCTCGCCGCCGACTTCGACCTCCGCATCGACGCGGCGGGCCCGCATTTCGGCGACGAGGTGCTCCTGGACACCCTCGCGGACTCCGCGGACGTGGCCACCCTCGTCGGGGCGCGTGACCGGTACATCTGGCCGACCAACCACGACCTGCGTCGCATCCCGATCGTCAACCCGACGCTCGCATACCCGATCTCCCTCATCCTCCCCGCAACGAACCCACATCCAGGACTCCGGGCGATCATCAACCACTTCGGAAACCTGGCACCCCTGCCGGAGACGACCTGGCGCCCATTCTGGGCAACGACGCCACGCCGCAACGACGGCGACAGCGCACGTTGACGACACGTGCGCCCGGTGGGGACCGGGCAGCGTGAGGACCGAAAGATGCCCGCTACGCCGGCCGGCCGGTCAGCGGCGGCGTAGCGGGCCAGGGTGGATCGACCAGAGCAGCCGTCGCCACCACGGGCGGGCGGCGCGCAGCCCCTCCACGTAGGTGGTGGCCACCGTGCCGGCGTGGTCGGCCTGGGCCGCGGTGGAGCTGCCGGGAGCGAAGGCCACCTGGTTGAGCAGAGCGGCCAGGTCGTCGACCCCGGGGACGCTCCCCCCGGCCCCGGCCCCGGCCCCGGCCCCGCCCGGCGTCTGGCCCGTGCCGCCGGGCACGAGGGCCACTCCGCCCGGTACCTCGCGGTGGTCGCCGCTGGCGGCGGCGTCCGGGTCGCCCGGCCTGCCGCCGGACCGTCTGATGCGAGCGTCGAGCAGAGCCTGACGAGCCTGGTCGGCCACCTCGGTGGCCGCCAGGTCGTCGCCAACCGGCCTCCCCGCCAGGCGCAGCGCGTCGGTGACCTCCTGCCAGGCGCCGACGATGCGCTGCGCGGGATCGTCCCGGCCCAGCCGGGCACGGGTGAGTGAGCGGCGCATCGCCAGCAGCGTGAGCAGCAGGGCTCCCACCAGCAGAAGCAGGCCACCGCTGCCACCCGCGACCAGCAACGGCGTGGACACCCCGTCGGGGGCGGGCGGCCCGTCGGGGGCGGCGACCGGCTCGGGCGAGGCCGTGGGCTCCACGGTGGGCGCCGGCGCCTCCGATGGCGGCGGGTCCTCCGGCGTCGGGCGGAAATCCTCCTCCACCGGTCTCGGCTCATCGTTCGGGCGGGGCAGCGGGTCGAACGACACCCAACCCAGCCCGTCGAAGAGCACCTCCGGCCAGGCGTACGCGTCACCGGCCAGCACCGGGCCCTGCCCGCTGGCCCGGAAGCCCACCACCACCCGGGTCGGCAGCCCGGAGAGCCGGCCGAGCACCGCGAACGCCGCCGCGAACTGCTCCGAGGTGCCCTCCTGCCCGCCGCCGCTGCGTGGCCCGAAGAGAAAGAAACCCAGATTCGGGTACGCGTGCCCGCTCGGCGCGTCCGCCGCCACCCGGTAGTGCTCGGCCAGGAACTGCTCGATCGCCGAAGCTCGCGCGAACGGGGCGCCGTTCTCCTCGGCGAGTTGCGCGGCCAACCGGCGCATCGGGTCGGGCACCCCGTCGGCGACCCGCAGCACCCGGGCCACCTCGTCGCCAGCGGGCACGTTCGCAGTGGCCAGGAGATTGTTGTCCGGGCGCTCCCGGGCCGACGTCACCATGTACCGCAGCCCCGGGGTCAGCCCCTCCGGCCGGATCAGCGTCCCCGTCGCCGGGTCGTACGCCACCCGCGCGCCGCTGACCTCCCTGGGCGTCGCCACGGCGGGCAGCAGCCGACCGGTCAGCTCCGCCACGGTGACCTTCTGCTGGACGGTCTCCACCGTGCTGTCCCGGGCCGGTGCCGTGGCCGGCAGAATCCGACCGGCGTTGCGGTACGTCGCGCCGACCCGCCAGGTCACCCCGTCGTAGTCGCTGAGCACCGCCAACCGGATCCGCACACTGTCCGTCGCCGGTCTCCCTTCGGTGGACGGCTCTGTGCCCGGTGCGGCGTCGCCGGGCGCCTGCGCATCAGGGCGCTCCGTGCTCACGTCGAGGAGCCTCTGCTCCGGGTGCAGCGCCCAGCCGGAGATCCGGATCAACGGGTTCTCGTCGAGCGTCTGCACCTGCGGCGGCTCCACGTACCGGCGCGGGTCCACCGGCCGGCCGTCGACCTGATCGGCGACGACCGGGCCGAGCAGCGCGACCAGCCCGACCACCAGAGCCACCCCGAGCGCCGCGCTGGTGGCCAGCCGGAGCCGCACCGCCGCGCGTACCCGGGGGGCCAGCTCGGCCGCCGGATCCCCGCTGGCCGGTGCCCTACCGGACGGGGCCGCCAGGCCGACCGCCGCGACCGCGACGAACGCCAGCGTCGCCCCGACCGCTGGTTCGGCGTTCGGCCCGACCGCGTAGAGGGCGGCGGTGTAGAGCCCCGCCGCCGGCAGATAGCCCAACAGCACCCGACCGGTGCGCAGCGCCACCTCCGCACCCGCCAGCCCGGCCAGCCAGGCCGCGACAACGGGCACCAGCACCGTGTCCGGTGTGGGCTCCACCGGAATCATCGCGGTGAGCAGCCGGGGGATGCCGTTGCGAGCCGCGTCGGCGGTGACCTCCAGCAGGCCGCCCGGTAGGTCGGCGCGGGTGGCGGCGAGCCGCAGCGACCAGAGTGTCCAGCCGGCCATCGCGGCGACCGACACCGGCGCCACCAGCCAGGACGGCAGACGCCGGGCTGCCACGCTCACCAGAACCGAACCGGCTGCGGCGCCGATGACCAGCCAGGCCAGCAGGTCACCCGCGTACACCCGGCCGAGCACCACCCCGGCGAGCGCGGTCAACGCGATCAGCGCCAGCGGGACGACGGCCACCCGCAGCACCCGCACGGCGAGCGTCACCACCGGCGTACCCCGTCCCACTCGGCGGCGAACTGCGCGCCGTCCGCCGCGTCGACGACCACCAGGCCGGCCGCGCCCGGCGGCGTCGGCTCAGCAGCGCCGAACACGCCGACCACCACCGACGGGTACGCGCCGCGCAGCGCCCCGACGTGCCCCAGCTCGCCCCGGCCACCCGGCCCGGTCAGGAAGATCAGCGTGTCACCGAGCCGGTCCTGCCGCAGCCGGGTGGTGGCCGCGCGCACCGCGTCACCATCGTCGGAGAGCTCGGCGGCGGCGAGCCGGTCCAGCGGCCCGAGCGCGGAGCCGACGTCCGGGTCCCCGCCGGGCGTTCCCGGCTCAGCCGGGGCATCCGGCTTCGCGGCGACCACCACCAACAGCACCGGCAGGTCCGCGTGGTGCGCGGCGGTGACGATCGACGCCGCCGCCTCACAGGCCGACTCGAACGACTCCGCGACCCCGTTCGTCCGTTGCGGGTGCGCGGCGGCGCGGTTGTCCAGCAGGACGACCAGGCGCGGCAGGCTGGTGTCCACGTTCTCCCGCACCATCAGCTCACCCACCCGGGCGCTGGTCCGCCAGTGCACCCGGCGCAGCTCGTCGCCGACCACGTACTCCCGCAGCGAGTCGAACGTGATCGACCCATGGGGGACCCCGTCCACCCGGCCGTCGAGGCTGCGCCCCGCGCCGGTGGGCACCGCCGTCAGCGGATGGATCCGGGGGTGCACCCAGACCGGCACCGCCGCACCGTACGGGCGGGCCAGCGCCACCAGCCCCAGCGGGTCGCGCCGGGTCACCCGTAGCGGCCCGACCGGCACCACCCCACGGCGATGGGTCGGCACCTCGTAGCGGACCTCGGTGTCCCGGCCGGGCCGCAGGCGCAGCACCGGCACCGGCACGGTCCGCTCCCCGCAGCGGTCCTCGGCCAGCAGGTTCGCCGACCGGAACCGGCCGGCATTGCGCACGGTCAACGTCATGCTCGCCGGCTCACCGCGCGCCACCCGGTCCGGGTCCGCGCGGCGGGTCACCGTCAGCCGGGGCCGCCAGGCCGCGACCAGCGCGGCGTAGCCGACGGCCGCGAGGGCCGCCGCGCCGAGCAGCGTCAACTCGGGGTACGCGAACCGGAAACCCGCCCCCAACAGGACGACGGCGGCGACGAGCAGCCCGACCCCACGGGCGGTGATCCCCATACCGCTGCTGCCGGTCAGCCCTGCACCGGAGCGGGCTGCCCCGACGGCAGGGGCACCGGCACCGAGGCGACGGCCTGGCGTAGCACCTCCGCGGCGGTCATCCCGCGTACCTGGGCATCTGGGGTGAGCAGCAACCGATGCGCGAACACCGCTTCGACGAGCGCCTTCAGGTCCTCCGGCATGATCCAGCCTCGTCCGTCGATCAGCGCGTACGCACACGCCGCGCGGGTCAACGCGATCACGCCCCGGGGACTGACCCCGACTCGCACCTGCGGGTGGGTGCGGGTGGCGGCGGCCAGCCGGACCGCGTACGCGTAGAGCGGCTCGGCGATGTGCACCCGGCGAGCCATCCGGACCATCTCCCCGACGGTGGCGGTGTCGGCGACCGGGGTGAGCGCCTCGGGGGAGCGCACCGTCGCGCCGCGCAGCACCTCCACCTCGACCGCCTCGTCCGGATAGCCGACGGAGAGCTTCACCAGGAAACGGTCCAACTGCGCCTCGGGCAGCCGATAGGTGCCGTCCATCTCCACCGGGTTCTGAGTGGCCACCACCAGGAACGGCGACGGCACCGAGTGCCGGACCCCGTCCACGGTGACCGTGCGTTCCTCCATCACCTCCAGCAGCGCCGACTGGGTCTTCGGCGACGCCCGGTTGATCTCGTCGGCGATGACGATGTTGGCGAAGACCGGCCCCGGATGGAACTCGAAGTCCCGGGTCGCCTGGTTGAAGATCGTCACACCGGACACGTCCGAGGGGAGCAGGTCGGGGGTGAACTGGATGCGCCGCCACTGACCCTTCACCGTGGCGGCGATGGCCCGCGCCAAAGTGGTCTTACCGACCCCGGGCACGTCCTCCAGGAGCACGTGACCCTGCGCGAAGAGCGCGGTCAGCGCCAGCCGGACCACCTGCGGCTTGCCGAGCACCACCGCGTTGACGTTCTCGGCCAGTCGGGCGGCCAGGGCGGCGAAGCCCTGGACCTCCGGCTGGGTGAGCGGCTCGTGGGTGTTCACGGTCGGTGGTGCTCCTTGCCTGGTGGTTCAGCAGGTGGGCAGGACGTTGATGGTGTCGCCGCCCTCCAGGTTGAGCCAGGCCCACGGGATGTAGTTCTTCCCGCCGAATTCGACCTGCACCCACCAGGTGCTGCGCTTCTGGTTGTTGTAGATCCAGGAGTCGACGTCCTCACCGGACTTCCTGCAGTACGCCTTCAGCCGGGTGCCGGGCTTCGCCCAGCCGGCCTGCTGGTCGTTGTCCTGCCGGGTGACCCTGAAGACCTCGTTGCCGTTGCGGCCGTCGACTTCCTTGTTGCAGTAGGTCCGCTGGTCGCCGTCCGGCCCGTTGGTGCAGGTGGCGATCCCGTACAGCGGCGGGGTGTCCTGCGCCTTCGTGGCGGTGCCCTTACCGGCGGCGTTGGTGGCCGTCACCGTGAACGTGTAATCCGTGCCCGGCGTCAGGCCCGGCACCGTGATGCTGGAACACGCCCCGGCCTTCGCCGGCTCACCCGGCGTGCTCACCGAGCAGGTGGCCTTGCCGCCGCCAGCGTCCACAGTGAACGTCACCGTCGCCGAGGTGGCGGTCGACGACGAACCGGTCACCGTGACCCGTGGTTCGGCGACCGTACGGGCGGTGGCGGTCGCCTCCGGGCCGGGCCCTGCCTCGTTGACCGCCTTCACCTTCACCGTGACGTTCTGGCCGTTGCCCAGCCCGGTGACGGTCGTGCGGGTGTCGGTCACCTCGCTGACGCGCCCACCGACGTCCACCAGGTACTTCGTCACCGGCCGACCGTTGGCCTCGGCCGGCGCCCACCGCACCGTGACCGCACCCGGCTGGTTGGCGACCGTGCCGGCGTTCAGGTCGAGCGGTCGACCGGGCGCCGCGAACGGCACCACCGTGTTGCTCACCGGAGACGCCGCCGACCCCGCGCCCTTGTCGTTGACCGCCACCACGGTGAACGCGTACTGGGTGCCGAACTCCAGCTCACCGGAGGGCACCACCAGCTCCGTCTTCTTCGACTCGCCCGCCGGCGCGTTCGTGCCCGCCGAACTGGCCGTCACCGCGTACCTCGCGATGGTGTTGCCCTGCCCGTTCGCCGCCGGCCACTTGACCAGCACCGTGCCGTCCGGCCGCTCCTGGGCGGTGACGCTCGCCGGCGGGTCGGGCACCGCGGCGGTCGGGGTCACCGGGTTGCTGTTACGCGACGGACCGTCGCCCTTGGCGTTGACGGCGTGCACCGCGAACCGGTACGTCTCGCCGTTGGTCAGCCCCTTGACCTCCACGGCACGCTGGTTGGCACCCACCTCCAGGCTCTGGCCTGCGCCCTCCACCACGTACTTGATGATCTCGGCGCCGTTGGCGGCGGCCGGCCGCCAGCTCACCCGTGCCTGAGCGTTGCCGGCGGCGGCGGTGACGCCGCGCGGCGCGCTCGGCTTGCCCACCCGGGGCTTCTTCGGCGGGGGCGGCGGCGGGGGAACCGGTGGCGGATCGCCGCCGAGCACGTCGTTGGCGTACTTGTTGACCTCGCGCACCTGGTGCTTGTCGTCCACCACCCGGGCGGTCGCCGAGTCGGGGGAGTTGATGAACAGGTGATTTTCCCGCACCTCCAGCTCCAGCGGCCCGTTCGCCCGCCCGCCGATGGTCTCGACCAGCTGACCGCCCGCGTCGAAGGAGTAGATGGTGCCGGTGGCCTCGTCGGCGCAGTAGAACCGGTCAGCCCAGGCCACCGCCGGGCTGAGCCCGTCGCCCTCGCCCGGCACGGTGAACGCCCTCTCCTCACCACCGTCACCCACCACCAGCACCCGCCGATCGGCGGGCACGGTGACCGGGATCCGCGAGCCGCTGGTGCGCGGGGGCAGTGCCGCCGGACCGGACAGCGTCAACGAAGTCGGATGGACCTCGCCGCGCTGCACCCGCACCAGCTTCCCGGCCGTCCGGTCGAGCACCGCCACACCGTCGTCCAGGGTGGAGACGACCAGCTCGTGGCTGGCGTCGGCCACGTCGTACGACTCGACCCGCTCCGGGCTGAGCCCGGCACCGGCCGGCACGGCCGAGGCCGGCGCGGACGGCAGCTTGGCGGCGGTGATCGCCGAGACGGTGCCCTCGCTGGGCACCGCGATCCAGAGCCGACCCTCGCCGTCGAAGGTGCCGCCGGTGATGCCCGGTGGGTAGCGCACCGGCTCGCCGACCGGGGTCAGCGACCGCGGGTCGAGCTGCCGCACAATGCCCTGCACGGCGTCGACGACGAACGCCGCGTCCTCGTGCAGGGCCACACTCACGCCCAGGCCAGGGGTGGTCCGGGTGGTCGCGGTGAGCTGCAGGGTCGCCAGGTCCAGTGAGCTGACCTGCCCCGTCTGCAGGTCACGCAGGATCAGCAGCCGGTC
Source organism: Micromonospora sp. NPDC005413 (assembly GCF_040606435.1). Taxonomy (NCBI): domain Bacteria; kingdom Bacillati; phylum Actinomycetota; class Actinomycetes; order Micromonosporales; family Micromonosporaceae; genus Micromonospora; species Micromonospora sp. NPDC005413. The sequence continues at coordinate 157,978 of NZ_JBEXEV010000001.1, forward strand.
GGTCTGGGTGACCTGCATCGGGTGCCGACGGGCGCTGGGGATCTCGGTGCGGGTGTCCACCCGGGCGGTGACCCCGTTGACCCGGGCCAGCTCGCTGCGCGCCGCGCTCCACAGCCAGGAACTCGCGTCGTAGTTGGCCACCGCGTTGTCGGCCGCCCCCAGCCCGAGGACGGTCAGCCCCATGGCTGCCAGCAGCGCGGTCACCGTGCCGACGGTCACCAGCCCGCCGCGAAGCCGGGACCGGGAGCGGGGGGCGTCGGTCCGCATGGCGTCGTCGATGCTGGCCACAGCCGGCTGCCTCCCCTGAGTCGTGGCAGGTGGCGCGCCTCGCGGCGACCCCTCCCCTGAGCCGGGTGCCATCATATGGCGCTGCTGGTGACGGGGGAACCCGCACCGTCACCCCTGTGGATACCGAGCGTGTGCGTTGTGGACGCCCAGCTCAGCTCGGTTCAGCGTGGCGACGGTCGGCCCGAGGGCTCGCGGGTCGACGGGGTGGTGCGCTCGCGGGCGGTGCAGACCTGTCCCGATGTCGCAAAGCTGTCAGTGGAGTAGACCGCCAACACGGTGAAACAGTGGTCTACCCGCGAGTTCAACCCGTTCACCGTGTAGCTGGTCCTGCCCGGGTCCACGGTGGCCATCACCCCCAGAGCCTGCCCGGCCCGACCGGCGGCGACCATGAACGGCACCGCACCGCCGGACGGGTCCGTCCAGGTCAGCGTGATCGTGGTCGAGTCGTCCCGCAGCTTCAGGTCGCCCGGCGGTGGCCCGGCCGCCGTCGGTGCCGCAGCTGTCGGCGCGGTCCCGACCGACGGCGGCGGGTCGTCGCGGGTCAGCACCACCGCACCCAGGCCGGCCACCGCCACGACGGCCACCCCGGCCGCCGCCACCGCGCCGATCAGCGTCGCCCGGTTGCGCCCCGCCGACCCGCCCTCATCGGTGTACGCGGGCCGGTACGCCTCCTGCGTCGGGTGGTACTGCTGGCCCGGGTACGGCGCCTGGATCGGGCGGTGTTCCTGGATCGGGCGGTGCTCCTGGATCCGGCGGTGCTCCTGGGTCGGGTACCGGTCCTGGCTCGGGTACTGGTCCTGGTGGTACTGCTGGACCGGTCGCGGCGCGGTTGACGGCGGCATCGCCGGGTCCCTGCCGGCGTCCGCAGACCAGGTCGGCGGAGTCGGCTCGGCCGACGTCGCGACGTGGCTCGACTGCGTGGCGGGCGGGCCTTGCCAGGCGGGGACGGGCTGGGACGGGCTGGCCTCCCCCCTGGTCGGGTCACTGCTCGGCTGGACGGACGGGAACACCTCCGTCTGGTCGGCCAGCGCGACACGGGCCTGCCGCGCCGGTACCGCCTTGGCAGCGCTCAGCCCGAACTCACCGTCCGCGCCGGTGTCGCTCGCGTCCATCGGGGACCGGTCAGCGGAGTCCGCACCGGGAGACGCCAGTGGCTGCGGTGGCGCGCTGCTGCTCCACGGCGGCGCGGTCAATCCCCACGGCGGTACGGGTGGTGCGCTCACCGGAAGCCCGGAGACGGGTTGTCCGTCAGGCGGCCCGGAGACGGGTTGCTGGAAACCGGGCGGAGCGGACACCGGGTAGGTGTGCCCGGGTGGTGCGGACACGGGTTGCCCATGGCCAGGCGGTCCGGACACCGGGTACGGGTGGGCTGGTGGTCCGCTCATCGGGTACGCCGGCCCTGGATGGTTACTGGTCGGGGCTGGCCTGCCCGGCGATGTCGCCTCGACGCCGGACACGTTGCCCGATCCACTCGCCCCGGTTTGGCTGGCTGCGGCTCGGGCAGCCTCCTCGGCGAGGAGCGGCTCGATCTGCCGTACCTGGATCGTGGGGTTGTCCCAGCGGGGTGCCGGCACCGACGGTGCTGCCGAGGTGGCCGCCGACGCCGGGGCGGATGGGGTCGACGGCTGGTGTGGAACGTCGACCGACGGATGGGGCGCATGGGCGCCCTCCCGCTGATGCGGCGCTACGGCTGGTCCGACCGGAGGTCGGTGTGGTGGCCGCTGACCGGCCGGCGGCGTCGGCTGGCCTTCGGCCCTTGGCCGGGGCAGCGGGCCGACCGCCGGCCGGGAAGACTCGGGCGGTCGTTCGTCGGCCCGTTGACGCGGTGGCACTGCGGGTCCGGGCGGTGGTTGTTCGTTGGCGTGTTGATGCGGTGGCACCGCGGGCGCGGGCGGTTGTTCGTTGGCGCGTTGACGCGGAGGCACCGCGGGTGCGGGTGGCGGCGGGCCGGGCTGCGCCGGCGCGATCGAGGGAGGTGCCGGCTGGACGGGTGTCACCCGAGGGACTGGAGCCGGCGCTGCGGCGGCGTTGCTGGGCGGGGTGGGTGCGGCGGGTGCGCGTACCCCTGGAGGGGTTTGCCAGAGTGTGGCCGGCGGTTGCGGCGGAGCCCAGGGTGAGGCGGCGGCCGACGGGCCACCAGCGGAGGGCCGCATCGCGGCCAGGGTCGCCAGGGACAGCGTCGGGCCGGACAGTGCCGACCGGGCGCCGGACGCGGTCGCCGCCGCGACCGGGGACGGACTGGGCGCCGACGGTGAGCCGTGCTGCTCGCTCGGCGTTGACGCAGGCAGGCCGAGGTAGTTGCGGGCGGCGCGTACCGCGGGATGGTGCTCCCCGAGCGCGGCGGGCCCGGCGGTCGCGACGCGGGTGTAGTTGCGGCGGGCCTCGTGCCGGTTGCCCAGCTCCTCCGCTACCTCAGCGAGCTCGAAGGCGAGCGCGAGCATCACCGGGTCGGAGTGCTCCCAGCGCCGCTCGCCCGCCGCGAACGCCTCCTCCAGCACCCGGCGGGCGGCGAGCGGGTCGTCCGCCTCCCGGTGCAGCCGTGCCAGCAGGTGCCCGGTGTGCAGCACCTCGGGGTGGTCGTCGCCGTACGGAGGGGGAGCGGATCCGACGGCCTCCGCGAGCAGCTGCCGGGCGGCGCTGAGGTCGCCCGCGGCGCGCAGGGCGAGGGCCCGGTGCTGGGCGGCTGCCAGGGGGGAGGGTTGGGACACGTGGCAATGCTGCCGTCAGAGGGCCGCCGGACGCTACCCGGAGACGCTCCGGCGGGGTGTCGGTCAGCGTGTGCGAGGCGGTGTGAGCAGCGGCGGAAGCACCGTGAGAGAGGCACCGGAAGGCGATGTGCATGATCCACGAGCGGCGTGTACAGTAACTCCCCGTGCGGCCCGCCGTGCCGACCATCGGATGGAAAGATCATCTGGGTCGGCGAGGTAGGCTGAACGTGTAGGTCCGGGTGGCGGAATGGCAGACGCGCTAGCTTGAGGTGCTAGTGCCCGTATAGGGCGTGGGGGTTCAAGTCCCCCCTCGGACACCAAATTGCAGCATCCATGCTGTGTTTCGCGTACTGGTGGTCAAGCGCGCTTGACCACGCAAATCTCATCTCAGCGACGCCCTCGACCGAGCCTGTCTCGATCGGGGGCGGTTGTCGTGGCTGAGCGTTCTGGAGCCCGTCATTCCGCCCGTGCTGCTGTCGGACCGACAGGCCCGGGCATCGTCACCCACGTGGTGGGGCTCCTCGCCGCCCGCCGTTGCCGCTGCCGGTTCTGCCGACGCCGCGCACAGGACGATGGTGTACGGCCTGGCAGCTATCGACATCAGTGGCCGGATCGCGGACCGCACGATCATCCGTGCTCTCGGATGGGCGCCGGGCACCCGCCTGCACATCCGCGAGGGCTCCGGAGTCATCGTTGTGAGGCTGGATCGGCAGGGCGTCTTCACCGTTACCGGCCAAGGTCATCTCCATTTGCCGTCGGCGGTGCGGCATTGGTGCGGGCTCACCGCCGGTGGCCGGGTGCTGCTGGCCGCCAATCCTCCTGAGGGTCTACTCGTGGTGCATCCTCCGGCCGCGCTGGATGCGATGGTCGTGGCGGTTCACGCAGGTGTGCTGGGCGGTGGTCAGGAATGAGTGACACCACCGTGGGCCGTGCAGAGTTGGACGCCGCGCGGTTGCTGCTGGCCCGGATGGGGATCTCGCCGGCTGATCTTGTCGAGGCGGTGTCGGACCGTCCGCCCGCGCCAACGTTCGCCGAATACGTGCCGGTGGTAGCGGCGGCGGTCAGCGACGGAACCAGGCGGGCCTACGGCTCGTACTGGAAACGGGTCCTGGAGCAATGGGGACAGCGCCGGCTCGACGAGCCGACGCCATCGGAAATTGAGCAGCTCGCGGAGTACGCCAAGACGCACGTGGTGGCGCGGCGTAACGCGCGGGGTGGGCGAAGTGCGGCGGAGCATCTGATCGCTGCGCTGCGGTGCCTGTACAAGCGGGCCGTCGCCGACGGGATCATCGCTGCGGGGGACAACCCTGCTCTCAAGGTGACCTAGCCCCGCGCCCGGGCGCTGGAGCGCGTCGATGCCGATGCCCGCGACCCGGTGGACTGCCGCGCCGGGCTGGCGGCGATGGCCGGCGCGGTCGAGGAGGCGGCCCGGTCCGCCCCGCCGGTGCTCGGCGTGCTGCGCCGGGCCACCCGCGACGTGACGATCGCCGGGCCGGGCGGTGCCGGCGGGCGCCGAGCTGGTGGTGATGACCGCCGCGGCGAACCGCGACCCGATGTGCTTCGCCGACCCGCACACCTTCGACCCGCGCGGGCGCCCCAACCCGCACCTGTCCTTCGGGCTGGGCCCGCACTACTGCCCGGGTGCCGCATTCACCCGGCTCGCCGCCCGCGATCGTGCAGGCCCCGGTCGCCCTCCCGGTCCGGGTCAAGGGAGCCCCGAAGGCTCGGCCATTGCCGACTCCGACGCCTCCGTGCGACCATACATCGATGTATGTGGAACTCTGGCGTCGCAACAGATCCCGCCTACTGCTGACCATGGCAGCGGCTGCCATGTCCATCGCATCCCTGGGTTTCGCCACACCGGCGTCCGCCGCTGTTTCCGACGGTCACTACTGTGGGTGGATCACGCCGGACAGCCCACCGGGCAAGACTGACTCCAAGACCGTCAACTACACCGCAAGTGTCCAGTGCGACGGTCCAGTGCGTCGCGTCGACCTCACCGTGGAATTGCTCTACCACGGGCTGGTCGGCGGCCCCGGCCAAACAGTGAACGGCCGTACAGAGGTTTGGCAGAACACCAACCTAACCCTGTTCGGTCTTGGCGTCACCAACCCGGGCACGCTCTGCGAGTCGGGCTACTACTCGGGTCGAGCGACCGCCACCGTCCAATTCCTTTCGGGGACTCCGGAGTTCATCACCAGAACGGCAGGGTCTCAGCCGGTATCGCTGACGTGCCCGCCACCGGATATTCCCATACCCCCGCCGAGCGGGGCGGTGACGGTCACCAACCCAGGCACCCAGAGCATGCTCAAGCTGGACACCGTGGCGCTGCAGATGCAGGCCACCGGCGGGAGCGGGTCGTACACCTGGTCGGCGACCGGTTTGCCTCCTGGGCTGGCCATCAACCCCTCGACCGGCCTGATCAGCGGCACACTCAGCACCATAGGCAGCTACACCGTCACGGTCACGGCCGTTGGAGACGGACAGGGCAGTACCATCTTCAGCTGGGGGGTCAGAAAAGACTCCCCCTGCACGCGCTGCTGACGAGCTACCCCTACGGAAAATCTCTGGCAGAAAAGAGACGGCGCGTATCGTCTGCGGTTCCGGGCCAGTCCTTCTCTCCAACCCCCTCGCTGCGGGTTGGAGAGGAGCAATCCCGGCGGGCTCCAGGGGTGGGCTCCGGCTGTGGACGGAGCAGGCCGCGGGCCTGATGGATGCTCTCGGTGTCGAGTACTACGCCGTGGTGGGTCACTCCATGGGCGGTGCCGTGGCGTTGGCGGCCGCGCGCCCCCGACAGGTCACCCGTGTCGAGCGGGGGCGGCCGCATTCGCGTCGTTGTTCCCTCCACCTAGGGCACGATGGGTCGACGAGCTCACCCTCTCGGCGCAAACGCTGGCAGCGGTCCGCGCGCCCGTGCTGCTCGTTCACGGCGCCGAGGACCGAGTCACCCCGCTCGGGACGGCAGCCCAGCCCCTGCTCGAACACCTGGCCGATGTCCGTCTGCACGTGCTCGGCCGATGCGGGCACGTGCCGGCGATCGAGCACCCGCACGAGTTCAGGCAACTGCTGTCGTGCTTCCTCCGCCGGGACCGAGGTCACTAATTGCTGCGGCAGGTCCGCAGCCTGTCGCGGGACTGTCCTGGACCGCCACGTGAGCGAGTGGTCCGGGGCGCAGTGGCGCCCCGGACCTCTCGGGCCGGCTCCGCCGGTGTGGGACGGACTAGCGGTCTCTCAGGTCACCCGCAGCGTTGACCGTTGAGGTTGAAGGCCGTTGGCGCCGGATTGGTGCCGCTCCACGTGCCGTTGAAGCCAGTGCTGGTGGACGCGCCGGGGCTGAGTTTGCCGTTCCAGCTCATGCTGTCCGCGGTGACGCTCGTTCCGTTCTGTTTCCAGCTGGCCGACCAGCCCTGGCCGACCTTCTGGCCGGCGGTGGGGAAGTCGAAGGCGAGCTTCCAGCCGTCGATCGCGGTGGTGCCGGTGTTCTTGATCGTCACGGTCGCGGTGAAGCCGCCCGGCCAACTGTTCGCCGTGTAAGCGACCGTGCAGCCGACGGTCGGGGCGGTGGGCGCGGTCCGCACGGTCAGGCCGGGCGAGGCCGCCGAGACGTTGCCCGCCGCGTCGCGGGCGTTTACCACGAAGGTGTACGGGGTGTCCGGCGTCAACCCGGTCACGGTGTACGTGGTGCCGGTGGCGCTGCCCACCTTCACGGTGCCGGTCGTGTCGACCCGGTGCACGTCGTATCCGGTGACTGCGGTGTCGTCGGTGGACGGCGTCCAGGTCAGCGCGACGCTGTCGCCGGTGATCGTTCCGGCGGTCGGCTTGCCCGGGGCGGTCGGCGCCTGGGTGTCGCCGGGCGTGGTGCCGCGCGGCAGCACCAGGTGGGTGATCGAGTTGGCCGGGAAGGTGGCCGTGAGGCCGCCGGCGGTCAGCGGCTGGTCGGCCTCCCGGACGACGCCGGCGAGGTCCGTCCCGCTGTAACGGTAGACCTGGGCGGTGCTGGCGGCGGCGCCGGTGAGGGCGACCGGGCTGGTCAAGTCGTCGCCGGTTTTGTTGACTACGACCAGGGTGAGTGCCTTGTCGGCGCTCCGCTCGGCGGCGTAGACGGCAAGCCTGCCCTGGTCGGCGCTGGTCGCCTTGACGGAGGTCTCGCCGAACGCGCCGCCCTTGCCGTCGTAGTTGCGGTAGATGCGGAAGGCGTTGGCCACCGGCTGGTCGGCCTCGGGCGCGGTCCAGAGGGTGGCCAGGTCGAGCCCTTCGCGGCCGAAGATGCCGAGTACGTCAGCCTGGGCGAGCGCGCCGTTGAGCGACCCGTGGCCGCCCCAGTTGTACTCGGTCATCGCGAGCTTCGTGCCCGGGTAGTGCTGGTCGACCAGCTCGCGCAGGCGCGGGATGAACCGGACCGGGCTGTTGATCCAGCTCTCGTCCACGTAGGTCGGGTCCCAGAGCTGGCGGGTCGAGCGCAGTCGCAACGCCTGGGTGTTGGCGTCGCCGGCCGCGTCGCCGAACACGCCGGACTGCTGCGGGTAGAGGTGGACGTCGAAGTAGTCGAGGATGCGGGTGCCGTGCTGCTGCTCGTACTCGCGCATCCGGTCCAGGTACCACGGGCCGAGGTCCTGGCCGCCGTGCGCGGCCTTGTCCGGCGGGTTCGACCAGCAGCCGGTGCGCGAGCAGGTGTCCTGGTCGAGGCCCGAATAGAAGATCGAGTTCAGGCCCCAGCCGACGGGACCGAGCGTCTTCGCGCCGGGGTCGGCAGCCTTGATCGCGGCGGCGTACTCGTAGGTGCGGTCGCGTAGCTCGTCGTAGCCCAGCCCGGTCGGGCGGACGTCGCGGTGGGTGGAGTGCCACAGGTCCGGCTCGTTGTCCAGGTTGTAGAACTGGACCCCGCCGTCGGCGGCGGCGCCAAACTGCCCCTTGAGGTGGTTGACGAAGTCGGCGGCGTACCCCGGACCGACGGCGACGCTGGTGTCCTCCGGATCGTTGCCGGTGACGGGTGACCCGTCCGGCTTCTTGCCGTTGCCGCAGTCCGGTGCCCAGGGGTCGGTGGACTCCTGCGGGCCGTACTTGGCGACGCTGAAGCCACACGCCCGCGACCGGTCCTTGGCGATCCAGCCGAGCATCGGCACTGTCATGACCGTGGCGGCGCCGGTGGCCCTGTTCTGCTGCACGAACCGGTCGGTCTCCGAGCCCACGGGGAGGTCGGCCGGACTCGGGTTGTCGTTGGGGATGTTCTCGAAGTACCAGTCCGACGCGCGGTTGGTGGTGTCGGCACGGAAGTTGTAGCGAGTGGTGGCGTTGCCGCCGTAGCGGTGCACCGGCAGCCGTAGGTCGCGGGCGAGGGCCTCGTCGGCGAAGTTCATGCCGTAGACGTACGGGCTGATCTGGTGCCGGGCGGCGGTGGTGTCGACGGCCAGCGCCGGGCCGGCTGCGGCCAGGGCGGGCTCCGGCAGGGCCAGACCGCCGAGGGCCGTGGCGAGCACGACCGGGAGTAGAGCTGTGGTGGGACGCACGAGCATTCCTCTCGAATAGGAGCTCGTCGATGGGAGCGCTTCCTCACAATTGCGCTTTCCTGGCTACTAGTCAACGCCGGAAGACTCCTCGCCGTCCTGGCCCTTATCCGTGAACTCCCGAGCTGATCATTCGTGCCGACCTGGCTGCGGCGTGAGCGGATCGCAGCGGCCTGTGGCAGGCCGAGCGGGGACGCCCGACGCGGGGGAATGGCTGGTCGTCGAGGACGAGGCCGCCCGCGAGTGGGCCGCCACGAAGACGCTTGTCGCGTACGGACGCAAGCCAGCCCTCATAGCGATCATCGACATCTCTCGCTACGATCCGATATCGACAGATTACTGAGCGTTGATGTGTGCTGTTCGCAAGCCCTGAACGCTGGCAATCCGGCGCCGCTGCGAATGTGGTGCCGGCCTGAGGATCACGCCGTCTCGACGATGGGAATTCGGATGACGGTGGGTGGCTTCGGACTCGCCGGCATGCCATTTAACCTGATCGATGCGTTGATCCGGCACGGCGCGGGCGACCTCACCATCGTGTCCAACAACGCCGGCAACGGCGACGTGGGCCTGGCCGCCCTGCTGAAGGCCGGCCAGGTGCGGAAGGTCCTGTGCTCGTTCCCCCGGCAGGTCGACTCCTACGTCTTCGACGACCTCTACCGCCGTGGAGAGATCGAGCTCGACGTCGTCCCGCAGGGCAACCTCGCCGAGCGGATGCGGGCGGCTGGCGCGGGCATCGGGGCGTTCTACTGCCCGACGGGCGTCGGTACGCCGCTTGCCGAGGGCAAGGAGACCCGCACGATCGACGGACGTGACTACGTCCTCGAGTACCCGATCAAGGGTGATGTCGCCCTGATCTCCGCTCACATCGCCGACACGATGGGCAACCTCGTGTACCGCAAGACCGCCCGAAACTTCGGCCCGGTGATGGCCACGGCCGCCACGACGACCGTCGTCCAGGTCTCGTCGATCGTGGACGCGGGGCAGATCGACCCGGAGGTCGTTGTCACCCCGAGCATCTACGTCGACCGTGTGGTCCAGGTCGAGCCGCGTCACTACACCGTGCAGGGAGCCCGCTGATGCCACTCGATCCCGACCAGCTCGCGGCCCGGGTTGCGCAGGACATCGAGCCAGGAAGCTTCGTCAACCTCGGCATCGGTCAGCCCACCAGGGTCGCCGACCACCTTCCGGCCGAGATCGGCGTCGTCCTCCACACCGAGAACGGCATGCTGGGCATGGGCCCCGCAGCTGTCGGCGACGAGGTCGACCCTGACCTCACCAACGCCGGCAAGGTGCCCGTCACCGAGCTACCTGGAGCGGCGTATTTCCACCACGCGGACTCCTTCGCCGTGCTGCGTGGTGGCCACCTCGACGTGTGCGTCCTCGGTGCCTTCCAGGTCTCGGCGAACGGTGACCTCGCCAACTGGGACACAGGCGCGCCCGGCTCGATCCCCGCCGTCGGCGGCGCGATGGATCTGGCGATCGGTGCCAAGCGTGTCTATGTGATGATGACGCTCTTCGCGAAGGACGGCAGCCCGAAGCTCGTGCCGACCTGCACCTACCCCCTGACGGGCGTCGGCTGTGTCAGTCGTGTTTACACCGACCACGCCGTGTTCGAGACCACCCCGGATGGCGTCCGCGTGATCGAGTCGTTCGACACCTCCGTCGAGGAGCTTCGTGCCAGGCTGGACGTCCCGCTCGTGGTTCGGTGCCACTGACCGTCCGGCTCGGCCATCCCGCCCACCCCACTCTCGGCAGCCAACATCAGCGCCGTCGAGGGTGAGCCCCTGCCGCCCAACCTGGGTAAACATTGCTCGGCGTTTCATTGGCCCGTGAACGTTCCTGGACAGCGCACAAGGTCGTCCGGCGTCGGCGTCATGCCCGGTGCGGAGACGGGAGGTATCGCGAGCAGCGGCCGGGGCAAACCCCTGCCATGGCCGCTGATCGGGACGACCGGCTCCGCCCCGACACCGTACCGAGCAGGCCAAGGACATCACGGCGCGGGCGGAGCGGGGGAACCCCTACAGGAGCCGCACCGTCCACGGCCGGAGCTTGTCGGGATGGCGTATCGCCCAGATGCGCTTGATCCGGTCGCCCGCGACCTCGAACGCGTACACCGATACGGTGACGCCGTCCTGCTGGGCGATCAGGCCGGGTTGGCCGTTGACCGTACGCTCCAGGATCGTCAGGTTGCGAAGTCTGCTCTCGAGATGGACCAGGGAGCGCGCGATCTGCTCGGTGCCTTCGATCGGGCGGAGCACGGCGCCGACGACGCCGCCGCCGTCGGCGATCGCTGTCGCGTCGGGGTCGAGAAGGCCGATGAGGGCGTCGATGTCCTTGGCTTCCCAGGCCTGCTTGAAACGCCTGACGATGTCGGTTCGGCGGGCTGTCGAAGTCGCGGGGGTGTCCGCCGCGCGGACGCGGCGGCGGGCCGAGGAGGCCAACTGCCGGCATGCCGCCGGGGTACGGCCGACGATGTCGCCCACTTCGGCGAAGGAGTAGCGGAAGACATCGTGCAGGATGAACGCGACGCGCTCGGCCGGGGTCATCGATTCGAGCACGACGAGGAAGGCCATGTTGATCGATTCGTCGAGGGTGACTCGGTCGGCCGGGTCGATGGTGGTGACGTCCGTCCCCCCGGTGATCCACTCCGTAGGTTCGGGTAGCGGCTCGGGGATCCATTCGCCCACGTAGGTCTCCCGCCTGGCCCGTGCCGAGGAGAGCACGTTGAGGCAGATGCGGCTGGCGACCTTGGTCAACCAGGCGCCGGGGGACTGGATGACTTCCTGCTGTTGTCGGGGCATGGCGTACCAGCGGGCGTAGGTCTCCTGGACGGCATCTTCGGCGTCGGCCAAGGAGCCGAGGAGCCGGTATGCAAGATTGATCAGCTGACGCCGCTCGTTCATGATCGCGCTCAGGCTCGGATCGGGTCGGCCGTGTCCTGGTTCGGAACGTGTGGTCATGGTGTCGCCGACTCCCCTTGATCGCATCTGCCTCATTCAGTTCGACAAGACAGCACACCGAACTGTGAGGTTTCCGCGTCGCCTCACATACCAAGGGGCTCTGTTGTCGTACTACTGAGACGAACACCCATCCAGCGCGCAGGGGGCTCAGCGACATCATGACCGGCCCATCCGTCCTGGCGGTCGCACCTGACCGGAACCCTGACCATTCCCGACGACACCGTTGGCGTGGACAGCACCCGGGGCCGGCCCGATGCGGTCGTACCTGTGGTCTCCGAGGCGGACGTCGTCGAGACCGTGCGATCCACCCGCGCCGAAGGCATGCCGAGCCAACCCGCTCACCACCTGGCAACGAGAAATCTCCAGAACGTATGAGATCGATTTGACGAGAAGGCTGAGATGCAAACTCACATGGCCAAAGCTCTCCAACATTCCACCGACGAGAAGTCGGTCCCCGTCACACGTAGCGGCTGGACCTGGAGCCGGATCAGCTCCATCGCCTTTTGGGTCACTACGTCCGTCATCGTCTTCGAGTTGATTGCCGGATCGGTATGGAACCTTCTGACGATCGAATGGATCGAGGTCCAGTTACACCACCTGGGATACCCGCACTTCTTCGCCTACGTCCTCGGCACGTGGCAGGCCGGTGCGGCCGTCGCGATCATCGCGCCCGGGCTCCCGCTGCTCAAGGAATGGGCGTACGCGGGTGCCTTTTTCCTGTGGTCGGGTGCCGTGGTGTCGCACCTGTCAGTCGGTGACGGTCTTCAGTCGTGGGGGGTGCCGCTGATGTTCGGTGCGTGCGCCATCGCGTCGTGGGTGCTGAGGCCAGCCGACCGTCGGCTCCCGCAGACGCGGCTCCGTCGGGACCGCCTTGCCGACGCTGGGGAGGGTGGCGCCCGGTCACCGGAAATGCGTTCTCACGCGTGGGAAATTCGTCCTCGCGCCTGGATTGTTCCAACCGTGCTCCTCGTTGTGCTGTATGCCGTTTCGTTGCTCACCCTGCCCGTGATGGAGGACGTCATGCGCGAGCAGGCAGTTGAGCTCGGCTGGATCAACGAGTAGCCAGGTTGCGACGTCTCGCCGACACATGGTTCCGCGATGACCCGCACCCGCCCGCCTGGGCTCGCGCTGGCGCCACTCTGGCCCACTCACCGCAGCGCTGGCCCAGCGAAGCGGTGTCGCCGGCGACGGCCTACCGAGCGGCACCGCGCCGGACAAACCGTGGGGCGGGCCTCGTCCTCAGCGGCGCGCGCCTTCCCGCGCCTGCAGCAGCGGCAGGCCCGCCGCGTACCGCCGAAAGAAGCCGGCGGTCGGAGTGTCCGCTGTTGCGACGGCGTCCGGGGGGCCTTGCGCGATCACCGCACCCCCGTCCGGACCGGCTCCCGGTCCCAGGTCGATCACCCAGTCCGCCGACGCGGCGACGGGGATGTGATGTTCGGCCACGACGACGGTGTTGCCGGAGTCGAGCAACACATCGAGCGCATCCACCACACGCTGGATGTCAGACGGGTGCAGGCCCGAGACGGGCTCGTCGAGAACGACGAGGCCGGCCTTGCGGCTCGCAGCGCCGCGCTGGATCGCGGAGGCCAGCTTCAGCCGCTGCGCCTCGCCGCCGGACAATTCTGTGGCGCTCTGCCCGAGTTGGAGATAGCCAAGCCCCACCTGGTTCAGGGCTCCGAGCGTTTCCGCGAGCTGTCGGGGCTCGGAGAAATGCTCCGCAGCCTCGGCGACGGTCAGCTCCAGCACCTGATCGATGGCCAACCCCTGATACCTGATCTCCAAAGCCTCCGGCTGGTAGCGCCGACCCTCACAGGCGTCGCAGACAACCCACACATCTGGCAGGAAATGCATGTCGACCAGCTTGCGGCCATAACCGGTGCAGGTCTCGCAGCGGCCGCCATCCGCGGTGTTGAAGCTGAACCAGGAGGCGTTGGCCCCGCGCCCGTGCGCCACGTCGGTCTCGGCGAACAGCTTGCGGATGATGTCGAACGCCTTGCTGTAGGTGGCCGGGTTGGACCGAGGCGTCCGCCCCAGCGGTTCCTGATCGACGACGGCGACCCAGCTGAACCCATCGAGGCCGGTCACCTCCCGCACCGTGTCGGTCGCCGTCCCGGTCAGGGCGGCCTCCACGCTCGCCGCGAGCGCGCCGAGCAGGCTGCTCTTACCGCTGCCACTCACCCCGGTCAGGCAGGTGAGCCGACCGGCGGGGAAGCGCACCAGATCCGCGGTCACGTTGTGTGCGCGCAGGCCGTGCAGTTCCACCCAGCCGGTGTCGTCCCTGGCCGGGCGGCGGGTCCGGTGCAGCTGCGGCCCCTCACCGGCCAGATAGCGCCCGGTAATCGACGTCGGGTGGGCGATCACGTCGGCGGGAGGCCCCGACACCAGGATCTCCCCGCCAAAGCGGCCCGCGCCGGGTCCCATATCGATGACCCAGTCGGCCAGGGCGATCAGCTCAGGGTCGTGCTCGACGAGGAGCACCGTGTTGCCAGCCTCGCGCAGCTCCAGAGCGACGTCGAGCAACTGTGCCTTGTCCGCCGGATGCAGCCCCGTCCCGGGCTCGTCCAGGACAAAGATGATGCCGCTCAGTTCGGTGCTGAGCTGCGCGGCGAGCCGGGTCCGCTGCAACTCACCCCCGGACAGCGTCGCCGCGCTCCGGGACAGCTGGAGATGGGCCAGGCCGAGCCGGTCAAGGATTCCGAGCCTGCGACCCAGGTCCTGCAGCAGCGGCTCGCCCACCTCCCGCTGCCGGGCGCCCAGGTCGTCCGCCACGCGCTTCGCCCAGCGGCGCACCTCCCGTACTTCCACCTCGAGCAGGTCGGGGTACGTGAGCCCGCCGAGCCGCACCGACCGCGCCACCTGGTCGTACCCGCTGCCGTCGCAGGTGCCGCAGGGCTGCTTGCGCATGTACGGCAGGTAGCGCTGCTTGGCGCTGGATGTCTGGGCGTTCAAGAACACCCGCTCCACCTCGGCGAGCGCGCCCCGCAGCGGCTGGCTCGAGGTGTAGGTCACCAGGGCCGTCTCATTCTTGTTCGTCATGTCGACGGTCGCCTCGATGTTCTCGTCACCCGTGCCGTAGAGCACGCAGTGACGGAACTCCTCGGGCAGCGACTGCCACGACCGGCCGAGGTCCACGCCCCGCTTCTCGGCAAGCGCCGGTACGAACGCGTGCTCCCCTGATCGCCATTTCGCGTACCAGGGCGAGGCCCCCCCGAAGAGCGGACGCTCCGGGTCGGTGATGACCAGGTCCTCCTGCGCCTGCCAGCGCCCACCCACACCGTGGCAGTCCGCACAACTCCCTTCCGGGCTATTGCGGTCGAAGTTGGCGGTCGTCAGATGCCCGTCCCCACTCTCCACCGCCGGGTCTGCGCCGATCCCTGGAAGGCGCGAGTACAGCAGCCCCAGGTACCCGTCGATGCCGGTGATCGTCGCGACCGTGGAGCGGGGGTTGCGGTTCAGACGGCGCTGGTCGACCGCGAGCGTCGCGCCGAGGCCCAGGATCCGGTCCACCTTCGGTCGATTACGCTGGGTGATGTACTGCCGTACGAACGGCGAAAGCCCTTCCAGATAACGCAGCTGGGCTTCGTTGTGCAGGGTGTCGATGGCCAGCGAGGTCTTGCCGCTGCCGCTCACGCCGGTGAAGGCGACGAGCCGCCCCTTGGGAATACTCACGGACACGTCCCGCAGATTGTTGGTACGAGCCCCCACCACCTCGATGGTCTCGCCCCTCATACTCGCGCCGTCCCTTACCAATGCAGTCAACCTTCGTCCACCCTCTCGCAACGCAGCAGGACACGGGCGGGGAGGCCCCCACCCACGTCAATCAAACCGATCACGCCGCTACGCGGCAGATCGTCATCACATGGGGCTGAGCGGCCGCTTCACCAGATCTCTCGGCACGTGGCCGGTCCCCATGCGGCCCGTGCTGGGGATCAGGACTGGGGCACCGGAGTGAGCTTTGCGATGCCCGGGGCGTAGACAGTCATCCAGTGCGGATGCAGCCGGTCATAGACCACGTCGTTGTCCCAGTCGAAGAAGTCGTCGCCGTAGAAGTCCTTGAAGTACGCGAGCAGGTCCGGCCAGCCCGGGGCCGGCTCGTCGTTTTGTGGGTTGAGGACCTCCACCTTCCCGTGCGTGAACACGCCCAGGTCCGCACCGCGCATGTGCGCGGCGCTGTCGGCGGGCCGCGCCGCGAGGTGGCGTGCCTTGGCGGCGCCGCGCGCGCCGAAATGCCACTTGCCGTGCAGGAAGTGCCCGTCTACACCGCTGATCCGCGGCTCGCCCTTCGCCGCCATGGTGGCCAGGGCGAGGGTGCAAGATCTTCTGACGTTTCGCGCATGCAGTCCGCATCTTTTCGTATCTATCGGTGGGGCCCGGTTCCCACGCCCACCATCGACGCCGACCGGTGAGACCATGCTCGGCCCAAAATCTGACACCTTGTGTCATGTTTCTTCGTCCGTCTTTCGGACGCCCCCCTGGCCGGATGCCACCCAGCGACTGGCGCTGTTGGGCCAAGGCGTCTCGCTAACGGCACCTCTCTGTGTCAAGGCGTTGGCAACAGAGAGGTCTCCGTCAGATCCACAGTCCCAGCGAGCGCGAGGGATCGCCGCACATCGTGAGGCGATCCCTCGCGGTCGGCCGCCTGGCCTTCGTGCGGGCGCTAACCGCTGAATGCCGTTACTGGATGGGAACGTGGAGGTCGCGGAATGGGCCGACCGTGACTTTGAGGGTGTCGGCGGTGTCGGGCAGGGCGAAGAGGTTCCAGAACTCGCGGGTCTGGCCGGCTGCGAACTTCTCGGTGCTGATGCGAACACCGGAGACGTCTGTGCATGCGCAGTAGAAGTCGACGCCGTTGTCGGTGGGGACCTCGAGGCGGCCGGGTAGGTATTGGCGGTGGGCGGCAACGTCGGTCATGCGGACGTTGGTTGCGGCCTGGTACTTGTACGCCTCCCAGTCCTGAGCATGGTGAAGGTCGCGGAACCAGGTCTCGGCCGATCCGTCATTGGTGATCTTGTAGGTGAGCAGACCAAGACCGCCGGGCAGCCGGCGCAGGCCGGTGACCTGCATGGCGATGGGCTGGCCGTCGGCCTTTGTGGTGCCGGTCAGGCCGGTCGCGCCGGGAGAGGTCGGGGCCGCCGGTTCCTGGGTAGCGGGCTGAGGTTTGGGGAAGGTCACCGTGACGCGGCGGTTGCGACGTTTGCCCTCGTCGCTGTCGTTGCTGTAGAGCGGGCGGCGGGAGCCGTACCCCTGGGCCTGGAAGCGGATCCCGTTCCTGGTCAACAGCGCCGACAGGGCGTGCTCTACCGCCTGAGCACGGCGCAGCGACAGTGGGTCGTTGATGGCGTCGTTGCCGGAGGAGTCGGCGTGGCCCGCCACCGTCACGACTGTGGCGGGGGAGGCGTCGATGAGCTTGGCCGTCCGGGCCAGGACCGACTTGGCTTTGGGGGTGAGGGTGGCCTTGCCTACCGCGAACAGCACGTCGGAGGAGAGGTTGACCTGTAGGTCCTTGCCGTCGTCAGCGGTCTCTTCCGACTTGTCCAACGATTCGGAGGGGAGGACGAGGCGGCGGGTGACCGGGGTGACGGTTTCGGCATCGGGGTCGGGAAAGTCGCCAGCCGGAGCCTCGTCGCTGATGGGCACGTTGACCATCGGCGGTCCTACCGGGGTGACCACAATGGCCGTCGCGGGGTTGCCCGCCGGCGCGGGCAGCACCGCGTAGACGGTGATCGACTGGCCAGGGTCGATGAAGCGGCCGAGGCCGTCGCGGTCCCAGTCGCTGCACAGGCAGGGGGAGCCGGCGGGTTTGTACGGCAGGAGCCAGGTCCGGGCCTGCGCGTCGAGCACGCCGATGCCGGAGGCCCACTTGATCGCCCCGAGCGGGCGGGTGCGGTCGCCCATCTCGCCGGCCCAGGACAGGTGCTTCTCGGTGCCGGTGTTGGACAGCCGGATCTGGGCGATGAGGTGCTTGCCCTTGACGCGGTTGAGACCGACGACCTCGACCTTGAGGTTCTCGGTCATGGTGCTGCGGGTTTCGGCCAGGGCCGTGCCGGTGTTGGCGGTGGCGGTGGCGGCCGGAGTGCTGGAGGCGGGCGGGGACGCGGCATCCTTCTTCGGCAGCACCCCGCACCCGGCCACTGCCAACGTGAGTACGGCGCTCAGGGCCAGCATCCGGCTATACCTGGGGGAGATTGTCTGACGCCGGAAATAGCGGAGTTTGGTCATGATCCTCGACTGCGGTCGGCGTGGTTGGTCGCGAGTGGAAACGGACTGGCGCAGCAGCTTGCTCGCCTCCTCTTTCTCGTGTACCTCGTGCCGCATGGCCAGCGGGCAGCCGCGTCCGCGATTCTGGGCCGGAGCCGCCAGCTATACGTGGGTCATTGCGGCCTCAGCGGCTTATGGCGGTCTCCCGCCCCACACGCGTCAGCTTTTCGGGATTGCGTACGTGGTAGGTGCCGGTGATGTAGCCGTTCTCGACCCGCACCGCCACCACGCCGTCGATCTCCCCATTGACTCGGACGAGCAGCCCCGGGCCGCCATTGATCTGTACCACCTCGACGGACCTTTCGACGTCGCGTTTCCACCAGCCGGCGGTCAGCAAGCGAGCGACCTTTCCTGCCCCGACGATGGGCTGCAGCAGGGCATGTTTGATGCCGCCGCCGTCGCTGAGGGCGACGACGTTCGGCGCCAGGATGTCGAGCAGGCTCTGCAGGTCGCCGGTTTCGACCGCGCGCTGGAAGGCCCCGAGCGCGGCTCGGGTCTGGGCAGGGGAGGCGATGCCGCGTGGCCGGCGGGCAGCGACGTGCGCCCTCGCCCGGTAGGCGATCTGGCGTATCGCTGCCGGGGTCTTGTCGACGGCTTCGGCGATCTCGTCGTAGTCCAGGGCGAACACCTCGCGCAGTACGAACACCGCCCGCTCGATCGGCGCGAGCGTCTCCATCACCAGCAGCATCGCCATCGACAGGCTGTCGGCCAGTTCGACGTCCTCGGCCACATCGGGAGTGGTCAGCAGCGGCTCGGGCAGCCACGGCCCGACGTAGGACTCCTTGCGCCGATCGAGCGCACGCAGCCGGTCCAGCGCCTGCCGGGTGACGATCCGCACCAGGTAGGCTCGCTTCTCCCGGACGGTCATCAGATCGACGTCCATCCATCGCAGCCAGGTCTCCTGCAGGACGTCCTCGGCGTCGGCGGCCGAGCCGAGCATCTCGTAGGCGACGGTGAACAGCAGGTTGCGATGGGCAACGAACACCTCGATCGCCGAATCCACAGGGTCCACGCGGTCGGGGCGATCGAGCGGCTCGACTGTGTCCGTCGTTGGCTCGCCGCGCTGGCTCATGCCTGGCTCCCGCCTGTTCAACCTTGGTCCTGCCACACGCACTAGACGCCGCTCCCGACCGCTTTGTGACAGCCGCGAGCGATGACCCACGTCATACGCGCGCGCTGTTACAGGGCGCGGGTCGCCGGCGTCTTGTGATCGTCAGGACGCCGCCGAACGATCCGCGCGGCACGCAACACCACGAGTGAGGACGAAGTCATGGCAACCACGAAGGCGCAGGCCCCGGCAGCCGATTCGCGCCGCTGGGCCGCGTTGTTCTTTATAGGTCTGGCCCAGCTCATGATCGTTCTGGATGGGACGGTCGTGAACATCGCGCTCCCGTCGCTCCAGCGGGATCTGGGAATCTCCGACGGCGACCGACAGTGGATCATCACCGCGTACACGCTGGCATTCGGCAGCCTGCTGCTGCTCGGCGGCCGGATCGCCGACTACACCGGCCGCAAGCGAACCTTCCTGATCGGACTGCTCGGCTTCGCCGCCGCGTCGGCGCTCGGCGGCGCGGCGGACACCTTCGAGTTGCTACTGAGCGCCCGTGCCCTGCAAGGCGGCTTCGCCGCGCTGCTCGGGCCGTCCGCGCTGTCGCTGCTGACCGTGATGTTCACTCAGCCCAAGGAACGCGCCAAGGCGTTCGGGATCTGGGGCGCCATCACCGCCGTGGGCGGCGCGATCGGGCTGCTTGCCGGCGGGGCGCTGACCGACTACCTGGACTGGCGCTGGTGCCTGTACGTCAGCGTCCCGATCGCCCTGATCGCGGTGGTTGGCGGGTACACGCTGCTGGCCGAGTCGCGAAGCAGCGGCAGGGCCCGGTTCGACATCCCCGGCGTGCTGCTGGTGACCGGCGGGCTGGTCGCGATCGTGTACGGCACGAGCCAAGCGGAGTCCAACGGCTGGGGTTCGGCAAAGGTCATCGGTCTGTTGGCTGGGGGCGCGGTGCTGCTCGCCGCGTTCGCCCTCGTCGAGAGCCGGGTGTCGCAGCCAATACTGCCGCCCCGCCTGATCGCCAACCGAACCCGCGGCGGCGCCTATCTGAGCGTGGGACTGGCCATGGTCGGAATATTCGGGGCATTCCTCTTCATGACCTACTACCTGCAGGTCGTCAAGGGATACACGCCGATCAGGACGGGCGTGGCTTTCCTCCCTATGACCGTGGCGGTCCTGATGTCGGCCGGCGGGCTCGCCACCCGGCTGCTGCCCAAGGTCCCGCCGCGGATGCTGATCGTGCCGGGCATGCTGCTGATCGCCTCCGGCATGCTGTGGCTGCGCACCATGGAAATCGACACCGCCTACGTTGAGGGCGTGCTGGTCTCGGGACTCCTGCTCGGCTTCGGGGCGGGCATGATCATGCCGGTGGCCTTCAACTACGCCACCCACGGCGTCGACCAACGCGATGCGGGCGTAGCCTCGGCCAGCGTCAACACCGCGCAGCAGATCAGCAGCTCGATCGGAACCGCGCTCCTCAACACCATCGCCACCAGCGCGACCGCGAACTACTTGGCCTCGCATGCCCTGCAAGGGACGAGCCCGGTCTTCGCCAAGAAGGCGATGCTGGAAGGCTTCGTGACGGCCGGCACCTGGGCCGCGGGGATCCTCCTGGCCGGCGCGCTGATCGTCGCTCTCCTGATGAACACCCCGCGCCCCAAACACCAGGCCGTCACCGAGGACGCCAAAAGCGCGGAACAACGGCATGCGCCGTCACCGACCCCAGCGACAACCGGCTAACCCAACACAAGATCCATTTTTTAGCCGCAGGCTGACGACCTGCGGCTTTCCATTTCTGTCCCCGATGTGCGGGTCGCACGGACCTCTGCTGTGCTCAGCCTACTAAAGATCTGCGGAGGCAGCCTTTACCGTTCCTGCCGTTCGCACGACCAAGTGTTCGGTATGCCGGCATGCCGCCGGAGTCCTCGGATCCGGCCACGTGGCCGCTGGCGCACGTCGGCTTCGGCGTCGGCTACGGCCCGACGGCACAGGGCTTATTGGGCCAAGCGCGGGTCACCGAACATTGCCGCTGTCCCCGATGATCTGGTTGAAGGGCACGATCGCACCGCCGGTCGCCGGTCGCCGGTCGCCGGTCGCCGGTCGCCGGTCGCCGGCCGGCGGTCGCCGGCCGGCGCACCGCCAGCGAGCAAGGCGCTCGCCCAGTCGCCGCCGGTGGACGCGATGGTCAGCGCGGTGGTTGCGCTGCCGGCCAGGGCGCTCAGCGCCAGGAGTAGTGACGCGGACCAGGCGCCCAGCCCTGCAGAAAGACCTGGTAAGCGGCCAGAATTCGACAACAGCAGCCGTTCCGCGCAGTGAAACCGGAGCCGCAGCAGCGCGCGAGGGAGACAATCATCACATTCATTGAACTCGCCTCGTCTATTGACTCTGACGCATGTTGATGTTTGACGGAGACCTAAAAACGGACGACTTTACATTGCCCATTGTCATTCGATAACAGTGCGCGCGATGATCTCGAGCGGATCGGGTCGGACCGCCCGGGCCGGTCGGAAGGGATGCGCTCGTGAAACGAACGAACGATGGGCCCACACTGCCTGGCGAGGGTGACACCGACTATGCGCGCTACATGCGTACGGATGCGCTGCTCGACCTGCAAAGGCGGCCGGGGGAGATGATTCACCGCGATGAACTGCTCTTTCAGGTGACGCACCAGTCCACTGAACTGTGGCTCAAACTGGCGGCGGCCGAGTTGACTGAGGCGATTGCCCGGATCGACGTGGGTGAGCCGGCGCCGGCCGAACTCCTGCTCGCCAGGGCCACGCTCGCCGTACGGCTCATCACCGACCAACTCGACATGTTGGGCCACCTGCGTCCGGCGGATTTTCAGGCGATGCAGCCAGCACTTGGCAATGGGTCGGGTGCGGAGTCGCCGGGCTGGCGGCAAGCCCAGGCCGCGGGCCGCAAGCTCGGCCAGGCGTTCGCCACCTTCCTCGCCGACCGAGAGGTCGACCTGGTGACGCTCTACTCCCGGGAACCGTCCGACCCTGCCTACCGTCTCGCCGAGGCCATGGTGGAGTTCGACGATCGGGTCTCGTCATGGCGGGTGCGGCATTACAAGCTCGCGATACGAGTTGGCAGCCACGGTGTCATCGGCACCGCGGGCAGCCCATCGGGCATGCTCGCCAAACTGATCGACTACCGCTTCTTCCCCGACCTGTGGCAGGGACGCGCGAACCTTGCCCTGGGTAGCCCGGTGGGCGAGAGCTGCCTTGCATGAGCTGACGAGCTGGCTATCGGCCGGCGCCGACCCCGGTGCCTTTCCCTACACGACGGTCGTGGCTGAGTTCCACCGGACCGGCAAGCACTTCGTCGCCGACGACGTCCTCGTTCTCCTCGACCGGATTCGAGCGATCATGCCGCAGGCCGAGGAAACAAGGCTTCTGCGGGACTTTCTCGACGTCGCGCTTGACAAGCGGGACGGTCGATACGACTACCAGAGCTACTTGGCACTGAACCTGCTTCGGATGCCGCGCGATGAGTCCACCAACGACCGGCGGGTTGACCTGCGACGACAACACGACCGCCTCTACGTGCACCTCATCGCCGATGCCCTTGCGTTCGAGTTGGCAGCCGAAGCTGGTGCGACCGATCTGCTTCCCCTGCACCGACCGGGACCGGAACGGGTGGCCAAGCGTTACCGGCTCGGGCTCCGGGCGGTGTCGGCGGCGCTGGCCCGGCAGGGCCGATCGGCCACGGTCGATCCGGCCGAGCCCGCGGCTGCGGTGGCCGTGTTGCACGCCGTGGTGGTCGCGGACCAGAGCCTCTCAGAGCGGCGCGATCTGCTGATCGGAATGCTGCCGGTCTACGTGGTGCACGACGAGTACCTGTTCATCCGGGTGCTTCAGGCATACGAGGCCACGTTCGCGATGCTCGCCGCTGAGGTACGGGCGACGGTCGAGGCTCTGACAGGCGGGCACGCCGGGGCGGCGGCCGATCGACTGGCGTACGGCCGGGAGCTGCTCAATGCTGCCGCGCCGCTCTTCTCGCTGATGGCCACCATGCAGCCGGAGTCGTTCCGCACGTTCCGCGTCTACACCGAGGGTGCCAGCGCCATCCAGTCCCGGTCCTACAAGCTCGTCGAGTCACTGTGCCGCTCACCGGAGGAGCCGCGCCTGTCCTCCGCCGCCTACCTGTCGGTGCCTGAGGTGCGCGACCGGGTGCTGGCCGGCCAGCCGTCGATCGAGCACGCCTACCACGCGGCGAGTCGACTCGGCCGTCTGCGTGAACCTGACCGCCTCCTACTCGACACGCGTATGGGTGAGTTCGCGAACGCGCTGACCCAGTGGCGTCAGACCCATTACCGAATTGCTATCCGGATGCTCGGCACCCGCACGGGCACCGGATACACCGAGGGCACTCCATACCTGGCGACGGCCCGATCCATACCAGTCTTCACCACGGCAGACAACGCGAGGAGACCCGCGATGAACGGACTCCCTGAGCCTTTCGCCAATGCGCAGGCGACGATCCGCGAGCAGTTTCCATTGTTGAGCACATGCGTCTACCTCAACAACAACTCGACCGGTGCCGTACCCAAGGGTGCTGAACACGTCCTGACCCACTACTGGGAAACGCTACGTACCTGGCGCGACGGCGTCTGGGAAGGCTGGCACGACGGCCTCCAAAAATACACCGACGAATTGGCGGCGTTCATCAAAGCCCAGCCGGGCAGCGTGGCCATCGACACCAACTTGAGCACCTTACTGGCGCGGGTCGCCTCCTGTTTCGACTACCAGGCACCCCGCAACCGGGTGGTGACGACCGACCTGGAGTTCCCGACCATCCCGTTCATCTGGAACGCGTTCCGGCGATACGGTGCCGAGCTCGACGTGGTCGGCTCGGGCGGGCCACACCTCGACGAGGAGGAACTGCTGCGGCGAATCGATGAGCGGACGTTGCTCGTGTGCGTGTCACACGCCAGCTATTCGTCCGGAGCCACCGTCGACCTGGGTCGTCTGGTGAAACACGCACACAACGTCGGAGCCCTGGTGATCGTCGACGCGTTCCAGAGCGTCGGGATCATGCCGCTCGACGTCACGACACTCGACGTCGACTTTGTCCTCGGAGGCGCGCACAAGTGGATGTGCGGCGTCGGCAACGCCTTCCTGTACGTTCGCCCCGACCTGTTGCCCGGCCTCCAACCCGCGGCAACCGGCTGGCAGGCGGGCGACCGGGCGCTGACGTTCCAGCCGTCGACGGGCTGGGCGCCCGACGCGCGACGGTTCACCGGCGGGACGCCGTTCCCGCTCACGTCGCTCATCTCCCAGGTCGGCCTGGACCTGCTCAGCGGTGTCGGCATCGAGGCGATCCGAGCGCATTCACTGGTCTGCACGGACCGGATCCTCCGGCGGGCCGAGGCGGCCGGCATCCCGGTTGTCAGCCCGGTGGAGCCGCACCGGCGCGGCGGCGTGGTGTGCCTGGACATCCCCGACGGCGAGGCGGTCAAGCACCGGCTGGCCCAGCGCGACATGATCTGCAGCTGGCGTAATTACCTGCGGATCGGCCCCCACATCTACAACACGTTGGACGAGATAGACGAGTTCATGGACGCGCTCGAGGACGAGTCACGGGGAAGTCGGCGATGACCCCCACCTTTTCGCCGCGTGCGCTCATGAGCTTGCTGTTCAACGGCTCCAAAGCCGTCGACGTGGTGACGACCGCGCTCAGAATCGGGCTGCTCGACGCGCTGGAACCTGGTCCGGTGAGCCTTCGCGAGCTCGCCGAACGCTTCGAGGTGCAACCGTTGCGGCTCTACAAGTTCCTGGATTGCCTGGAGAGTCTCGGGTTCGTCGAGCGGAACGAGCCGAGCGACGACATCACCGAGACGACCTATCGCGCCGATCCGGGGCTCCGTGCCGCGGCGGCGGCTGCCGTCGGGCCGGACGCGATCGAGCGCGACCGCGACACGTACCCATGGCAGCGGTTGCACGGCCGGTTGGAGGAGAGTCTCCGCGGCGACGTGAGCATGACCGACGACGACTTCTCCTGGCCTCCGAAGACCGACGAACAGACGGAGGCGTTCGAGCGGAGCATGTCCCTCGGGCTCGGACCGGTCATCGAAACCTTCGACCAGCACGCGCACCGTCTGTGGCCAGGGCGACGCCGCTTCCTCGACGTCGGCGGTGGTGCCGGCACGCTTGCCGCGCACGTCCTCGACAACGCCCCGGACCTGCTGGCCGACGTCTACAACCTGCCGACCGTCGCTCCGCTGGTCGAGGAGACCCGCAAGCGGTGCGGCCACCCGGAACGACTCGGGTTCGTCGGCGGCGACTTCTTCACCGAGCCACTACCGGCCGGCTATGACGCGCTCGCGTTCGTCCGGGTGTTGCACGACTGGCCTACCCCGGACTCTCGCAGACTCATCGAAAAGGCGTACGAGGCCCTGCCACCGGGCGGGCTGCTGCTGATCTGCGAGGAGTTCCGCACTCCGGACCGGCTCGCGATGCAGTTCTTCTGGTCCTACTTCCTCATCGGCGTCGACAGTTCCGTCAGCCGGCTTCGCGAGGTCAGCTTCTACACCGGGGTGCTCGCGGAAATCGGATTCACCAACATTGAGGTCCTGCCCGGAAGCTGGGAACTCGTCGTGGCACACAAGCCGGGCTGACCGGACGAGCAGCGTAGAGCCGCACCGGGTTGGTGCTGCCGGAAGAAGGGAGCGCAAGGGGTCGCGCCGGTCTCGACCGGCGCGCATCCTGGGCGAGCCGGCCGTCACGTTCTCTCTGGTCTCGCCGCGCCCGGCGCGTCCGGGGGTTCGACGGGTGCCCATTGTGTCCGTCGCCTCGACGGTGCCTGCCGACTCCGGCTGGGGGTAACAGCGATCGATCAGGCAAACGGGTGTGGATCGAAGCTGATGCCACCCCGTTCGGCCATCCGGAGCACCCGTCGGCCGAGGCGCGGGGGTCTGCGCAGGTACACGGTGTAGCGCGACGCCTGGAACCGTAAGTCCATGTCGCGCCCCTCCAGGTGCCAGCAGGGCTCCCCCAGGCGCGAGGCGGGCTCCCGGCGCAGGTTCTTGAGCTCCAGCGGCAGGCACACGGAGTGCAGGCTGCCGACGATGTCCCAGACGCTGGTGAGAATCAGCGTCGCCGGCGCTACCCAGAATTGAACGTCCCGCGTGGGTCCCGACTCGACTCGGCGCACGATGTAGTCGAGGTCGAGATGCAGCTGCAGGGCTGACGGCGCGGTGGGGTCGAGGTCATCCTGCTCCTGGAACTCCTCCGGGGTCAGGTCCTCGGGTGGACCTTCGTCGTCGGTGACGGCGAGTGCGTGAATTCGGCAGTAGTCCCACGACGTCTCCGCCAGTTCCTGATCCGTCAAGGTGGCCTTCCGGAGGCCGGACTCGGAGTGCACGACTGTCTCCATGGAACGATTATCGCCACGTAGGGCGTCGACAGCTACAGAAGTCGATCGTGGTTAGAATCCACGGCTCGAACGATTCGTCGTCCAGCGTCGAGCAGTCCGTCTGGATGTCACGCCAGGCTCGACGCAGACCGAGTCAGCCGTCACTAACGCGCGGACAAGTACCGCATCGTAGACATTGACTTTGGTCAAGATCAGGTGCGCGCATCTGCCGCAGGCCGAGCGTGATGGCCGGTCGATGACATGTTCGACCGGTCAACTCACCGTAGGCGCATCGAGATGAGTCCTGACCTAGCGTTGATGGATATGTGTGAACAGCGGTTGGTCTTACGGGCGAACACCGGCGCTTTCAGGCTGTCCACGTGCATCTTGTTGTCGAGGCGTGGACCCCATGGCGTCGACGCTGAGTCTGGCCGCTCGCACCGTCGGCCGTCGTCATGACGATTTTACGGAGTACGTGTGTCGAATCGCTTGCGGTACGAAGTGGTGGACGTCTTCACGGATCGGCCGTACGGCGGTAACCCGCTGGCCGTCGTGCTGGACGCGGACGGGCTGGCCCCGGCCGCGATGCAGGCGGTGGCCCGCGAGTTCAACTTGTCCGAGACGGCGTTCGTGTGCCGCCGCACCCGCAGGGGCGCCGGGTACGCGGTGCGGATCTTCACGCCGACGACGGAGATCCCGTTCGCTGGGCACCCCACGATCGGCGCCGCGGCCACGCTGGTCCGGCTCGGCCGGGTGCCAGCCGGCCCAGTGGTGCAAGCCCGGTCGCGCGGGCGTCCGGATCTGGCCGATGAGCGGATGTTCGTGGCTACGAGTGTTCATGCGACGGTGTGGCCGTCCACGCGGCGACGACATCGACGTGGCGCAGGCCGGACCCGTCATGGCGGCAGCGGATGTTCAGGCCGCGGCCTTGGAACCTGCCCGAGCCGGTCACCATGATCAGCCACACGAGCGGCCGACAATCCTGACGGAAACTGTCAGTTGAGGGCCGTACCATCCGAGACATGCGAGCGACCGGAACATTCGACGTAGCTGACTTTACGGCGGCCTCCGTGCCGATCTCCGAGATCAAGACCGGCTTACCGGTCGGCTTCGCCACCATGCGCAAGACGTTCACCGGCGACGTCGACGGCCGATCCGAAACACTCTTCACGGCCGCCTTCGACGCCGCGACCGGCACAGGCACGTACGTCGCGATGGAGTCCTTCGAGGGCGGCATCGCCGGCCACGCGGGCACCTTCAACTTCGTGCACTCCGCCACCACCACAGGTGAGAACCGGCAGGCCGAGTTCCTGGCGATCGTCCCCACAAGCGGCACCGGCGACCTGACCGGCATCCGCGGCACAGGAGGCATGACAGTCGACGAGGACGGCACCCACCGCATCTGGTTCGACTTCGAATTGTCCTGACACCCGCCTCCCGGGTGGTCAATGGCGGCAGGGATCGTCCGGTGACTACGCCGACAGCGCACGTACTCCCGGGCGGCCCGGGGCGGGTCAGGAGTCGATGGGCGCTGGCCCGCGCGGCTGTCGTGGCACCGTTCAGCCGGCGTCAGGGTCGGGAGCTGTTGTTCTGCCTGGCCGGGCTGCCCTTCGCCATGGTTAGTCCGCTGGTGCTCTTCGTTTTCGCCGTGGACATGATCTGGTTGGCGGCCGACGGCGGACGGGGTAACCCGTCCGCAGCCGAGATGGTCATCGCCGGTGTCTGTTTGGGACTGCTGCTCGTGCTGCTGGTGTCGACGACTGGGGCCCGGAGGCTCGGCTCGTTGCAGCGCACGCTCGCGACCCGGCTGCTCGTGGTGCGAGTCGGGGCGTCGCCGCCGGTGCGGCGAAGCCCTGGCGGTCGGGCCTGGCCCCGCCCGGGCCCTCGCGACGGGGCCGGTTGGCGGGTGATGGCCTACCTGCTGGCCAAGCTGCCGGTCGGGCTGGCCGAGCTGTACGCCGTGTTCTTCTGGGTCGGCGGGCTGGTCAACCTGGCGTATCCGCTCTGGTGGGGGGCGTTCCGCAACCACCCGCCGGGGGTCCGGCTGAGTCCGGTGCCGGGGCGGTCTCGCCTTCGCAGTGGGCCTCAGCGTCGCGCCGACCCAGCTCAGCCCTGGCCGCCTGCATGATCGTCGGGGGTGCGGGCGGCCGTGGCCTCCTCGAGCTCGAGCAACCGGCGGCGGAGCCGCTCCGTCTCGGCAGGGCTTCCGTCGCGGAGGAGGACGACCGCCCGCTGCCAGGCTTGCCGCGTAGCATCTGGGCGACCGAGGCAGAGGTGACTCTCGCCGAGATGCAACAGGCTCTCGGCCTCCTGGAAGCGGTCGCCGACCTGCCGGGACAGTTCCAGAGCCAGGTCGAAGCAGGACACCGCCCGGTCGTACTCGCCGAGGCGGTGGTGGATGTATCCGAGGCTGTCCCATGTCTGGGCCGCAGCGGTGACGTTACCCATTGCCTCGTGCAGTGTGAGTGCCCGAAGGCAGTGGTCCAACGCCGTGGCAAGGTCGCCGAGTTGGGCGTGATCCCACCCCAGCGCGTTGAGCGCCCTGGCCTGGCCCACCTTGTGTCCCACGTCGGCGAAGATCGACAGGGCGCGCTCGTCCTCGGCGAGTGCCGCCCGGTGACGGCCCTGCAGCTCGTACACCCATCCGAGGTAGAGGCGGGTGTAAGCGTGGCCGGACGGTAGGTCAAGCTCGATGAAGAGCCTGCAGGCGTCGCGAAGATGGGCGACGGCTTCGTCGTGCCGGCCTACCTGCACCGCGGCCAACGCCAGTTCCCGCAGCGTGTGGGCCTGGCCGAGGATATCCCGTCCGTGCTTGGCCGCCCGCAGCGCGATGCGCTGGACCGAGGCCAGGTCCTGCCAGTACGCCTGTCGGCTCAGGAAGGTGGCGAGAGCCCAGGACAGCCGCCACGCATGGCCGTCGTAGCCGGCGCGCTCGGCGTCCGCCACGATGGCGAGCAGCACCGGACGCTCCGCGTTCAGCCAGCGCGATGCGTCGGCCCGGTCGTGCAGACGCTCGACTGCGACGCCCGTCGTCGGAGCAGGCAGGTCGATGGTGTCCCGGTGTGGATCGGTCAGGAGCGCGGCGGCGTGGGCCGTGTGCACGTAATGGTCGTAGAGGCGCTGCCGTGCGTCACGGTCGTCGTCGTCGGCGGCCAACTCGGCCGCGTAGGCGCGGACGAGGTCATGCGAGGTGTACCGGCCCAGGCCGTGCCCACTGACCAGGTGCGCCCTGGACAGATGCTCCAGAATCCGCTTCGTCGGGTTCACCGGCAGTCCGGCCAGACTGGCCGCGGCAGCGGCGCTGACGTCGGGCCCGGGGTGCAGCCCGAGCAGCCGGAACAGCCGGGCCGGCTCCGGTCTGAGCGCCCGCCACGACCAGGACAGGACCGCCCGGACGTCCGCGGTGGGTTCCCCCGTGGCCAGCGCGTCCAACCTGCCTGGGCGGTCGACCAGGTCGTCGGCCAGGTCGTCGGGCGACAGGGCTCGGTTGGTGCTCGCGCGAGCGGCGACGATGGAGAGCGCCAGGGGCAGGCCGGCGCACGATGCGACGATCTGTTCGATGCGAGCCGCCCATGCCGCCGTGCGTCCTCGCCCCAGCCTGCGAGCCAGCAGGTCGAGGGACTGCTGAGTGCTCAGCGGATCCAGCGGCAGCGGGTAGGCGCCCTCCGTGGTGAGCAGCCCCACGAGCTGATCGCGGCTGGTGATCACCACAAAGGAGTGGGATGCGGACCCGGGCAGCAGCGCGCGAACCTGATCGGCGTCGCGTGCGTTGTCCAGCAACACGAGCATCCTCCGGCCGGCCATGAGGCTGCGGTAGAGGGCCGTCTGACCGTCCAGGTCGCGCGGTATCGACTCCGGCCGTGTGCCGAGCGCCTCCAGGAAGCCACGAATCGCCGTCGACACCGGCAGTGGCCGGTTGTCGGGGGAGAAACCGCGAAGGTTCACGTAGAGCTGGCCGTCCGGAAAACGGTTCAGGTGCTGATGGGCCCAGTGCAAGGCCAGCCACGTCTTTCCCATGCCTCCGACGCCTGAGACCACCGCCGCCACGCCCGAGCAGGATGCGAGCTCGTCACCCAACAGCTCGGTGAGCCGGTTCAGTTCCTGCCGCCTGCCGACGAAGATCGGTGGGACCGCAAGTAGCTGACGTGGGACGGGAGCGTCCTCCGCGTCCATCACGGTTTCGCTGGGCGGTGGCACGACCGGGTGTGCCGAGCCCGGATCCGCGCTCCGGGCGGTGTGGCCGCTGGTAGCCCGTCCGGTGGCGGTCACCGGCCCGGAACCGGTGCCCCGGCGGGCACCGCCGGCGTTCTGCGGAGCTCCCGTCAGCAAGGCCTGGTGCAGGATCTGCAGCTCGTCGCCCGGGTCGATACCCAGTTCCTCGGCGAGGTGCTGCCGCACCGTGGCGTAGCGGTCGAGCGCCTCGGCGGTCCGCCCCGCCTGCTGCAATGCCCGCATGAGCGACGCGGCGAGCGGCTCGACCAGTGGGTAGTCGTCCGCCAGCTCGCCGAGCCGAGCGATGACCGGGTCCGGGTGATCGAGCGCCAGTTGGGCCTCCGCCCAACCGAGGGTCGCCTCGAGCCGCTGCCGACGGCAGCTCTCCCGCACCTGCTGCGGCCATGAACCGCCGAGCCCGGCCAGCGGATCGCCGCGCCACAGCTCCAGCGCCTCGTCGAGCAGCGCCGCTCGACGGTTTTGGGGCACCGCCGGTTGGCGTGCCGCGTCGACCAGTCGCCGGAAGCGGTGCAGGTCGACCGCGTCCGGGTCGACGTCGAGAAGGTACCCGTCCGGACGCCGCCGCAACCGGGTGTGAGTCTTGGGCCTCGCGGCCACCGGGGCCAGCAGCCGCCGGATCCGCATCACGTGCACGTAGAGGGCGTTGCGTGCGCCGGCTGGTGGATGCTGATCCCACACCCGATCCACCAGCACGGGGACGGACACCGGTTGACCGGCGTCGACGATCAGCGCGGCGAGGACAGCCCGTTGCTTGGGCGGCCCCAAATTCACCGATCTACCGGCAACGATCAGCTCCAATGGACCGAGTATGCGGAACTGCGCCATGGTCCCCCAATCGCGAAGCGCGACCGCCGTTTAGATTTTCTTAAGATCATTACATATGCGCCGGCGGCATGATTCCACCGTCCCGACCCGTAGAACGGGCCCGGTGCTCCGTTCGGTGCACGGCGGCACGTTCTGCTCGACCGGAAGGAGTGCACATGTATCGGAAGTTGGAGGCGGCCGGGAGCCGCTTCCTCGCGCTGTTCGTGCCGACGGTGGAGGCGGAGGCCGCCTGCGGCCCGCAGAAGGTGGTGAACTACTCGTCCTGCTGGCAGTGCGAAGCTCCCTGCGGTTACTACGCGAGGTGCAGGGCGATCTGCCGCGATGGCTGCGGTTGCCAGGTGACCACCTGCTACTGCTAGTAGCCGGCGTGCCCGGTGGCCCCACGCCACCGGGCACGCCCCGCACCCCCGCTTCGCAGCCAATCCACCAGAGGAGCAACTGTGGTCTATCTGGCAATCGGAGTTCAGTGCCTCCTCGGAACGGTGTTCGTCGTGTCGTCGTGGACGAAACTGGTCGGTCGGCATTCGTTCCGCGAATTCGTCACGTCGGTGGATGATCTCGGCCTATTGCCGATCCGCTGGGTTCGACCGATCGCGTGGCTGGTCGTCGGTGGCGAGCTTGGAGTCTGTGGCCTGCTCCTGGTTCGCGCGGTTGAGCTGGCGTACGTCCTCGCGGTGTTTCTGTTGGTCGCGTTCGCGATCGTGGTCGCGCTGACGCGGCGTCGCGGCGTCTCCGCGACCTGTCGCTGTTTTGGCGCCTCCACGGCCCCGTTCGGGCGTCGCCACATCGTCCGCAACGGAGCCCTCGCGGCGGCGGCGCTGGTCGCGGCGTTCGGTACGCAGACCGCCGCTCGCGGCAGCACCGGCGGGACGGCGGTCGCGATGCTCGCGGGCCTCCTCGTCGGAGTGGTCGTCGTGACCCTCGACGACATCCTCGACGTGCTCCGGCCGTCGCCGGTACGCCCTTGGCGCCCCGTCGACACGAAGAGCAGGGTCCACGGCTGATTCAGCACCCGGGCGCACACACCGCCCCGGCTCATCAAGGGAGTTGTTCATGTCGATCATCACTGCGGCCGTCGTCCTACTCGCGGCGGTCTGCGCGTTGCAGTTGCTCCTCACCATCGGGGTGATCAGACGGCTCCGCGAGCACACGGACGCCCTGGCTGGTCTCGCACAGTCACCGGCGTCCCTCGGGGTCGGCGACGAGGTGGGCACGTTCAGTTCGGCTACCGTGGACGGCGAACCGGTGGAGCGGGACTCGATCACCGGTGAGACTCTCGTCGCCTTCTTCACGCCCGGCTGCGGACCGTGTGAAAAGCGCCTCCCGGAGTTCGTCTCGTACGCCGGCAGCTCAGCGGGCATGCGTGATCGACCGATTGCGGTCGTCGTCGCCGCCGAGGTAGGCGACGCCGACGTCTACGTCGAGGCCCTGCGACCGGTCGCCCGGGTGTTCGTGCAGGACTCCGACGGGGCGCTGTGCAGGGCTTTCCAGGTGACCGCGTTTCCGACGGTATTGATGGTGGCACCTGAGCGGGACGGGCGGGTCGTGATCACCGCCGACCGGATCCGGCTCGACCAGCCCGCGTCCGTACCGGCATGAACCCACGGTCGTCCCGGCGTGCGGCCCTCAAGGGGCGGCGAACTCGCAGCGGACCGGTCGGGGTACGGAATCTTTCGGCCGCATGCGCGCTCCCGGCATCGGCCGCACCCGTTACGTTCGCCGGGTACGTCGGGGTGACGCTCATCGCCGGGGCGGTGCCCGTGGTGTTGGCCTGGTTGGCGAAGCTGGTGCTCGACGGCGTGGTCCGGGGCAGTACCGAAGGCCGACTGGTCGCACTCGCTGCTGGCCTGGCCGCGGCGGGAGTGGTCTCTGCGGTGCTGCCGCAACTCGGCCAGTACCTTCGCGCCGAACTCGACCGCGCCGCCGGGCTCGCCGCCCAGAAGCGGCTGTTCGACGCGGTGGACCGCTTCGTCGGGCTCGGGCCCTTCGAGGACCCGGTGTTCCTGGATCGTCTTCGGCTGGCCCAACAGTCAGCCGCGATGATGCCGACCCAGGCCGTCGACGGGGTTCTGGGCGCCGGACGGTCCGCCGTCACCATCACCGGTTTCCTCGGCACCATGTTCCTGATCAGCCCGCTGATGACGGGGCTGGTGCTGGTGGCCGGAGCGCCGACGCTGCTCGGTGAGCTGGCGCTCGCGCGAAGACGCGCGCGGATGCACTGGGAGATCGGACCGGTCGAGCGACGGGAGATGTTCTACAGCGGCTTGCTCTCCAGCC
Organism: Micromonospora sp. NPDC005413; assembly: GCF_040606435.1. NCBI lineage: Bacteria > Bacillati > Actinomycetota > Actinomycetes > Micromonosporales > Micromonosporaceae > Micromonospora > Micromonospora sp. NPDC005413. Next base: position 191,441 of record NZ_JBEXEV010000001.1, read on the forward strand.
TGGAAGCGGCCAAGGAGATCCGCCTCTTCGACACGGGGGCGTTCCTGCTTCGACGCATGCTTGCCGACCGTCGCGCCGGCAACGCCGTCAAGCGGTCGATGGACCAGCGCGAACTGATCACTCAGGCCGGGCTGGGCCTGCTGGCCGCGGTCGTATCCGGCGGTGGTCTGCTGTGGGCCGTGGACACTGCCCGGCAGGGCCGCCTGTCGGTGGGGGACATCACCGTCTTCGTCGCCGCCGTGGCGGGTGTGCAGTCGGCGCTCGGCGCCCTCGCGGCCGAGGTCTCCCGCACTCATCACGCGGCACTGATGTTCGACCACTACCTCGCGGTGACCACGGCGGGGCCCGACCTACCGGTGGCGGTCGACCTGCCCGCGCTGCCCGCCCTCACGCACGGCATCGAACTGCGCGACGTGTGGTTCCGCTACTCCGACGACCATCCCTGGGTGCTGCGTGGGCTCACTCTGCGCATACCGGCCGGGTGTTCCCTCGCACTGGTGGGCCTCAACGGTGCGGGAAAGTCGACCCTGGTCAAGCTTCTCTGCCGGTTCTACGACCCCACGCGCGGCAGCATCCGTTGGGACGGCCGAGACGTCCGCGAACTGGACCCGGGGGAGTTGCGGCGGCGGGTGAGCGCGGTCTTCCAGGACTACATGGAGTACGACCTGACCGCCGGCGAGAATATCGCGCTCGGCGACCTGACGGCGCTCGACGACCCGGCGATGATCGAGGCGGCGGCGCGCCGGGCCGGGATACACGAGCGGCTGGATCGGTTGCCGCGGGGGTACGACACGCTGCTGTCACGGATCTTCTTCATGGAATCCGAGAAGGACGATCCCGATACCGGCGTGGTGCTGTCCGGTGGGCAGTGGCAGCGGCTGGCCCTGGCCCGGGCCTTCCTCCGTGGCGATCGGGACCTGTTGATCCTCGACGAGCCGTCGGCCGGGCTGGACCCGGAGGCCGAACATCTCATCCATGGCTCGCTGCGCCGGCAGCGGGCCGGGCGGACGAGCGTGCTGATCTCGCACCGGCTCGGGGCGGTGCGAGACGCCGACGTCATTGCCGTGCTCGACGACGGCCGGGTCGTCGAGCAGGGAACTCATCAGGAGCTTATGGCTGCCGGCGGCGCTTACGCCCGGCTCTTCGCTCTGCAGGCCGCCGGCTACCGGCCAGCGGAGAGGTCGTCGCTGTTGTCAGGGGCAGGGGGCGCGGTTGGCGTCCCGGACATCGGGAGGCTGTCGTGACCGTCGGATGGTGGATCGGCTCTCTGCTGGGTGCCCTGACGGCGGTGGGTCTAGCAACCCTCTACAACGGACGGCGGCTGGTTCCGGTGACGGTCCACGGTCACAGCATGTATCCGACCTACACCTCGGGTGAACGCATCGTGGTCCATCGGCGCCGCCGGGTCAGGGTGGGGCAGGTGGTGGTGGTGGAGCAACCGGCGGCGGGCGGAGGATGGGCACAGTCACCGGTGATCGGGCCGGCGCCGGCGCGGGCCGTGGCCCTGCGACGTTGGATGATCAAGCGGGTGGCTGCCCTACCGGGCGATCCACTGCCGCCGACGCCTATACCCGTCGCCGGCGGCGTCGGTGCGGCCGTGCCGTCGGGGTATCTGGTCGTGTTCGGCGACAACCAGCGGGCCAGCTTCGACTCGCGGCACATCGGCCTGGTGCCGGTGGAACGCGTGCTCGGCGTGCCGCTCGTGAATCGCCCGGCCCGCCCGCCGGACGGTGTCCACCAGGTCGGTCATCGACCCGCCTTACGGCATTGACGAGGGACGCGGGAGGGTTCGGTCAGGCACCCGTGCCACACGAGGAGCGGCCGAGAGCATCTCGATCTCCCTGCCGCCGGGCCGGGGCTCAGGCCGGGCTGATCCTCCCGGCCCTGAGCCCCGTCGGGTCAGGCTGTCGCCATCTGGCGGACGTGCTCGCCCTTGGCGAACTCCTCGACCATCTTCGTGCAGAAGGCCGGGAGGTCGCTGGGGCTGCGGCTGGTGACCAGGCCGTTGTCGACCTGCACCTGTTGGTCCACCCAGTTCCCGCCGGCGTTGCGGATGTCGGTGCGCAGGCTGGGGAACGAGGTGACGGTCCGACCGTTGACCATGCCGGTCTCGACCAACGACCAGGGGCCGTGGCAGATCGCCGCCACCGGCTTCTGTTGTTGGAAGAACGCCCGGACGAAGTCCATCGCCTGCGGGTTCATCCGGAGCCGGTCGGGGTTGACCGTCCCGCCCGGCAGCAACAGGGCGTCGTAGTCGGCCGCATCGGCCTCGTTCACGGTCCGGTCCACGTGATAGTGGTTGGCCGGATTGATGTCCTGGTTCATCGACTGGATCTCGCCGGATTGCAACGAGATCAGGTGGACCTCCGCTCCTGCCTGCTCCGCGGCAGCCCGGGACTGGGTGTATTCCACGTCCTCCACTCCGTCAGTGGCGAGGCAAGCAACTCGCTTGCCGGTCAATGGCTGCTGGCTCTGCGCCATTCTGCGGCCTCCCTCTGCGGCGCCACCCCGTCGGTGGCGCATCGCTCACTCCCGGTCGGCTTCCCGGTGCGGGCAACCACAAACGGGCCAGCGAAACGCCGCCCGTGGGTGTGCTGCCTGTCGCAGCGGGTAACGCAGGCAACCTACTGGTACCCAGGCTCCAGGGAAGGTCAACATATGATCGAGCTGCCGTCCGGCCAGACAATGCCCGTGCTCGGCCAGGGAACCTGGTACCTGGGCGAGCGCCCCGCGAGGCGGCGGGACGAGATGGCCGCCCTACACACCGGGCTCGACCTGGGCATGACCATGATCGACACTGCGGAGATGTACGGTGACGGCGCTTCCGAGGAACTCGTCGGCGAGGCGATCGTCGGACGACGTGCCGACGTCTTTCTGGTCGACAAGGTGCTGCCGTCCAATGCCAGCCGACGGGGGACCGTGCAGGCCTGCCGCCGCAGCCTGCAACGACTCGGCGTCGACCACATCGACCTCTACCTGCTGCACTGGCGCGGCACGCATCCACTCGCGGAGACGATCGAGGCGTTCGCCGAACTCGTCGACGCCGGTGACATCGGGCAGTGGGGCGTGAGCAACTTCGATCTTTCCGACATGACGGAGCTACTCGAGGCGGGCGGGCACTCCTGCGCGACCAATCAGATCCTGTACAACCTCACCCGCCGCGGTCCCGAGTACGACCTACTGCCGTGGCTACGCGAGAACCGAATCCCGGCGATGGCCTACTCGCCGATCGAGCAGGGCCGACTGCTCGGCCACCCCCAGGTCACGGAGATCGCCGCCCGGCACGGGGCCACGCCCGCTCAGGTGGCGCTGGCCTGGCTGCTGCGGCAGGAAAGGGTTGCGGCCATCCCCCGATCGTCCAAGCCCGAACACACCCGGGAGAACGCGGAAGCGCGCGACCTGCATCTGACCGAGGAGGACGGTGCGGCACTCGACACGGCGTTCCCGCCGCCGGCCGGCCCGCAACCGCTGGAGATGTTGTAGCGTCGCCAACCGCCGAATGAGGTGGGGCTTGTGGGGCTGCCGGTCGGCTTCACGTCAGCCCGACCACCGCGAAGCCTTGGTCGACCGGCCAACCCGCCCACCGCCGGGCGCGCTGGCGCTCGGCTCTCCTCTCGAACCGGATTGCGGCGGGTACCCGCCCACCCCGGCGGGCGGGTACCCGCCCGCCGGGGTGAAACCGCGGTTCGCCCGTCCTCAGCCTCTTGGTGGCCGAGGCCAGTGAGTGATCCGGCGGATCACCCGCAACTGGTAAAGGCCAGCGCTGGTGATCGCGTAGAAGACGGGTAGAAGGAGAAAGATGGCGAGGCCGAGCAACGGCGCCACCAGGTAGCCGACCATCCCCGCGAGGACGTACAGGACGACCCCGGCGAGGGCCCGGAACCGCTCGACGGGAAAGAAGCCGTCCCTGACCTGGTCCTTCAGCAGGTCGGGGTTCCGGGCCAGGTAGTGGTAGAACGCCAGCCACGTCGCGCACAGCAACGCGCCGATCAGCGCGTAGAAGGCGATCGCCACACGCTGGTCCACGTTGTTGTGCTCCTGCAACGCGTGCGACACGACGGTGGTCGGAAACGGCAGCAGCGCCGTGCTGAACAGCACCAACAAATTCATCCAGTGCAGGCCGCGATCGACCTGCTGAATGCGGTTGAACGCCGCCTTGTGGTTGAGCCAGACGACGGCCACGTACGAGTAGGACGCGAGATACGCGGCATACGACGGCCACTGGTTGAGCAGGCCGGACAGGAGGTGGCCGGGTGGGACGTCCGGTACCCGGAGGTCCAGGACCAGCAGCGTGATGATGATGGCGAAGATGGCATCGCTGAACGCCACGGCACGGCTGGTGTCCGACCGGCTGCCCGGGTCCGTGCCCGACTCGCTCACCAAGCGCACCTACCCAGGTTCGTCCGCGGCAAACAGCCGGGCACCGCTCCGACCGGATGGACGTCGCGTCCGGCCACCGCGCGCGCACGGTGGCCGGACGCGAGTGGTCCGTCAGGGTTTGAGGACGACCTTCTCGCAGCCGTCCTGCTTGTTCTTGAAGATCTCGAAGCCGCGTTCTGCCTCGTCCAGCGGCAGGGTGTGGGTGATGACCCTGGTCGGATCGATCTCCCCACGCTCGATGCGCTGCAGCAGCGGCTTCATGTAGCGCTGCACGTGGCATTGACCGGTACGCAGGGTCAGCGCGCGGTTCATCCACGCCCCGGCGGGAAACTTGTCCAGCAGACCGCCATACACGCCGATCACCGACACGATGCCACCGCTGCGGCAGGACAGAATCGCCTGCCGCAGCGCGTGCGGACGCTCGGACTCCGAGCGGACCGCCTGCTTGACCCGGTCATAGGCGTAGAGGGCCGCGCTGCCGTGCGTGGCCTCCAGACCAACCGCGTCAATGCACTTGTCCGGTCCCCGCCCACCGGTCAGTTCCAGCAGCCGGGACCGCACGTCCACCTCATCGAAGTTCACCGGCGTGTGGCCCGCCCGTTCCGCCATCTGTAGCCGGTACGGCTCCTTGTCGATGGCGATGACCTTCGCGGCACCGAGCATCCGGGCGCTGTCCATCGCGAACTGGCCGACCGGGCCGGCGCCCCACACCGCCACCACGTCGGTGGACTGGATGTCGCACATCTCGGCACCCATATAGCCGGTGGGCAGGATGTCGGAGAGGAACAGCACCTGCTCGTCGGTCAGCTCGGACTCGATCTTCAGCGGACCGACGTCGGCGAACGGCACCCGCGCATACTGCGCCTGACCCCCCGCGAAGCCGCCGGTCAGATGCGAATAGCCGAAGATCCCAGCGACCGGATGCCCGAACATCTTCTCCGCGATGCCGGCGTTGGGGTTGGAGTTCTCGCAGCAGGAATACAGCTCGGCGGCGCAGGCACCGCACGCGCCGCAGGCGATCGGGAACGGCACGACGACCCGGTCGCCGATGCGCAGCCGACTCGGACCGACGCCCGGACCGACCTCGATCACCTCACCCATGAACTCGTGACCCATGACGTCGCCGTCCTGCATCGTGGGCACATACCCATCGACCAGGTGCAGGTCCGAGCCACAGATCGCGGTGGAAGTGATCCGTACGATGGCGTCGCGCTCGTTCAGGATCCGGGGGTCCGGCACGTCACGGAACTTGACCTTGTTGCGGCCCGCCCACGTGTTCGCCCTCACGCGTGGGCCCCCTTCGCGAACTCGGAATCCGACAGCGGTTGCGCCGGACGCTGCGGGAACTCCTTGCGGGCCCGTTTGCCCCACGGGGCGCCCTCGGACCGGACCACCTCGCCGGTCTCCAGCACCTGCTTGAGCCGGCGCAGGTCGTCGTCGAGCTGCTGGTGCGGCTCCTCGCCGAAGTACTTGGCGACCGCCTTGCCGACCGCGCCGCCCGGGATGTCGTACGACAAGACGACGTGCACCTCGGTGCTCAGACCGTCCGGGGCGGGCACGAACCGGACCGTACCGGCGTTCGGCACGTCGGCGTTCCCGGTCGACCGCCACGCGATCTTCTCGCCGGGCGCGTCATCGACGATCTCCGCCTCCCACTCGACGTTCTTGCCGAACGGGGCGCCGGCGGCCCAGTGGCTCGTACGGTCACCGGTGGCGCGGACCTGCTCGAGATGAGCCATGAACGTCGGGAGGTTGTCCAGAGCGCGCCAGAACGCGTAGACCTTGGGCGGGGGTTTGCGGATGGTTGTCGTGGCTGTCAGCTCCATGGATCCTCCTTTGCGTAGGCCTCGTACCGCCGGCACTGAGCCGATCTCCTTCGCCCGGGTGGCCTGTACGGCGGTCAGCAGGTCCACCACCGTGATCCCGACGATGGCGCCAGTGACAACGACGAGCCGCCGACGGCGACGCCCGCCCCGGTGGGCGATGGCCATTCCGAGCGAGGCCAGGTCCATCGCGTCGCCCACGACCCGGGTCCACGCCCAGATGCTCTTCCGCCGGCTCGTCAGGAGCCCGACCGCGTGTATCAGCTCCCGCGCCCCGACGAGCGGCACCACCGCCCGGGACGTCGGGGAGTCGTCCACGCCGCTGATCCGGCGCACCGTGTCCGATGCCGCCAGTTGTGCCACGCCCAGACCGAGACTCATCCAGCCGAGCCCGCGCCCCCGCCGCTGCACCTCGTCCTGCCTGGCCTTGGCTGCCTCTCGGGTTGCCAGTCGAGTCACGGGTAGCCTCCGTATCCGATCGCACCCGGCCGCGCAGCCCGGCTCACGGCGATCCGGGGTACGACTCAGTGGGGCCGGTTACCCCCCGGGAACCACCTGAACCCGCCGATCGACCGCTGAATCGAGATCGCTCTACCGACCCGGGCCGCCCAGACGGCGTCCGGAGGCCGCTCATCGTCGCGGCAACCGGCCGGTGAACGCCGGGACCGGCTGCCTGCCCGGCGCGGCAACGGCCCCAGTTCCGCTGCTCAGCACGACGTCACGGCCGCGGATCACCAGCGATTCGGTCGCGCATGCCCGCTCATCCCGCCCGTGATGGGCTAGCCGTCTCGTTCCGCCCGCCGCCCGGTTCGGGATGGTAGCCGTAAGCGGCGGCCCGTACCGTTTCCTCGTTCTCCAGCCCGGAGCCGATCGCGCCGCCGACGGTGGCCAGCGAGCTGGTGATCCAGGCGAGCGTCAGGTAGTCGGTGAAATTGACCGGCCGCTGCAAGGTCTGTTCCAGCACGGATGTGTCGATCAGCAGCGCCCCGACGAGCACCGTCCCAGCAAACAGCACCAGGTAGGACAATGCCGTGGCCAGAGCGAGGGTGAGGATCGTACCCAGGTTGAACAGCCGGGCCAGCTCAGCAGGCGTCTCCCGGTCTGGCTTCTCCCACAGGTCGTGCGCGACGATCAGCCAGGCCACCAACGCGGTCAGCCCGAGCACCATGATCACGGCGAGCCTGAGTCCTCCGAGCGCATCGCCCATCTGCCAGATGGTGTCCGTGGCGAGTGCGAACGCGGCCGTGCCGAACGCGCCGACGAGCAGCTTGGACAGGCTCAGCAGGGCGCGCCCCGGGCGGTTGGCGCGGACCATTCCGATCAACAGCCGCACCCGGCCGATTAGCCGCGAGGCGACGTAGCCCAGTTCCCCGTCGGCCTCGTCGACCACCCGGTGGATGGCGGGAACACGGCTTGTGATCTCGGCCGGTGCCCAGCCTGCCGGCGGCACCCGCTGGTCGGAAGCGTCGGTGAGCAGTCGGCTCACCAGATCCGGAACGACCGCGCGGGCCGCTCGCAGCTGAGGCAGTCCCAGCGCGGGTAGAGACACCATCGCCACTGCACGCCGAGCCGAGGTCTGCGCGACCAGCGGCACCCGTTCGGCGTGCAGCGGCAGGTCGGTCAGACAGATCGCGATGTCCCACCGGTCGTCGGCACGCCGTTGGGCAAGATCCTCAAGCAGCGCCTCAACGCCACCGTCACGGCGCGGCGCCACCTCACCCCAGCCTTCCCGGATGGTCCACCGCACGTCCGCGTCCACCCGCTCGGCCAGCCGGCCGGCCAGCTCGGCGGTGAGCCGGGCGGCCACCCGGGCCGGGTGGTCCGGCGGGGTCGCCACCAGTCCGACGACGATCTCCGGGCGGTCCTGTTCGCTGTCGGTCATCGGTGCTCCTCACCGCTAGCCGGGCCCGTCGCGGTCCAGCGTCACCAATGACGGCTGTGGCGTAGGCAGCCGGAGCCAGGCTGCTGTCCGCCATCGCGGTGGCGGACAGCAGCCTGGCCACGCTGAACGACACCCGCAGGTACGTCCATGCCGCCGCGGTCGGTGCAGCGGATTCGGTGGGAGATGGTCTTGTGGTTCAGCGAGGTCGTCGCGATGTATTTCTAGCCCCGACCGTCGGGGTGCAGCAGAACCTTGGTCCAACCGTCGTTGCGGGCATCGAAGTTCTGGTACCCCGTGGGCGCCTCGTCCAGCGTGAGTTCGTGGGACACCAGAAACGACGGGTGGGCCTTGCCTGTAGCGATGAGGTTCATCAGCTGCCGGTTGTAGGCCTTCACGTTGCACTGCCCGGTTGCCATGGTCTGCCCCTTGAACCAGAACATGCCGAAGTCGAACGGCACCTTGCCCTGTTTCTGTAGCGGGTCCGGCGCTCCCGGGTCCTGAGGCACGTACACGCCGACCACGCCGATCGTGCCGCCGAACCGCACGGAGTGCACGAGGTTGTTCACGGTCAGCCCCGCCTTCTCCTGGCCACTCGGGTCGTGCGCCTGGTAACCGACGGCCTCACAGCCGCGGTCCGCGCCCATCCCGCCGGTCTGCTCCAGGATCTGGTCGACCGGTGATCCCTTCGAATCGTCGATCGGGATCGCGCCGATCTGCTCCGCCAGGCGCAGCCGGTCCGGATGGCGGTCGACCACCATCACCTTGTTGGCGCCCTTGATGATCGCGGAGTACGCGGCGAGCAGGCCGACCGGTCCGCCACCGTAGACCGCCACACTGTCGCCGGGCCGTACACAGGCGAGTTCGGTGGCGTGCCAGCCGGTCGGGAAGATGTCCGACAGCATGACGTAGTCCTTCTGCCTGCTCATGTCCCGGGCGTCCGGCGGCAGGACCAGACAGTTGAAGTCGGCCCACGGCACCCGCAGCAACTCCGCTTGGCCGCCGTTGTAAGGACCCATGTCGGCGAAGCCGTAGGCGGCACCGGCCATGCCGGGCGCCGGGTTGGCCACCAGACAGAACGCGGTCAGACCCTGGTTGCAGTTGGCGCAGGAGCCGCAGGCGACGTTGAACGGCAGGCAGACCATGTCGCCCACCTTGACGAGATCGACCCCTTCTCCGACCTCGATCACCTCACCCATGTTCTCGTGCCCGAGCACCCGGCCGGGCTCCATGTCCGTGCGTCCTTCGTACATGTGCAGGTCGGACCCGCAGATGTTCGTCGTCGTAATCCGGATCAGCGCATCAGTCGGTCTCTCGATTCTCGCGTCCGGAACCTCCTTGACGCTGACAGTCCTCGGTCCCTCGTACACGACAGCCTTCATCTGCGTCCCCCGTGAAGAATTCGCTCACCGCTGAGCCATGCCATTGCTAGCGTTCACATCCTCGCAGACCGTTGAGACCCTTAAGGGTGCTTTGCGCCACCCCTGGATGCTGAGGCGGCGTAGCTGGAACCAGGAGCACCTCACGGCCTGGTGCACCGGCGCCGACGTCGAGGGCTGCCCTCGAGGCAACTCTCTTTCCGGGCAGATCGACAAGCTCCTCGATGAACTCCCGCGTCTGCACGTCTGGTCGCTCCGCCGCGAAGGGTCCGGAAAGCGCGGACATCATGGCTACGCCCGCTCGGCATCCTCGCCGACGTACCCGAAGAATCGACAGTTCGTATCTGGCGAACGAACGCGCGTTACCGCTCGAGATGGAGCCCGGCGGCGATACGGTCCACCGCCCGCTTCGCCTCGACCAGGCTCGTGCCGGTGTGCTTGCGGTAGGCGCGAACAGCCTCAATCGTCCGTCCGCTCTCCAGGTGCCGAACTACTTCTGGTTCCACGGGCGCGGCGATGCTGAGGTGATCCATCACCAGATCTGGCGTGAGCGGACCGGGCAAGGTGGAACCCGGAACCCGGCTGACGCTGGCTTTGGCGGCAACCACGAGTACGGTTTCGGTGCTCGACAAGCACGGGCGTCGGCGGCACGTCGCCCGGCCAGCCCGGTGGCGACGGACCGCGGGAGGGAGCGAGGGTGGCGCAGCAGAGAGCATTGGTGGTCCGGGGCGGGTGGGAGGGGCACCAGCCAGTCGAGGCGACGGAGTTGTTCATCCCCTTCCTCGAACGTAGCGGCTATGCCGTACGGGTTGAGGAGTCGACGGAGATCTACGCCGATGCCGCCGAAATGGCCGACACCGACCTCGTCGTGCAGTGCGTGACGATGTCGCAGATCACCTCGGACCAGTCGGCGGGCCTCAGCGCGGCGGTCATCGCAGGTACGGGCTTCACCGGCTGGCACGGCGGTATCGTGGACTCGTTCCGCGCGTCTTCCGAGTACCTGCATCTGGTGGGCGGCCAGTTCGCGACCCATCCGGGTCTGGAGCCGTGCGAGCGTCGCGGTGGCGCGGAGGACAACTTCCTGCCGCACACGGTGCGCATCACCGACCTCGGCCGGGAGCATCCGATCACTGCGGGAATTGAGGACTTCGACCTGGTCACCGAGCAGTACTGGGTGCTGCACGACGACCTGATCGACGTACTGGCCGTCACAACCCACCCAACTCAGGCGTGGCACCCATGGCACCGTCCGGTCACCTCGCCGGCGATCTGGACCCGACTCTGGGGTGCCGGGCGCATTGTCGTGACGACCCCGGGACACAGCCTTGACGTGCTGGAGCACGCGGGCGTGCGTACCGTCATCGAGAGGGGGATGGTGTGGGCGACCCGCACCGCGTCGGCATCGTAGGTCTCGGGGTCATTTCCCGCGCGTACCTGAACACGCTCGCGAACCACCCCGCGGTGCGCATCGCCGCACTGGCCGACCTCGACGCCTCCCGGTCGGCCGCGGCCGCCGCCACGATTCCCGGCGCCGAGGCGGTGAGCGTGGAGCGACTGCTCGCCCGCCCAGACGTGCAGACGGTGCTCAACCTCACGATCCCCGCGGCGCACGCCGACATCTCGCTCGGCGCGATCGACGCGGGCAAGAACGTGTATGTCGAGAAGCCGCTCGCCGTGACGTTCCCGGACGGCCGCTCGATCATCCAACGGGCCGCGTCGGCCGGCGTCCGCGTCGGGTGCGCTCCGGACACCGTCCTGGGTACGGGTACGCAGACGGCGCGGGCGGCGATCGACGGCGGGCTCATTGGACGCCCGTTGTCCGCGTCGGCCGTCATGGTCACGCCAGGGCACGAACGCTGGCATCCCAACCCCGACTTCTACTACGCCCCGGGCGGCGGTCCGTTGCTGGACATGGGGCCGTACTACATCTCGGCGCTCATCCACCTGCTCGGGCCGGTTCGCGCGGTGGGCGGAGCCGTCAGCCGCCTGCGCGCCGAGCGCATCATCGGCTCGGGCCCGCGCATCGGCCAGCGGATCCCGGCGGAGGTGGACACCCACGTGACCGGCGTGCTCGAGCACGCCAACGGTGCTCTCTCCACCATCACCACGAGCTTCGACGGTGTCGCGACGACGGCCGCACCGATCGAGGTACATGGGGAGACCGGCACGCTCGCCGTACCCGATCCGAACGACTTCGACGGTGAGGTCCGCCTCTTCGCGCTCGGCGGCACCGAGTGGCGCGTTCTCGAACCGCGGGCCGGTTACGCCGAGGGTTCACGAGGCATCGGTCTGATCGACCTTGTCAGGGCCGACGGTCAGCGTCCGCCGCGCACTGGCGGCGACGTCGCGTTGCACGTACTCGAGACGATGACCACCCTGCTTCAGTCGGCAGCCCAAGGCCAGCGGATCGAGCTGACGACGGTGGTGGAGCGGCCCGCGCCAGTTCCGCTCATTCCGGTCGAGGACTGGAAGGCATACGACGCATACGGACACTGAACGGGGGCGCGGATTTCGGAGGCAGCCACGGGCCGGGACGGGTCGATGACTTCACTGCTCAAGCTGCTTCATCTTCCGAACGCTCAATGCAAGGGTGGCCCGGCCCCCCCGGACGCCAGAGTCGTCTGCTGGTCGCCCGGCGGGGTACGGCCGCCGGTAGTCCGACGGCGACAGGGTGCCCTGAACGACGTTGAACTCGGGTCAACGGCGTCGAACGCCCCTCAACTGCACCACGCCTCCCTGCGGTTTCCGGCCGCGATGCGGGGCTCGGGTCGACCCGAGCCCCGCGTTCGAGCGATCGGCCGCCTACGCAGCCGCGCCTATGCGCCCGAGGCGTCCCAGATGGCCTTGAGTGCCGTGTCGAGTGCCTGGTCTGCCGGGACGGGTACATCGGGGACCACTCCGACGCCTTCCCAGTTGGTGCCGGTGACGCTGTTGATGGTCCGGGCGGTCGGCACGGTCACCAGGATGTGTTCGGTGACCGCGCGGCGGGCCGTCGGATGCGCGCCGCCACGTGTCGTCTCACCGACGACGACCGCCCGGCCGTGCGCCTGAAGGGTGTACGCCACGTCCTCGCCCCCGGAGAACGTTGTCGCACTGGTGAGCACATAGACCGGGCGGTCGGCATAGCGCGGCGCGGGAAGGTGCGCGGTCGTCCAGAACTGGCGTGTGGCGCCGGTGGACCGCTCGTAGAAGTCGTTGAGGTGCACCTGATCGTCGCGGAAGAAGTAGCTGCACCACATCGCGGCTCCCTCCGGTGCTCCGCCGGCGCATGCGCGCAAGTCCAGGATGAGCGCGGAGCTGAGGGCGACCAGTTGCATGGCCGCGCCGATCGCGTCGGCGCCTTCATCGGCGTACGCGATGCGCCGCACGTCGATGAGCCCGACGTTCCCGTCCAAGTGCTCGACACGGCGGATCCCCTGGTTCTCCGCCCTGAGCAGCGCGAGAAACGCGGCCCGCCCCCCGTCCTCGTCCGCTGGATCCAGCGACCGCGGCTGGTCCGTCCACAGCAGCCGCAGATGCTTGTCCGGGCACACCTCCTGAAGGTGAGCGGTCACCGTCTCGCAGAGCACCGGCCCATCCAGGTCGTCGTACTCGCCTGCCGCGAGACGGCGCCGGATCGCGGCGGCGATGTCCACGGCCTTCGCAGGAAAGACGTACCCTGCCTCGATCCGATCCAGGGCCTGTCCAATTATCTGTTCGATTGAGAGCACGGCGGGCGACGGTAGACCGCAAACAGCCTCATGACCACCGAATTTCGCGCAGGCCTATTCAGAGCACGTTCCACCTGGATGGTGAGTCTGATCAGTCAGACGATGGTGGCGACGACTTTGTCGAATGCGGGCGCTCGTCCGTCGGCGCTGCCGTTGGCGGATCGTCGGGCGACCTGGTCCGAGCGCTCCGGGATGACGTGCCGGGCGAAGTCGGGGTCCTTCGTGCAGCGTCGATTCGGCGCCAGCCATCGCGATCGCGTCGCCCCGCCCGAGCGTGTCGTCGATGTCGAATTCGGCATGGACGATGTCGCCCGAGGTCGTTCATCCAGCGGCGGGCCTGACAGTGGAGGTCAGTCGCTGGGGCGGCGACCGGTGGAGCGGAGTGACCAGCGACCGCTCTCCTGATCCGGCTCGTCGTCCCCCACCGGCTTGCCCAGCCGGGTCACCCAGTCGACGAACTCCGCGTCCTGCCTCGGCAGCGGCTCGCCGTCCGCCGGGTTGCCCGCGCCGTCCCCGTCAACCCGGGACCTGTTGCGCCGGAACAGGCCCAGCCGCCCGCTGGCCCGTTCCGCCTCGACGACGGATGCCGGGCTGGCCGGCGCGGGAACCGCGGCGACCGGATCGGTCCCGGCGGGACCGGCCGGCGCGGCGTCGTTCGTGGGCGGGGACCCGGCGCGCCGGGCGGTCGCGAGGGCGTCCCAGTTCGCGGCCCGGTTCAGGTTGGGCAGGGGCGGCCGGCGCCGAGGTGGGAGCGCCGGTTCGGGCCTCCCTTGCGTGCCGGCCGAGTGGGTCGCCTCGGCGCCGGGGGCGGGCTCGGTCGAGGACGGCACCCGCCGCGCCGGAACGACCGTCCAGCTCGCCTGAACCGGTGTCCGGTCGGTCTTCGGCGGCTGGTACATCCGGCGGGTCCCGGGGGCGACGAGTGCCCCGTCGGGCGGCGTCGCGTCGGGTTCGATGTTGTCGGCCTCCACCTGCGCCGTCCCGGAGCCGTGCCCGCCGGGTCCCGTGGGAATGTGGGCCACCGTCGCGGGGGCCGGTTCCGATGTCTCCGGGGTGTCGTCGAGGTCGGCCGGTGTGGCGAGGTTGGCGGGTGCGGTGATAGCAGCCGGTGCAGGGGTGCGCGTCGCGGAATCGGCCGGTACGGCGCTGGCGTCCCGGTGGCCAGCCGGCGAACCGAAGCCCAGCGGTCCGGCTGCGGTCGGGAGCTTCGCTGCGACCGGCCCCGTGCCGGCCAGGTCGACGGGCTCCGGCTCGTCGGTCGTACCACCAGCGGCCAGCGTCATGGCCTCCGGCACGGCGGGGCCGGCGGGCAGCGGACGGAGGATGCCGGTCGGCTCGACGACCCGCGCTTCGGCGGTGCGTGGCAGGAGCGGCCAGCGGAACAACGCGGCGGCGGCCGAACCGAACACACCGGCGGCGACGGCGAGCAGCGCGCCATAGTACGGCGTGATCTGGTACCGGTCGACGGCGTCGCCGGGACCGGCTGTCAGGTAGGTGAACGCGACCAGCACCGTGCCGGCCGTGCCGGTCGCGCCGTTGACCAGCGGCGGATGCCCGCGCCAGCGGGCCAGCCCGCCGGTCGCCGCGCCGATGAGCAGGGCCACCGCAGGCAGAATCAGGATCGCCTGCCGGTATGCCGTGTCGGCGTCGAGCCCGGCCGGCTCCAGCACACCCAGCCGTACGGCGGGCATCGGCCCGGCGGTTGCGAGCGACGGGACGACCGAGACGAGCGCCAGCAGCCAGACCACGCCGCCCACCGCCGCCATGTTCCAGCCCAGCGGCGGCTTCAGCAGTACGGCGATCGCGGCACCCGCGCCGACCAGCGCGCCGAGGGTCGCGCAGATGCCGAGGGCCCAGATCGGGTCCACCGAGAAGCGCTCGGCGGCCTGGGCCGGCCGGAAGCAGAGGGGCGCCACGACGGTGGCGCCCAGCGCGGCGGCGGCGGCGACGGCCACCAATCTGCCGGTGCTCCCCAGCACCCCGGACCGGCGGGCCAGGCGTGCGGTGAAGACGGTGCCGGCCAGGGCGGCGTGTGCCGCGAACCAGCCCACCCAGACGAGCTGGGCAGGCCACTGGTTGGCGGTGCCGTCGGTGGAGGCGCCCGTGATCTGGACAATGCCGAAGCTGAACGCGATGCCGAGCTGACCGGCACCGGCGAGCACGCCCATCCCGAGCGCTGTGAGCAACAAATTACGCCAGGTGCGAGAGACCATGTCGGGCACGTTACGCACCAACTGCGTCGTTTTTTACCGGAATGCCGGATTCCATGTCGGACCGCCAGGTGACGCCCAGCGAAGTCGTCACCGACGTCGCCCGCTCGGCGGCCTGGCCAGCCGAACCGGCCGTGGCAGCTCATTCGGGTGCTGCCGGTTCTGCGGACGCCGCCCGGGACAGGACCCGAGCGGCGCGTCTCCGACATGGTGAACGGTGCCTGATGCGGTACTAGTTGCGCGTGCTCCACTGCTGGTTGGCACCGCCATGGCAGGCCCAGAGGTGAAGTTGCGTCCCATTGGCCGTGCCGGAACTGACGGCATCGAGGCAGAGCCCTGATTGAGTTCCAGTGATGGTGCCGTTGGTGTTCAGGTTCCACTGCTGGTTGGGTTGGCCGTTGCAGTCCCAGATGATGACAGCGGTGCCGTTGCTGCTGCCCGCCCCGCTGGCGTCCAGGCACTTGTTGCCGTAGATGGTCAGGGTGCGGTTGGCGGTGAGGGTCCAGCGCTGGTTGGTGCCACCGTGACAGTCCCACAGTTGCGCGCGGGCGCCGTTGCTCGTGCTGGAGTTGGGTATGTCCATGCAACGGCCGGACTGGCTACCCGCGATCAGCACGTTCTGCTGGCCGGCCGGCGGGCTCGATGGCGGGGGAGTGGTGGGCGGTGCGGTAGACCCGAACTGGGTGAAGAACCGCCACACCTCCTGCTTGACCCAGCTCCGCGCGCCGCTCTCACATCCGGCGCACCCATCCACTGGACCTTGCTGGTGGCCGCCGTCGAACGCGGCCCAGACCACCGGATATCCGGCCTGGCATGAGTAGGCGGTGGTGATGTGGGTCCGGCTGCCCGGCGCCGGCTCGGGCGGGTTCTGCGCGGCACAACCATTGTTCCTCACGAACCTGTCACGTAGCGACCGTCCGCTTGGGATGTTGTCGTTGATGCCGTGAATCCCCAGGTACGCCACTGGTTGGGTGCCGCCGCTGCATCCGCTGATCGCCCCTGGGGCCGCGATTGCCGCAACTGCACGAAACACCGTCGGTCGGGAACACGCCAACGAGTAGCTCATCGCGCCGCCGTAGCTGAACCCGACCGAGAACCGTTGTGTCGTGTCGACACAGAGAGCGTTCTCGATCACGCGGATCATGTCGTCGGTGAAGGTCACGTCTTCACCATTGGAATTGCCCCAGCCGTTGCTGATGCCCTGCGGGGCGACGAAAATCGTGGTGTTGTTCGCCTGGGAGAGCATGCCGTAGTAGGCCCACGCGGATCCGTCGGTTCCGCCCGACGCGACGTCATTGGCGGTGCCGCCCAGCCAGTGGAACCCGAAGGCGAGCCGGTGGGCATAGTTGTTGTTGTAGCTGTCGGGAAGCCGAAGGATGAAACTGCGGCTCTTCCCGCTGCTCTGGATGGTGTGGGTGCCGCTGTTCAGTCCGGGGGCCTTGCCGCAGCCGGCAGTGGTGGCCGCGGACGCCGATGCGACAGTCGCGACGACGTACACGCCGACGGCGACCAGGACCATGACAGCCAGGGCCGCCCCTAACCAGGGGGTGGAGAGTTTGCGATGGGGCACAGCTGAGCCTCCTTGTGGGTGAATGACCATCCGTGGGGTCGGTGCCGGGTGGTTCGGCGGCCGAGCCGCGTGGTTCCGCCGCCGAACCGGACTGGCGAGCACGGCGATCCCGGCGAGGCCGTGCACAGCCGGACCTACCGTTGCCCTCCCGAGACGTTCGCGGGGCTCAGCTCCGGCTCCATCGTTGGTTGGCCGCGCCGGTGCAGTCCCAGATCTGGATGCGCGTGCCGTTGGCCGTGCCGTTGCCGACCACGTCCAGGCACCGGCCGGAACCAACGGCGGTGATCGTGCCGTCGGCATTGAACCGCCACCGCTGGTTGGACTGGCCGTTGCAGTCCCAGATGATCACCGAGCTGCCGTTCGCGGTGCCGGCGCCGCTGACGTCGAGGCACTTTCCGCCGAAGACGCGCAGCTCCTGGGCGGCGGTCGAGGTCCAGCTCTGGTTGCTCTGGCCGTGGCAGTCCCAGATGATCGCCGCCGTGCCGTTGGCCTGTGCGGCGCTGTTGACGTCCAGGCACCGTCCGGAGGACGTGTTACGCAGGGCCGACGTGCCGCTCGGCGGCGGGGTGGTCGGCGGCGGGGTGGTCGGGCCCGACGTTGGGTCGGTGCCGCCGAACTGGGTGAAGAACCTCCACACCTCGCCCTTGGTCCAGGTCCTGACCCCGCTGTCCCCGCCGCCGTCCACCGGGCCGGGGGTGTGCCCGCCGTCGAAGGCGGCCCACACCACCGGATATCCGGACCGGCAGCCGGAGTAGGTGGTGGTGATGTGGGTCAGGCTGCCCGACCTCGGCTCGGGCGGGTTCTGTGAGGTGCACCCGTTGTTGCGCACGAACGTGTCACGTAGGGACCGCCCGGCGGAGACGTTGAGCACCGGGTCCCCGATGCCATGGATTCCCATGTACGCGATCGGCTGAGTGCCGCCGCTGCACCCGCTGAGCTGCCCACCGGAGTAGACCGCGACAGCGCGGAAGACACCTGCCCGGGAACAGGCCAGCGAATAGCTCATGCCTCCGCCGTAACTGAAGCCGAGCGCGAAGAGCTGCGTCGTGTCGACACACAGATCTGCCTCGATCAGCCTGATCATGTCGTCGACGAAGGTGACGTCCTGGCCGCCGGGGTTGGCCCAGCCGTTTCCGTTGCCCTGGGGGGCGACGAAAATGGTGCTGTTGTTCGCCTGCTGCCGCAGCCCGTAGTAGGACCAGGCCGCTCCGTCCGACCCACCGGAGTCGACGTCGTTGGCGGTGCCGCCGTTCCAGTGAAATCCGAAGATCAATCGGTACGGGTGACTCCTGTCGTAGTTGTCAGGAATCCTCAGGATGAAACTACGGTTCTGGCCGCTGCTCTGGATGGACCGTTGGCCGCTGGTCAACGTGGGCGCTCTGCCGCACCCGGCGGTCGTTGCGGCTGCTCCGGCGTTCGCGGCCGACGCAGTGGTGCTCAAGCCACCGGTCAGTGCCGCCGCGCCCACGGTCACGACGACAACCGCCGTCGTCGCAAGAAAACCAAGGATGGGTCTACGTCTTGTCATGATGGGGCTCCCGCCACTCGGCACGATCTGATTCAGGTAGAGGGGTCCACGGCGATTCCCGCGCCGCCACGACGCGCCACTCCGGGTCACCTCCGCCGACCACACTCGCCGGGGACGAAACCCAGAAGGCGCGATGTGCCCACGGCGCTGGCCGGCTCATCGCCACAGGTTCCCGCCACCGGTCTCGCCGCCCACGCGGGACCGGTCGGTCGTCGAATCGTCGGCGGTCCACACCGCACGCAACCGACCGCCGGACGGTGCTGGAGCACTCGGCTCGACGTCGAATCGATTCGCCCCGACGCTAGGTCGTGTAGTGAAGGATGTCAATGCCGGGTCCGGCACGTTGCCGCCCGGAGAGCCCGTTCGATGCGAAACGGGCCCGCGACCGTGGTCGCCGGGCGGTCCGGGGCTCGTGGGAACGGGCCCTCGCGGCGGTGCGGATCGGCAGACGGGCCCCGCCCAGCCCGCGCTGCGACCCAAATCAAACGAACATCTTCGATGCCTTGACACGCTGGATGTGCATCGCTAACACTTGTCCGCAACACGAACTTAACGAACAGAAAACATGGCGTCTGACGCGCCAGGGCTGTCCACGAGGCGCGTCGCTCGCCGTCCGCGATTGCGCAGCCCAAGTCATACGTGCGCCGGCCTTGTTAGCGCTAACGTGCGTGTTCGCACTGAGATGGTACTGCGCACAAGGGGCGCGTCATCACCGGCCACCACTCGGCGATCCGGGTGACCCCGCAACGACACCTGGTACATCGCTTACCACCGCGTATGCCCCTCCGCGAAGGAGAAGGACCCATGTCGAGAGTCCTCGCCCGGCTCTGCTTCTACCTGCGCCACTACGGGTTCGACTTCCGGCTGGAAGCCAACGACGGCACCGCCACCTTCGCCGCCGACGCCACCTTCCGGCAGGTCGCCGGCCTCGCCAACTCCTCCTGGACGTCGTTCCAGTCCTACAGCCACCCGGACCGCTACATCCGGCACTACAACTACCTGCTCCGGCTCGATCCCGCCTCCGACGCGCAGAGCCGCGCCGACGCCACCTTCCGCGTAACCAGCTGAACTCCGACTGCGCCCCCACACCGATTGGACACGTCATGACACGGACCAGCTCGCCTCCGGGTCACGGATCGCGGAGCACCTGGTCGTTGCGCCGGCTGCCGATCATCCTGGTCACCGCGTTGACCGCGATGGTTGGCGTCGTGGGCGTCGCGTCGTCGCCGGCCACTGCCGCCACCAACCAGTTCCGGGGCGTGAACTGGGCCGTGTTGGGTGACAACTTCAGCACCGGTCCGCTCGTCGTGCAGGGCCTGAGCTCGTCCGACAGCAACGCGACGGTGCGGGCCAAGGCCAACGCCCTCTACGACGACATGGCCTCCACCATCGGGGTGAACACCGTCCGGCTGCCCATCAACACCCACACGGTGGGGACGGCGTGGTGGGAGGCGTACCGAGGCGCCATCGACGCCGCCACCGCCCGCGGATTCAAGGTCATCCTGGCCTACTGGGAGGACGGCGCCGCCTCCGGCGGCAGAATCACGAACCTCGCCGCGTGGAACGCGATGTGGTCCACCGTGACCAACACGTACGGCTCGAACACCAACGTCTACTTCGAGCCGATGAACGAGCCGCACGGTTACAGCTCAGCGGAGTGGCGCAATGTCGCCGCCGACTGGCTCAGCTACCACTATTCGGCGGTGCCCGGCCGGGTGCTCATCGGCGGCACCGGCTTCAGCCAGGACCTGCGGGACATCTGCAACGACACCCGCTTCAACTCGACACTGCTGTCCTTCCACCACTACGCCTTTTTCTACGGCGCGATGACCTACGACGCCTTCCGCAGCCACATCCAGACCCGCCTCGGCAACTGCGCCTCCCGCGCGGTCGCCACCGAGTTCGGCGCGCCCATGAACGACGGCCGCAACTACGCCGATGCGAGCAGCACCGACAACTTCGTACGCCACATCCGCGCCATGGCCCAGGTCATGCGCGACAACCAGATGGGCGGCACCTACTGGCCCGCCCTCGGCGGCAAGCCCGGCAGCATCGGTTACGACTGGTACTCGATGTTCTCCCTCAGCGGCAGCGGCACCGACCTCAACCTGACCGTCCGCAACGCCTCCGGCGCTGACCGGATCCGGTATGGCTGGGGCGACACCATCGGCGGCGGCCCCACGACACCGCCGCCGTCGACGGGATCGTTCTACCGGATCACGGTGCGGCACAGCGGCAAGGCCATGGACGTCCAGTCACCGAACACCGACAACGGCGCGCGCGTCGGCCAGTACACGTACGGCGGCAATGGGTGGCAGCAGTGGCAGTTCCAGGACGCCGGCAGCGGCTACTGGCGCATCATCAGCCGGCACAGCGGGAAATGCCTCGATGTGGTGAGCGCTTCGACCGCCGACGGCGCCGAACTCGTCCAGTACACCTGTGGCACCGGCGCCAACCAGCAGTTCCAGATGGTCGCCAACGGCAGCTACTTCCAGCTTCGGGCACGCCACAGCGGCAAATGCGTGGACGTACCGGCTGCATCGACCGCAGACGGTGTGGTCCTCAAGCAGTATCCGTGCAACACCGGCACCAACCAGCAGTGGTCGCGCTCGACTGTCTGACGATCGTCTCCCACCCCCGCAGCGTACGGCCGGCGCAGCCGTCGAACTGGTCGCGAACCTTCGGAACTCTTACAACGGTCGCCATCGTCTCATCGGCACTGCCTGGCGCCGCTCGCGGACATTGACATCCGTCGCTTTAGTGGTAAGGATTGTTGCCTGAGAGCGCTCTCACGCCCTGATCAATCCATCTGGAGGTGCGCCATGATCCGCGAACTGGGTGTTGTCCTGGGGGTCGCGACGCTCGTCACCGCGCTGGCCTCGGTGCCCGCCGACGGCGCGTCAGCCGCCCCGCCGCCCGGCCCGGTGCCGCCGGCCGCCGCCCACCCGTCACCCGACCTCCCGGCGGGCCAGCGGGCCGCCCTGCGCCGCGACCTCGGCCTGACCGACGACCAGATCCGCCAACGGTCGACCGTTGAGGCGGGCGCGCCGTCGATCGAACGACGACTACGCGCCGAGTTGGCAACCACCTACGGCGGCTCCTGGATCGCGGCGGACGGCACCACCCTGGTGGTCGGAGTGACCACGGCCGCCCGCGCCGGCCGGGTCCGCAGCGCCGGCGCCCAGCCGCAGGTGGTCCGCTGGAGCATGGCCGACCTGGACCGGACCAAGGCCGCCCTCGACCGCGAGGCCGACCGCGCCGGCGCGACCGTGCACTCCTGGTACGTGGATCCGGCGAGCAACAGCGTGGTGGTCCGGGCCGCGGACACCGCGACGGCCCGCGAGTTCGTCCGCGCCACCAGCGCCACCGCCGACACGGTGCGCACCGTGTCGAGCGCGCAACCGTACCGGCCGGTGTACGACGTCCGGGGCGGCGACCAGTACGTCATCAACAACAGTGTGCTGTGCTCGGTCGGGTTCGCGGTCGCCGGTGGCTTCGTCACCGCCGGACACTGCGGCGGCGTGGGCAGCACCACCAGCGGTAGCGGCGTCGCGCAGGGCACCTTCCGGGGCTCGTCCTTCCCGGGCAACGACTACGCCTGGGTGCAGGTCAACTCCTCCTGGCAGGCCACGCCGACGGTGAACACCTACAACGGCGGCACGACCAGCGTCGCCGGCTCCGCGGAGGCGGCGGTCGGCAGCTCGGTCTGCCGCTCCGGCCGGACCACCGGCTGGCGCTGCGGCACGATCACCGCCCGGGATGTCACGGTCAACTACTCCGGCTCTCTGGTCTACGGGCTGGTCGCGAGCAGCGCGTGCGCGCAGCCCGGTGACTCCGGCGGCTCGTTCATCTCCGGCAACCAGGCCCAGGGCGTCACCTCCGGTGCCGGCGGCGACTGCAACTCCGGCGGCACGACCGTCTACCAGCCGGTGAACGAGATCCTCGGCGCGTACGGGCTCGCCCTCACCACCACCGGGGGCGGCGGTGCGAGCCAGATCATCGGGTACGCCGGCAAGTGCATCGACGTCCCCAACTCCAACGGCGCCGACGGCCAGTACCTGCAGCTGTGGACCTGCAACGGCACCAACGCCCAGCGGTGGACGTTCGCTGGCGACGGCACCGTCCGGGCGCTCGGGTTGTGCATGGACGTGGCCGGGGGGTCGACCGCGAACGGCGCGGTGATCCAGCTCGCGAACTGCAGCGGCAATCCGGCCCAGCAGTTCGTGCTCAGCGGGGCCGGAGACCTGGTCAACCCGCAGGCCAACAAGTGCGTCGACGTGCAGGACTGGAACAGCGCGGACGGCGCGCGGCTGCTGCTCTGGGAGTGCCACGGCGGCGCCAACCAGAAGTGGCGGCGCGGCTGAGTCAACTCCGGCCGGGGACGGGGCAGCCGCGCCACCGGCCGCCCCGTCCCCGGCCGCGATCGGCGAGCCTATGGGGAGTGGTGGCGGAGACGGACGATCACCGCCGCGCCGGTGGCGACCTGGGAACGGCCACCGCCGGCGCGGCCCGGCGTCAGAGCCGGGAGGTGAAGGTGGCCAGGAAGCCTCCTTCTGGCAGCATGATCGTGGGCACGGCGCCGAGTAGTCGCTTGCCGTTAGGTCGCGCACAACCCCTAGATGTTCGAGCCGTCGGGCGGCAGGTCGTCGGGCGGCTGTGGGGATCCGCCTTCGCCAGCGGCGTCGGGGCAGGGCAGCCCGAGGGTGTAGGCCGTCATCGACAACGATCCGTAGGCGTAGCCGTGCACGAGGACGTCGGTGTCCTGAGTGTCGGCGGTCGCGGCCAGACCGGCGAGGTAGAGCGCGGGAATGAAGTGATCCGGGGTCGGCACCGCGTGGCGGAAGTCGCGGTGGGTGTCGAGCGTCGCGAACTCGCCCGGATTGGTCAACATGCGGGTTTTGGCGTCCTCGTCGAAGCGCTGGGCCCAGTCGTAGCCGTCGTCGGTCAGCTTCCAGTCCATGCCGCGTAGGTTGTGCACGACGTTACCGCTGGCGATGATGAGCACTCCGCGTTGTCTCAGTGGAGCGAGCTTGGCGCCGAGCTGAAAATGGTAGTCCAAGGGCTTGTCGGCGTTGATGCTGAGCTGTACGACCGGGACCGAGGCGTCAGGGAAAGCGTGCGTCAAGACAGACCAGGTGCCGTGGTCAATGCCCCAGCTGTCGAGGTCGGCACCGACCCAGGTCGGGTGAACGGCGTCGCTGATCTCCGTAACCAGCTCGGGCAGCCCCGGCGCGGGGTACTGCACCTCGAACAATGCCTGCGGGAAGCCGTAGAAGTCGTGGATGGTCCGCGGCCGGGGCATCGCGGTGACGGCGGTGGCATTGGTGTACCAATGCGCGCTGACGACCAGGATGACACGGGGCCGAGGCACCGCGGCACCGAAGGCCCTCCACGAGGTGGTGTATCGGTTGACCTCGAGGGCGTTCATGGGATTGCCATGGCCGATGAACGCGGCGGGCATCAGTGCAGCTGAGCCGCCGGAGGGGACTGCGTTCACGTCGGGCCCTTCCGGAGTTGCCGTCGGAGCGTCACCTGAAGTGTCGGTAGATCTTCAGAGTAGACCCCTGACGGCCGGTCGACGGCGAACTCCGGATCGGCGACCCGGTTCTTCGTGGGCATCCGCTGAACCCTGGGGTTCAACCCAGAATGCTGACCGCCGAGCCGGCCCGTGGGCGCCCACACAGAGACGTGGGGCCGTCTGTCGGTAACGTCAGTCGTCCCGTCCCTGGCGGTGGAGCCGAACCGGGACGGCCACTCCACCGGGCTACCCCACCGCGGTCGCCTTGTCCGCCGCCGCGAGAAAGTCGTCCACCAGGTCGGCGGCGTCCTCGATGCCGGTGGACACGCGCACCAGCCCGTCCCCGATGCCGGTCGCGGCCAACTGTTCGGCGTCCACGATGCCCGCCCACATCGACCGGGGGTGCACCACCAGCGTGCTGACGCTGCCCAGGCTGGCCGCCCGTTTCGCCAGCCGCAGCCCGGCCAGCAGCGCGGCGGCACCCGCCCGGCCCGCCCTCAGGTCGACGCTGAGCACCCCGCCGAAGCCGGTCATCTGTCGTCGCGCCAGCGCGTGCTGCGGGTGCGACGGCAGCCCCGGGTAACGGACCCGGGCCACCGCCGGATGCTCCTCCAGCGCCCGGGCCAGGGCCAGGGCGTTGGTGTTGTGCCGCTCGACCCGCAGCGGGAGCGTACGGATGCCACGCAGCAGCAGCCACGCGTCCACCGGGCCGAGGGTGCTGCCGGTGACGATGGCCGTCTGCCACACCCGCTCGACCAGTTCGGCGGAGCCGACGACCACCCCCGCCGACACGTCGGAGTGGCCGCCGAGGAACTTGGTGCCGCTGTGCCACACCAGGTCCGCGCCGGCAGCCATCGGACGTTGGTTGATCGGCGTGGCGAAGGTGTTGTCGACCACCACCAGCGCGCCGGCCGTATGAGCCAACTCCACCACGGCTGTCAGGTCGGTCAGCTCCAGCAGCGGATTGCTCGGCGTCTCCACCAGTACGAGGCGGGTCTTTGGCCGCAACGCCCGTTCGAACGCCGCGGTGTCGGTCTGGTCGACCTGGGTGTACGACACCCCGAACCGTGGCAGCAGTCCGGTGGCGAGCGAGGTGGTGCCGCCGTACGTGCTGCGTTGCACCACCACGTGGTCGCCGGCGGAGAGCAGGGCCAACGCGACGGTGCTGATCGCGCCCATCCCGGAGGCCGTGACCAGGCCCGTCTCCGCACCCTCCAGATCGGCGACGACGGCTGCCACCTGGGCGTGGTTCGGGTTGCCGTAGCGCGTGTAGAAGGCACTGCCCCGCGTTTCGGTGGCGATCGCGGTGAACTGCTCATCGGACTCGGCGCTGAAGGTCACGCTCTGCACGATCGGCGGCGCCACCGCCCCACCGGGGATCAGCCCGTCGTCGCCGTGTACGGCGCTGGTGCCGAAGCCGGTCACCGTCGATCCTTCCGGGCCACCCGGTCCACCAGGTTGCCGTAACTGCCCAGCGTCACGAACTCGGGCAGCGTGAGGTCGCTGCCATGGCGCTGGCGCAGCACGGTGACCATTCGTAACGCGCGCAGCGAGTCGCCGCCGGCCGCCGACCAGTCGGTCGCCGGATCGCCCGGCGCGACGCCGAGCACCTCCTGCCAGGCCATCGCGACCCGGGTCGCCCATCGCGCCCGCCCGTCGTCGGGGGCCGTCCGCCCGCCGGTGGGTACGGCGGGCAGCGGCGCGTTCGGGTCGGCCGCCAGCAGCCGGCGGAAGCCGTCGGCGAAGGCGTCCACCCGGTCCGCGGCGATGTTGCGGTGGTCGTACTGGAGGGTGAGGGCCAGGCGGCCGCTGTCCGGGTCCAGTTCGGCGTCGACGGCGAGGCTGAACGCCACGTCCACGGTGACGCCCCGACTGTCCACGATGCGGGTTTCGGCGCCGGCCGGTGCGTTCGGGAAGTGGGTCCAGTTGAAGAGGTGATCGAAGCGCGGCCCGGAGCCACCGGCGCGGACGATCTCAGCGAGCGGGAAGCGGTGGTGCCCCATCATGTCCCGTTCGGCCCGCCACACCTCGGCCGCCAGTTCGGCCAGCGAGCGGGTGCCCAGCTTCACGCTGACGGGCAGGGTGTTGAGGAACAGCCCGAGGGTGGCGTCGCTGCCCTCTCCCTCCGGCCGCCCGCCGACCACCAGGCCGCTGACCACGTCGTCCCGGACGGCGAGTTCACCGATCATTCGCAGGTGGATGGCGAGCAGCCAGCTCTTGACCGGCACCCCGGCTACCCGCGCTGCCTCGGTGACCAGGTCGGTGATGTCCGCCCGCAGCGGCACCTGCTGGGTGGTGGTGGTCCGTGGGCCCGCCCCACCGAGCAGCAGCGGCGGTAGCGCGCCCGGGCCGTCCAACCAGAATCGGCGGGTCGCCTCCTCAGCGAGGGCGCGTCGCTCGGCGGCCACGTACTCCCGGAACGGCAGGCCGGGGCGGACCGGGTGCGTCGTGCCGGCTCGCTCCCGGTCGTACGCGGCGAGCAGATCGCTGCGGAACAGGTGCAAACTCCAGCCGTCGAGGATGGCGTGGTACTCGGCGATGATCAGAGTGAAGGCGTCGGCGTCCTCCCGGACGGCGTGCAGCCGCAGCAGCGGGGGACGGGCCCAGTCGAAGGGGCGTACCCGTTCGGCCGCGACGAGCTCGTCGATCCGAGCCCGGCGGGTCTGCGGGTCGGCGCCGCTCACATCCGTCACCGGCACCTCGACCGGCACGTCGGCGTGCACGAGCTGCAACGGCTCGGAGTACGCGCCCATCGCGAACCCGGTCCGCAGCGCCGGGTGGGCGGCCACCAGACCGGCCAGCGCGCGCCGCAGGGAGGGCTCGTCCAGCGGCGCGGCGATCCGGTGCGCGGTGACGTTGTGGTACATCGCCGGGTCGCCGGTCAGCTCAGAGTGGTAGACCATGCCCTGCTGGAGGGCGGTCATCGGGTACGCGTCGGCGAGCCCGCTGGGCAGCAGCTCCCGGTCGGCGGCGGCCACCAGCGTGAAGCGTCCGGCCGGTTCCGCCGCCACCGTCACGTCGGCCGCGTCGGTGTCGGCGAAGGTGATCTCGCCGTGCGTGACCAGCTCGCGGATCGTCTGGTACGTGAAGATGTCGCCGAGTCGGAAGGACAGGCCCCGCTTGTTGGCCGCGACCTGCATCTGAATGCTGCGGATGGAGTCGCCGCCGAGCGCGAAGAACGAGTCGGTCACGCCGACGGCCGCCGTTCCGAGAACCTCCCGCCACGCCTCGACCAGGATCTCCTCGGCCCGGTCGGCGGGGGCCACCGCCGTGCCGTCACGGGGACGGTCGAGGCGGGGCGCGGGCAGTGCCGCCCGGTCGAGCTTGCCGTTGCGGGTCAGCGGCAGCTCATCGAGGAGCACCACTGCCGCCGGCACCAGGTGGGCCGGGAGCCGGTCGGCCAGCCAGCCGGAGAGCCGCTCGTCGAGGGGCCCGGCCGTCGGTCCGGTCGGGACGACCACGGCGGGGCGTGGATCGGCGGCGTACTCGGGCCGTACGGCGTGCAGAGTGTGCCGGTCGGTGCCGGCCAGCAGGTCGTCCTGCCGGGTCACCACGTCGAAGCCCCGCGCCTCGAAGAGGGCGACCAGCTCGGCCAGCCTGCCCTCGGTGTCGCCGCCGACCGCGTCGTGCACCTCCATGGCGACCTGCGCGATCAGCGGCCAGTGCCGATCCTCCAGCCCGGCGAGCACGTCCGCCTCGGCACGCTGTACGTCGATCTTCAGCAGGTCGATCCGCTCCGGGACGATCTCGTCGAGGACAGCCGACAGCGGGCGGACCGGCACGGTGAGCTCCCGGCCGTCGAAGCGGTCCGCGAGCAGCTCGTCGGCCCGGTCGAGCAGCAGGTCGCTCGTGTCCGCACCGGCGTCCCGCTCGTTGGCGAGGAACCGTTTGATCACCGCCACCTCGGCGTCCGGATCGGCGTACGCGGCGTGGCCCGACATCATCGAGTAGCCCGGGTAGTAGGTGAAGGAAACGTCCCCCGCCGCCCGGGACAGCCCAACACCGTGCACGGTGGCCGGTACGCCGAACTCGGCGACGTTGCGGCGCAGCACGTCCGCCACCGACGGCACCGGCTCGAACGCGTGGATCGTCGCGTCCGGGCAGACGGAGTGCACGAACAGCGAGAACATGCCGATGTTCGCGCCCACGTCGAGCACGGTGGCCCCGGGCCGCAGCACGATCCCGTCGCGCAGGTAGACCTGCTGGACGAAGATCTCGTCGTACAGGTAGCGGGTCTCGTGCGGGTTGACCCCCGCGACGCGGTCGACGTCGACCGCTGGGCCGCCCGGCCGCACGTAGGCGACGAGCCGAGCACCTTGTCCGTCGTCGTCGCGGGCCACCACGGCGGCGTCCGTGACCTCCGGGTGCTCGCGCAGGGCCGCGGCCACCTCGCCGGGCTCCACCCGGAATCCGCGGATCTTCACCTGGTCGTCCAGTCGACCCAGGTAGCGCAGCCGCCGGTCGGCGTCGAAGCGGACCCGATCGCCGGTGCGGTACACCCGCTCGGTGCGCCCCGACGGCAACGCCACGGACACGAACCGCCGCGCGGTGGCCGCCGGATCGCCCCGGTATCCGTCGGCGAGCTGAGGTCCGCTGACGCAGAGTTCCCCGGCCACGCCCGGGGGCACCGGCCGCAACTGCTCGTCGAGCACCCACACGGCGACGCCGGGCAGCGGCCGGCCGATGGTCGGGGCGTCCCCGGCACGCACCTGCGCGGCGCTCGTGTCCACGGTGCACTCCGTCGGGCCGTACAGGTTGACCGCGCGGACGCCGGGCAGCGCCGCCACCGTCTCCCACAGGTCGGGCGCGATCGCCTCCCCACCCAGCAGCAACAGGCCGGGCAGCCGGGTGTCACCCGCCCCGGCGAGCAGGATGCGCAGTTGAGAGGGGGTCAGGTCGAGCACGTCGACGTCATTATCGGCCAGCGTGGCGGCCAGCACGGCCCCGTCCCGGCGGGCCTGTTCGGGCACCAGGTAGAGGCTGCGGCCGTGGCCGAGCTGCACAAGCTGCTTCACCGAGGCGTCGAAGGTGAGCGGGGCGTTCACCGCCACGCGCAGGCCGGGGCGGCTGTCCGCGTACACGACCTGCTCCAGGGCGTCGGCCAGGTGAGCGGCAGCACCGTGCGACACCTGTACCGGACGGGGCGTGCCGGTGGAGCCGGAGGTGAAGATGACGTACGCCGGGTCGCTCGGAGCCGGGACCGCGGCGGGCGGGCGGTCGCCGGCCGCGACGAGGTCGTCGACCGTCACGGTCGCCGGGCCGCCATCGCCAACGACGATCTCCGCGCCGACCGCGCGGACCTGGGCGGCGAGCCGGGACGCCGGGGCTTCCGGGTCCAGCGGAACGAAGACCGCACCGGCGCGCAGCACGCCGAGGAACGCCACGACCGTGTCCCGCGACCGGGCGGCCAGCACCCCGACCGGGGTGCCCGACCGGCCGCGCGCGGCCAGCGCGCCAGCGACCCGCGCGGCCCGCTCCCGCAGCTCACCGACCGTGTACGCGCCGTCCGCGTCAACCACCGCCACGGCCTGCTGGTCCATTCCCGCTAGGCCCGCGTCGAAAAAATCCACGAGGGTACGCGTCGGCGCCTCCGACGGCGCCCCCGCCGCGTCGGCCAGCCAGCGTGCCTCGTCGTCGCCGACCACGGCCGGCGCGGCGGCGGTGGTGAGCGCGGTGGGCAGGGTCCGCAGGGTCGCCAGCACCGCGTCGAGCAGCCACTGGCCGCCGACCACGGTCAGGGTGATCCGGTCGCCGTCGGTCAGTGCGGTCAGTTGCGGACCGGCCGACGGCGGGGTGGTGACCTCCACGACGACGCCGCCGAGCCCGGCCACCGTGGCCGGGGCGGCGGTGGGCGGCGCTGCGAAGCCGGCAATCGCCTCGGACTGCTCGTCCACCGGGTCGACCAGGTGGAACGTGTCGTCGGCGGTGGTCTCCGCGGCGTGGACGAGGGCCAGCAGTTGGGCGGGTACGGCGGGCAGCGGCAGGGCCAACCGGAGCGGGCCGTAGCCGCCCAGTGGGCCCACCACCTCGGCCGTCCCGGCGGCGTGGCGCCCGTCGCTCCAGCGGGCCAGCACCAGATCCACCTCGTCGGCGCCCTCCGGCCCCTCGGCCCGGCGGGACACCGCGAGCGCCCATGCGGCCAGCAGCACCGTGGACGGCTCGACGCCGGCGGCCCGCGCCACGTCGGTCAGCTCGGCGGCGGAGACGGTCGCGGAAACCACTGTGGTCGGGTCGTCCCCGTGCGGGGTGACCAGCCGCGCGGCCGGCGCGGTCGGTGTGCCGGCGGCGGGCGCCTGCTCGCGCTCCTCAAGCTGCCACTCGGCGACGTCGAGGAACTGCAGCGCCTCCGGGTCCTCCGGCAGAACCTCACCGGCGTACGCCCGGGCAAGGTCGGCGAGGACCAGGCGCAGGCTGGCCGGGTCGGCGATCAGCGGTGTGGCGGTCAGCTCCAGGGCATCGTCGGTGAGGGTGACCGACAGCTCGCCCTGCGCGCCGAGGGTGACGCTGCGGCTGTCGTCGACGTCCTGCATCGGCACCCGCAGGCCCGGGTGGTGCACCAGGGTCAGGCGTAGCGCCTCGTGCCGGGCCACCACCGCGTCCAGGGCGGTCTGCAAACAGGCCGGGTCCAACGGGTGGTCGAGCCGCAACCGCGCCCGGACCAGATCCTGCTTCCCGGACCAGGCGAGTCGCTGGACGGGGGACAGACGGTAGCCGTTCACAGGACGCTCCGGTTGATGTAGAGGTCGGACATGGCGACCAGGATCTGCCGGTCGCCGCTGAAGGGTTCGCGACCGTGGGTCGCCAGGAAGTTGTCCACCACCAACACGTCGCCGCGCTGCCAGGGAACCGACACCGCGTGTTCCCGATACAGGTCGCGGAGCCCGGTGACCACCTCGTCGGGGATCGGTTCACCGTCGCCGAAGTAGGCGTTGCGGGGCAGCCCTTCCGGGCCGTACTCGCGTATCAGCGCGCCGGACACCTCCGCCGGCATGTTCGACACGTGGAACAGGTGGGCGTGGTTGAACCACACCGTCTCCCCGGTACGCGGGTGCGTGGCGACCGCCTGCCGCCGGGCCCGCGTCCGCAGCCCGTCGGCACCGAGCCAGGTGAACTCGGTCGCCGACGCGGCGCAGTACGCCTCCACCTCGGCCCGGTCGGTGGTCTGGAACGCCTCCTGCCAGGGCAGGTCCAGGTGCGGACCGTAGTTGCGCACGTAGCGGACCCCGGAGCGGAGGAACCGTTCCCGCACCTCGGCGGGGATCAGCGGGGTGATGACCCGTTCGCTGGTCAGCGGGGTGGCCCCGCCGCTGCCGGTGGCCGGTTGCGCGCACCAGAAGTAGAGGTAGCTGGGCCAGTTGTGCGAGTACGACATCTCGTGGTGCAGCGGGATCCACTGCTCGGCGTTGAACTCGGTGGAGGTGAACACCCGGTCGGCGACCTCGTGCCGGGGCGCGGCCCGTTCCAGGTAGCCGAGCAGGTCCGGGCTGACCGCCCGGGCGGCCTGGCTGAAGTCGTCGGGGGTGCGCACCTCGAAGCCGCGGAAGAAAACCGCCCCGTAGCGGTCCAGATCCGGCAGCAGGTCCTCGCGCCTGCCGGCGAGCCATTCGGCGAGGTCGAGGTCGGGCACGGCGGCCTCGACGAGCAGCACGAACTCCTCGTCCACGAGCACCCGTCGGGACACCGGCGAGCTGACCGTGCCGGTACCGCGCCGACGCGCCGGCCCGCTCATGCCTTGTCCCCGTCCGGCACCGCGCCGGACCGGACCGCCTCGGTCAGCTCGGGCGCGGCGATCGGGTCGGACATCGCGGTGAGGATCCGCCGGGGCGGGGTGAACGGCTCCCGAGCATGCGCGGCGAGCATGTTCTCCACCAGCAGCACGTCGCCGCGCTGCCAGTCGAAGGACCGGGTCTCGGCGGCGTACGCGGCCCGCAGTTCGGCCAGCACCTCGTCTTCGATGGGCGTGCCGTCGCCGTACGCGGTCTGGTAGGGCAGGTCCTCCTCGCCGAGGGCGGCCCGCAGGCCGGCGCTGACGTCGTCGGGCAGGGAGGTGACGTGGAAGAACAGCGCATGGTTGAACCAGGTCCGCTCGCCGGTGACGGGGTGGCGGCGTACCGCCGGGCGTACCTGCCGGGTCCGCAGCTGCCGGTCACCGACCCACTCCACGTCGACCAGCGCGCGGGCACAGTACGCCTCGACGTCCTCGCGTTGCTCGGTCTGGAACGCGGTCTGCCAGGTCAGGCTGATACCGGGTAGGTAGTTGCGGCGGTAGAGGACGCCATGCCGCTCGAACGCGGCGACGGTCTCCGGGCGGAGTCGGGCGAGCACCCGGCGGCTGTCCGCGAGGGGGGTACGGCCACCCGCGGCCGGCGCCACCTCGCAGTGGAAAACGATGCGCAGCGGCCAGCTCACCGTGTACGACTGCTCGTTGTGCAGCACGATCGGCTGGTCGGCGGGGTGCTCGGTGGACGTGTACACCCCCTCGGTGACCTGACTGCGCGGTGAGGAGCGTTCGCCGTAGGAGAGCACCTCGTCGGAGAGGGCGGCCATCACGGCGCGGAAGTCGTCGGCGCCGGCCACGGCGAAGCCACGGAACAGCACGGCCCCGTGCCGGCGGGCCAACTCGTCGACCTCGCCGCGGTGCCCGGCCAGCCAGCCGCTCAGGTCGACGTCGGGCACGTTCGCCCGGACCAGCGCCGGCAGTGGGCCGCCGGGCCAGTCGGGGCCCACGTCCACCAGGTTGCGGTCGCGGCCGCGACGGGGAATGGTCCGCGCGACCCGGGTCTGCTCAGTCATCTCTCGCTCCCAAGGTGTCGACGCAGTCGGCGAGACTGCGCCGGGGGTCGGCGGCGGCGGTACGCAGCAGCGCCGTGAACCGGCGGTGCCACGCGACCACCCCGTCGTGGTCGAACAGGTCAGTTCGGTACGTCCAGAGCGCCGCCAGCCCGTCCCGCCGCTCGTCGAGCCAGAGGGTCAGGTCGAGCCGGGCGGTGTCCGGGGTCAGCTCCACGCCGGTGAACTCGATGCCGGCCGCGCCGCGGTGCCGGGCCGGCGGGGCGTTCTGCACGCCGAAGGCGACCTGCACCAACGGTGTGCGGTACGGACGGCGGGTGGGTCGCAGCCGTTCCACCAGCAGGTCAAAGGGGACGTCCTGGTGGGCGGCGGCGAACAGGGTGGCCCGGCGGGCCTCGGCGAGCAGGTCGGCGAAGCGGCGCTGGGGCGCGGGGCGTAGCCGCAGCGGCACGGTGTTGACGTGGCAGCCGACGCTCTGCTCAGCGGCGACGCTGGTCCGGCCGGCGAAGGCCACGCCGATCAGCAGGTCGTGCCGGCCGGTGGCCGCGCCGAGCAGGGTGGCGAAGGCGGCCAGCCCGACCATGTGCAGGCTGACCCGTTCGGCTCGGGCCAGCTCGCGTACCGCATCGGCCGTGTCAGGGTCCACTGTGGTCCGCAGGGCCGCACCGGACCGCGCGGCGGTCCTCGGCCGGCCCGGCCCGGCCTGGGCCGCGCGCCGGTCGAACCGGTCCGGTGGGTCGGCGGGCAGGTCGAGCAGGTCGGGTGCGCCGCGCAGCTCGTCGAGCAGGTTGCCCAGCGCCCGTCGCCCCGCCGGCCCGGCCAGCCAGTCCCGCTGGGCCAGGGCGAACGCCGCCGGCCCCGCCGCCGGGGGCTCCGGCGCCGACGCGCCGTTCCCCTCGGTGTCGTACGCCCGGGCCAGCTCCCGAACGATCAGGCCGAACGACCAGTCGTCGCAGACGATGTGGTGCACGACCAGCAGCAGCGCCACCGCACGGCCGGTGTCGTCCGACATCAGGTGGGCGCGGAGCAGCGGCCCGGTGGCCAGGTCCATGGGGGCCCGGGTGGCCTCGGCGGTGAGCCGGGTGAGCCGCTCGTCGAGCGGCGTGCCCGGTTCGGGCGGCGCGACGATCGGCGGCGGTCCGGCGGTGGGCCGGGCGTGCTGCATCGGTCCGTCCGGTCCGGACGGAAACACCGTGCGCAGGGCCGGATGCCGGTCGACCACCCGACGCAGCGCCCGGGTCAGCCGCTCGGGGTCCAGCGGCGCGTCGAACCGCACGGCGAAGGCCAGCAGATAGGAGGTGTCCGCCGGGTCGAGTCGGTGCAGGAACCACAGCCGGGTCTGCGCGGCCGAGAGCGGAGCGGGGCCGGCCGGTGCCGGGCCGACCGGCTCCCCGACCGGCGTCGGCTCGGCGGTCAGCCCGTCGAGGTGCGCCGCCAACGCGGCGACCGTCGGGTGCGCGAAGAGATCTCCCGGTCGGACTGAGCGACCGGTCGCGGCAGCCAGCCGGATGGCGCAGCGGACCGCGAGCAGGGAGTCGCCGCCGAGGGTGAGGAAGTCGCTGTCGGCGGCGGTGACCGGGACGCCGAGCACCTCGCGCCACACCGCCGCCACCGCGCCGGCCGTCCCGTCGAACGGTCCGGCGTCGGAGCAGGCGTCGTCGCCGAGGGTGGGGGAGGGCAGCGCCGACCGGTCCACCTTGCCGTTCGGCAGGGTGGGCAGCCGGTCCAGCCAGACCACGGTCGCGGGGACCAGAGGCGCGGGCAGCACCCCGGACAGGCGGGCCCGGACGTCGTCGCGCCGCTCGCCGACCAGGTAGCCGACCAGCAGGGGGTCCCCGCTCGGCCCGTCCCGCAGGGCGGCGGTCGCCTCGCGTACGCCGGGCAGGGCGGCCAGGCGGGCGGAGACCTCGCCCAGCTCGATCCGGTAGCCCCGCAGCTTCACCTGGTCGTCGAGTCGACCCAGGTACGCCAACTGCCCGTCCGGGCGCAGCCGGACCCGGTCGCCGGTGCGGTACATCCGCTCGCCGGGGCGGAACGGGTCGGGCAGGAACCGGGCCCGGGTCTCCTCGGGACGGTCGAGATAGCCCCGGGCCAGGCCCGCCCCGGCCAGGTGCAGCTCGCCCGGATCACCCGGCGGGACCGGCCGCCCGTCGGTGTCGAGAACGTACGCCCGGGTCTGCGGCAGCGGCCGACCGATCGGTGGGTCCCCGCTGTCCGGCGGCACCTCCGCCCAGGTGGAGTAGGTGGTGTCCTCGGACGGGCCGTAGAGGTTGCAGAGTCGGCGCACGCGCGGACGCGCCCACACTCGGGCGGCCAGCGCGGCGGTGAGCGGCTCGCCGGCCAGGCAGACCGTCCGCACACTCGCCGGCAGGGCGCCGGCGGTGAGCAGTTCCCCCATCGCGGAGGGCACGGTGTTGACCAGGGTGACGGGCAGCCGGTCCGCGCCGGGGGCGGCGAGGGCGAGTACGTCGTCGACGAGCAGCACCCGGCCGCCCCAGCAGAGCGGGCCGAAGATCTCGAAGACGGACAGGTCGAAGCAGACGGAGGTGGCGGCGAGCAGGCCGCCCAGTTCGACATCGTCGAAGGTCTGCCGGGTCCAGTGCAGGAGCACCGACGCCGAGCGGTGTTCGATGGCCACGCCCTTGGGTTGCCCGGTGGAGCCGGAGGTGTAGATGACGTACGCCAGATCGGTCGGCGTCGTCGGCACCGCCGGGTCGGTCGCGTCGCCGACGAGGTCCAGTCGGTCGATCGGGACGGCCCGGTCGAGGAACCGGTCGGCGAGGTCAGCGTGGGTCAGCACCAGCCGCGCCCCGGAGTCGGCGGTCATGAAGGCCACCCGCGCAGGCGGGTACGCCGGGTCCAGCGGGACGTAACAGGCACCGGCCTTGAGCACGGCCAGCAGGGCCACCACCAGCTCGGGCGTTCGCGGCAGGCAGACGCCGACGCGTTCCTCCCGGGTCACTCCGCGGGCGAGCAGCGCCCGGGCCAGCCGGTTCGCCGCCTCGTCGAGCTCACGGTACGACCACGCGCGGTCGCCGTGCCGTACCGCCTCGGCCTCCGGGGTCCGGGCGGCCTGTGCGGCAACCATCCGGTGCAGACAATCCACGTCGGTCGGCCCACCGGCGGCGGGTCGGGGGGTTCGGCGGGTCGGCCCGGCGAGTCGGGCGGGGGCGCTCATCGCCGACCACCGCGCCCAACCGCCCGGACCGGCTCGACACCTCGGCTTCGGTGCACCGCGAGTCGACGGTCGGCCTCGGCCTGCACGTGGTCCTTGTCGGCGACGATGACCGTGCCGGGATCACTGTCGGGCAGTTCGTTCTCGACGTCGCGGATCGGTCGGTAGGCGATGCCGACGGCGGCGAGGGCGAGCGAGCAGAGTCCGGCGACGATCGCCGCGAGCGCCATACCCCGACCCGGTCCGGTGCCGACGACGGCCGCCAGCACACCGTCGGGCGACACCAGCGGGGCGAAGACGTGCTCGGCGAGCGGACCGGCGGAGAGGAAGCCGGCCGGCACCATCAGCCAGGACAGCATCTGACCCATGGACAGCACCCGTCCCTGCAGCTCCAGCCCGACCTTCGCCTGCACGATGGCCAGCCAGTGCGTGTTCACCAGAGCCGTGGCCAGGCCCATGCCGAACAGGCCGAGGGCCGGGAACAGCGGGTGCGGGCGCAAGCCGACGGTGAGCAGCGACGCGCCGAGGACCACGACGCTGGCCAGGATGCCGGTGGTCCGCCGTGCCGTGCCGCCCCACACACCCATGAGGACCGAGCCGACGAGCATGCCGACGCCACTGGCGGCGAGCACCCACCCGAGCACGGCCGGATCACCGAACGACAGGGTCAGCGGGGTGACCAGGACCTCGACCATGGCGAAGAAGTAGTTCAGCGACGCGGTCAACACGACAAGCGCCACCAGGCCGTGCCGGCGGACGATGAACCGCCAGCCGCCGAGGACCGCCCGTCGGAACGACTCCTCCTGGCGTACGAACAGGGTGTTCGGGAAGCGGACCGACAGGGTCACGGCCACCGCGACGGTGAAGGTGAGCAGGTCGATGACGACGATCCCCCGCAGCCCGACCGCGATCACCAGCGCACCGCCGAGCAGCGGTGCCAGCACCGTGCTCGTCGCGGTGCCGAGGGAGACGATCCCGTTGGCACGCCCGTAGTACCGCTTGGGCACCAACTGCGTGACCGCCGCCAGGTAGGCGGGTAGCTGGAAGGCGGTCGCCACCGCCGTGACGGTGATGGCGGTGAACACGTGCCAGAGTTGGAGCTGGCCGAGCCACAGCAGCAGGGCGAGGCTCACCGTGCCGGTCGCGGCCAGACAGTCCGCGATGATCATGATCAGCCGTCGGTCCCACCGGTCGGCCAGCGCACCCGCCACGGGGGACAGCACCACGGCGGGCAACAGCGCCAGGACGGTTGCGGTGGCGAACAACGAGACCGACCCGGTCTGCTGGTACACCCACAGGCCCATGCCGAAGCCGGTCAGCCCGCTGCCGATGAGTGAGACGAGCTGACCCATGGCGATCAGGTAGAACACCGTCAGGCTGGGCATCGCACGACGTGCGGCGGGCAGGGTGCGATCCGTCGCCGGCTCCGGGACCGCCGTTACGGCCACGTCGGCAGGCGGAGGCGCGGCGTCGGCCGGCGGCTCGACGGGCCTCGCGGTCGACGGATCGCAGGTCGCCTGGATGATGCGCGCGACCTCGGCGGGCTGATGTTTGGCGAAGTAGTGCCCGGCCCCCTCGATCACCTCCAGCGACACCTGGTCGGAGAAGAACTCCCACTCCAGGTGCCGCTCCTGGTACAGCTCGGTGGCGCGGTCGCCGCTGCCGACGATGTTGACGATCGGGGCGGACAGCTTCCGCGGCAGACCCTCGGCGTAGACAGCGGTGTAGTAGTCCTCGGCCTTCGCGGAGTCGGCCAAAACCACCCGCATCACGAAGTCCTTCTCGCGCTCGTCGAAGACCTCCGTGAAGAAGCCCATCGCGCGCAGCGCCTCCAGGGTCCGCCGTTTCGACCACCAGCGCTCCATCGGGAACCATCGGCGCAGCCAGGTGAACAGCCGGCCGGGCAGTCGCGGGGCGGGGAAGTGGGCGCCGACGACCACCCCGGTCAGCTCGACGCCGGCCGCTTCCAGACGGCGGGCCAGCTCCACCGCCTCGGCACCGCCCACGCAATGCCCGTACACCGCCACCGGCCCGGTGATCTGGTCGAGGACCTCGGTGACACAGCGGTCCACCAGCTCGTCCATGCCGAGCAGAGGCTCGTCCGGGCGGTTCACGTCGTGGCCGGGCCGCTCCAGGGCGTACAGCGCCACACCCGCCGGGAGGGCGTCCGCGAGCGGCTGGAAGGTGATCGCGCTACCACCGCCGAACGGTACGCAGACCAGCGTCAGCCGCGTCGGCGTCGCCGGTCGCGACGGGGTCAGCTCGTGCAGCAGCCGCCCGGCGGACCCCCCGGTGGCGTCCAGGTGGTCGGTCAACGCCCGGATCGTCGGGTGGCGGAACAGGTCGAGGACGCTGATCGCCGGATCGTTCCCGGCGAGCGCCTTGATGGCCTTGAAGGAGTCGCCGCCGAGGTCGAAGAAGTCGTCGTCGATGCCGACGGTGTCGTAACCGAGCACCCGCGCCCACCGCTCGGCAAGCGCCTTACGCAGCGGGGTGTCGGGCGGCGTCGCGCCGACACCTGCCCCGCCGCGGACCGGTGCCGGCAGGGCGGCCCGGTCGACCTTGCGGTTGGCGCTCAGCGGCATCCGGTCGAGCACCACGAACGCGGAGGGGATCATGTAGTCGGGCAGGTAGGTGCGGGCGAACGCCCGCCAGGGCGTCGGGTCGACGCCGAAATCGGGTACGGGGTCCGGTGCCGCGCCGCCGTCCGCCGCGTCCACGTCGGTGGTCAGCGTCAGGTAGGCCACCACACTCTTCTCGCCGTCGTCCTCGCGGACCACGACGGCGGTGTCGCGGACCGCCGGGTGGCGGCGCAGCACCGCCTCGATCTCACCGAGTTCGATGCGGAAGCCGCGCACCTTCACCTGCGAGTCGCTGCGGCCGGCGAACTCGATGCGGCCGTCGGCCAACCACCGGCCGAGGTCGCCGGTGCGGTACAGCCGGCCATCGGAGAACGGGTCCGACACGAACCGCTGCGCGGTGAGCTCCGGGTCGCCGAGGTAGTCGCGGGCCAGTCCCGCGCCGCCGAGGTACAGCTCACCGAGTACGCCGACGGGGGCGGGGGAGAGCTGCGGGTCGAGTACGTAGGCGCGAACATTGCCGATCGGGCGGCCGATGGTGAGGTGCGTGAAGCCGGGCTCGAGTCGCTCCATCGTGGACCAGACGGCGGCCTCGGTCGGGCCGTAGAGATTCCACAACGCGCCCACCCGTTCGGCGAGCTGCCGGGCCAGCGGTGCGGACACGGCTTCGCCGCCGCACACGGCTGTCAGGCCGGGCAGTCCGGTCCAGCCAGACTCGATGAGCAGCCGCCAGGTCGCCGGGGTGCCCTGGGCCAGGGTGACCTTCTCGGCGGCGAGGAGTGCGGCCAGTCGCGGCGCGTCGTAGCCGACGTCGCGGCCCACCAGCAGCATCCGGGCACCGACAACGAGGGGCAGGAAGAGTTCCGGTACGGACATGTCGAAGGCGAAGCTGGCCATCGCGAGCATCGTGCCGTCGCTGGTGAGGCCCGGCCGTTCGCGCATGGCGGCCAGGGTGTTGACGACCGCGCCGTGCGTCACCCGGACCCCCTTGGGGTGGCCCGTCGAGCCGGACGTGTAGATCACGTACGCGAGGTGGTCCGGCCCGGCGAGCGGCTCGGGGTCCGTGTCCGGCCCACTCTGCCGAGTTGCGTCGCTGAGCAGTACCTCGCCGGCGTACCCGGCGAAGCGGTCGGTGAGGCCAGCCTCGGTGACCAGGACCGTGGCGCCGCTGTGTGTCAGCACGTACCGCTGCCGCTCGATCGGATAGTCGGGATCCACCGGGACGTACGCGCCGCCGGCCTTGAGCACACCGAGCAGCGTGACCGGCAGGTCCTCGGAGCGGTTGAGACAGACGGCGACCGTGCCGTCGGGGCCGACGCCGGCCCGGCGGAGCCGGTGCGCGAGCCGGTTGGCCCGGGCGTTGAGCTGGGCGTAGGTGAGGGTGGTCGCCCCGAACGTCACGGCGGGCCGGTCGGGGTTCGTGGCGACCTGGTGTGCGATCAGCTCGACCAGGGTCGGTGTCCCACCGTCGCGGCCGGTCGTGGCCCAGCCGAGCGGGGCGGCGGTGTCGTTCCACTCGCCGACGCGGGCCAACTCGGTGGGGGTGAGGACGGCCAGGTCCGCCAGCAGGACGCCGGGGTCGGCGACGGCGGCGGCGAGCAGC
Organism: Micromonospora sp. NPDC005413; assembly: GCF_040606435.1. Classification (NCBI taxonomy): domain Bacteria; kingdom Bacillati; phylum Actinomycetota; class Actinomycetes; order Micromonosporales; family Micromonosporaceae; genus Micromonospora; species Micromonospora sp. NPDC005413. The sequence goes on from NZ_JBEXEV010000001.1 coordinate 231,585, forward strand.
GTCTCCAGGTGTCCCATCATCTGCTCGGCGGTGGTCGCGTCGAACAGGTCGGTGTTGTACTCCAACCGGAACCGCAGCCCCTCGGCCACCTCGTACGCGTACAGGGCGAGATCCTGCTGGGCGATGCCCGGCTCGACGGCGAACTGGACCATCCGCAGCCCGGTCGTCCCCAGGTCCCGCTGCTCGGGGAGGTTCAGCAGATTGAACATCACCTGGAACAGCGGGTTTCGGCTGAGGTCGCGGGGCGCGTCGACGAGGTCCACCAGCCGCTCGAACGGCACCTCCTGGTGGTCGTACGCGCCCAGCGCGGTGTGCCGTACCTGCCGGAGCAGCTCCTCGAAGGTCCACTCGCCGTCGATCGAGGTCCGCAACGGCAGCATGTTGACGAAGAAGCCGACCATGGGTTCAAGCTCGGCGCGGACCCGTCCGGCGACCGGCGTGCCGACGCAGATGTCCCGCTGGCCGGTGTAGCGCCACAGCAGCACCTTCAGGGCGGACAGCACCGTCATGGCGAGCGTGGCGCCGCGAACCTGGCTGAACCGACGCAGCTCGTCGGCGGTCCGCGGAGGCAGGACCCGGGCGTGGACAGCGCCGTGGAAGGTCTGCACGGGAGGCCGGGGCCGGTCGGTCGGCACCTCCAGGACGCTCGCCATCCCGTCGAGCTGCTCGCGCCAGTACCGCAAGTCGTCGCTGTCGGCGTCGGCCAGCCGGCTGCGCTGCCAGCGCGCGTAGTCGCTGTACTGGACGGCCAGTTCGGGCAGCGGCGCGGGACGACCGTCCAGAGCAGCGGAGTAGAGGGTGGCGACCTCGCTGGCGACGATGCCGAGTGACCAGCCGTCGGAGACGCTGTGGTGCATGGTCAGCGACAGCACGTGGCGGTCGTCGGCGATGCGCAGCAGCACCGCCCGGAACAGCGGCCCACGGGCCAGGTCGAACGGGCGGCCGACGTCGGCGGCCAGGGCGGCGTGCGCCCACGGCGGCACCGCGTCGGCGACCGTCGGCTCCACGATGCTGCGGGGGACCGGGGAGGTGTCATCCGCGCCCGTCGGCGCGTTCACTATCGGCAGGTCGACCGGGCCGGGCGGCAGGACGTCCTGCACGGGGTCGCCGTCTCCTCCGAGCGGGAAGACGGTACGCAGGGACTCGTGCCGACGGGTCAGCTCCGCGAGGGCCCGGCGCAGCGCCTCGACGTCGAGGGCGCCGTCCAGCAGCAGTGCCGTGCCGACGGTATAGGCGTTCTGCGCGTACGCCTGGTCGAGGAACCACAGTCGGTGCTGCCCGGAGGAGAGTGGCGCCGGCCCGACGTCCGGTTCGGCGCGCGGGATGGCCGGAACGGAGACGGGCTGCTCGGGCGCGGCGGCGGGTGCGGTGCCGGCCGCCGGCAGAGCCGCCGCGATCCCGGCGACGGTCGGTGTCGCGAAGACCGCCTCCAGCGGCAGCGCGACGCCGAGCCGGGCTCGCAGCCGTACGACGAACTGGGTGGCCAGCAGCGAGTGCCCGCCCAGCTCGAAGAAGTTGTCGAGCGCTCCGATCGGCCGGATTCCGAGCAGCTCGGTCCAGAGCTCCGCCACGCGCTCCTGCGCGGGCGTGCTCGGGGCGACGTAGGCCGTACTGACGGCCGGCCGGTTGCCGACGTCGACGGGCTCGGGCACCTGCGGGCCGCCCGGGTCAGCGGGCGGCCGATCCGCCGTGCTGTTCCGTGACGCCAGCTCCACCCAGTAGCGGTGCCGCTCGAAGGGGTAGCCCGGCAGCGCCAGCCGGTTGCGGGGCCCACCGTGGAACGGTCGCCAGTCGACCTGCGCGCCGGAGAGCCACAGCCGGCCGACCGCGTCGAGCATCGTGGTGAGGTCGTCGGCGTCGGCACGCGGGTGCCGCATCGCCGCCACCACTTGGCCGGGTCGCACTCCGGCCAACCGGGCCAGGCCACCGAGGGCGTGCCCGGGGCCCAACTCCGCGAGGACGACGTCCTGCTCGGCGAGCAGCGCGGCCGACTCGGCGAACCGGACCGGCTCCCGCATGTGCCGCACCCAGTACGTGGGGTCCGTGACCTGCCCGGGAGTGACCGGACCTCCGGTCAGGTTGGCCAGGTACGGGCGATCCGGCTCGTGGTAGGTCACCCGGCGTGCGTGGTCGGCGAACTCGTCGAGCACCGGATCGAGCAGGGGGGAGTGGTATCCCCGGGTGACCCGCAGCGGGCGGCACTCGATCCCGTCGGCGGTCAGCCGTCGACGCAACTCCTCGATCGCCTCCGGAGCGCCGGACAGTACGCACAGCTCGGGTGCGTTGACGGCGGCCAGCGACAGGCCGTCCGTCAGCAGCCCGGTCACCGCCGTCTCGGGCAAACTCACCGCGAGCATCGCCCCGGGCGAGGTCCGTTCGACCAACTCACCGCGGGCGCTCACCAGCCGCACCGCGTCGTCCAGGGAGAAGACACCCGCGAGGCACGCCGCGACGTACTCGCCGAGGCTGTGTCCCACCATCAGGTCCGGGGTGACCCCGCGGGCGAGCAGCGACCGGGCGAGGGCGTACTCGGTGACGAACAACGCGGGCTGGATCAGCCGGGGCCGCGCGAGCAGCCGCTCCGCCTCCGGATGGCCGTCGGGCGCCGGGCACAGCAGCGTACGCAGGTCGAGGCCCAGGTCGTCGCGGAGCAGCTCGGCGCATTCGTCCACCACCGCCCGGTAGGTCGGCTCCGCGCGGTACAGGCCGGCGCCCATCGCCACGTGCTGGGCGCCGTGCCCCGGGAAGGCGAACACCAGCGCGCGCCGGCCGCCCGGGTGAGCGCCGCTGAACTGACGCTGCGGCTCGTCGAGGGCGACCAGCGCATCGGCGCGGTCCGCCGCGACGAGGAAACGGCGGTGGGTCATCGGCTGACGCCGGCCCAGGTTGGCCGCCACGTCGGCGAGGTCCACCTCGGGGTACGCGCCGAGCCAGTCGCGGACCTGGCGCGTCTGCCGCTCCAGCGACTCGACCGTACGCGCCGACACGACCAGCAGTTGCGGCCCGGTGGCCGGCGTGGCCGGCGGCGCGGCGGCCGTGGCCGGCGGTTCCTCCAACACGACGTGGGCGTTGGTGCCACCCATGCCGAACGAGCTGACCCCCGCCCGGCGTGGGCCGTCGCCGGGCCACGGCCGGGCGGTGTCGTTGAGGTAGAACGGGCTGTTCTCGAAGTCGATCGCCGGGTTGGGTCGGCTCACATTGATGGTCGGCGGCAACGTACGGCTGTGCAGCGCCATGATCGTCTTGAGGAGGCCGGCCACGCCGGCCGCGGCGTCGGTGTGCCCGATGTTGGCCTTGGCGGAGCCGAGGGCGCAGAAGCCCTGCTCGTCGGTGCCCCGCCGGAACGCCTCGGTCAGGGCGGTCACCTCGATGGGGTCGCCGAGGCTGGTACCCGTACCGTGCGCCTCCACATAGCTCACCGACCGGGGGTCCACGCCGGCCGACGCGAGGGCGCTGCTGATCACCGCCACCTGGCCGTCGACGCCCGGCGCGGTGTAGCCGGTGCGGCGGGCGCCGTCGTTGTTGATCGCGGAACCGCGGATCACCGCGTAGACGGTGTCGTTGTCCGCGACCGCGTCCTCCAACCGCTTGAGCGCGACGATGCCGACCCCGCTGGAGGCGATGCTGCCGCGCGCGTCGGCGCTGAACGGTCGGCAGTGCCCGTCGGGGGAGTACACCCCGCCGTCGTGGAAGAGGTAGCCGCGCCGCTGCGCCGGGAAGACGCTGACCCCGCCGGCCAGGACCAGGTCGGACTCGCCGGTCAGCAGGCTCTGCCGGCCGAGGTGCACGGCTACCAGCGAGGTCGAGCAGGCCGTGGCCACGGTGACCGCGGGGCCGGTCAGGTCGAGTTTGTAGGCGACCCGGCTGAGCAGGAAGTCCTTGTCGTTGCTGATCGACAGCTGGTGCTCACCGATGCTGTGCACCAGCTCCGGGTGGCTGCTCAGGTTGTCGAGCAGGTACGTGCTGCGACCCGACCCGGCGAACAGGCCGATCCGGCCGGCGTGGTCGGACGGGTCGTAGCCGGCATGCTCCAGCGCGTGCCAGGCGCACTCCAGCAGCATCCGGTGCTGCGGGTCGAGGGTCTGCGCCTCCCGGGGCGTGACGCCGAAGAAGGCCGCGTCGAACTCGTCGATCCCGGGCAGCCAGGTGCCGGCCCGGACGTACGCCGGATCGTCGAGCCGGGTCGGGTCCGCCCCGTCGGCGAGCATCTCCTCGACGGTGAACTCCCCTACCGACTCCACCCCGGTGCGGATGTTGTGCCAGTACTCGTCGATGGTCTGCGCGCCCGGGAAGCGACAGGCCATGCCGACGACGGCGATCAGTCCGCTGGGCTGGCCGGTGTGGCCGGTCGCGCCGGTCGTTGGTCGGGCATTGCGGACCGGAGCGGCGGCAGGGGCGGTCGTGCCGGTGGTGACGGTGGTCAGGAACGTCGCCAGGGATTCGACCGTGGGGTTTCGGAACAGGTCGGTGACCGTGACGACGTCACCGAGCTGCGCGCGCAGCCGTTCGAGGACGGCCAGCAGGCGCATCGAGTGGCCGCCGAGGTCGAAGAAGTTGTCCCGCGTCCCGACCTGCGCGACGCCGAGCACCTCGCCCCACACCTGCACGACCAGCCGTTCCAGCCGGATCCGGGCGGAGTCCCAGTGCGCTGGTCCGGGCTCGGCGGGGGCGGTCGCCCGTTGCGCTGGTTCGACCGTAATCCGCTGCCGTGGCACGGTTCGACCGGCCGCGGGCAGCGCCGCAGCGTCCACCTTGCCGTTGCGGGTCAGCGGCAACGCGTCGAGGAAGACGAAGGCGGCGGGCACCAGGTAGGACGGCAGCTCGGCGGCGAGCGCCGTCCGCAGGGCCGCCGCATCGGTCTCCGACCCTCCGGCCACGTACGCGACGAGTCGCGGGTCGTCCGGGTCGTCGCGGCGCAGCTGCACCGTCACGTCGCTGTCCGGACGGCACCGCCGGATCGCCGCCTCGATCTCGCCGCACTCGACCCGGTAACCGCGCAGCTTGACCTGGTTGTCGGTGCGGCCCAGGTATTCGAGGTTCCCGTCGGGGCGCAGTCGCACGAGGTCCCCGGTGCGGTACAGCCGCGCGCCGGGGACGGACGAGAACGGGTGCGGAACGAACCGCTCCTCCGTCAACGTGGGCTGGTGCAGGTAGCCGCGCGCCACGCCGGCTCCGCCGACGTACAGCTCGCCGACCACGCCCACCGGGACCGGATTCAGCCAGGTGTCCAGCACGTACAGCTCGGTGTTGGCGATCGGCCGGCCGATCGGCACCGACCCGTCCTCCGGGGTGGCCGGGTCGACCTCGTACGCGGCGCAGCCGACCACGGTCTCCGTCGGTCCGTATTCGTTGACCAGCTTGGTGTGAGGGGCGTGCGCCCGCCACGCCGTCACCTGGTCGGCGCGCAGGTTCTCGCCGCCGATGACGAAGCACCGGGTGCGGTCGGCCATCTCGGCGGGGCTGAGCTGGTGGCTGACGAGGTCGAGCTGGGCCGGGGTGATCTTGACCAGCCCGAAGGCCGGCCGCTGGTGGCGCAGCGCCTCGCCGAGCGCCTCCGGGCCGAGGTGATCTCCGAGCATCAGCACGGTAGCCCCGCTGATGAGCGGGACCAGCAGGCTCGTGACGGTCAGGTCGAACCCGACCGACGAGTGCAGCGGGACGGTGTCCCCGGGTTGCAGCCGGTAGGCCTGGGCGGCCCAGCGCACGTAGTTGCAGACGCCCCGATGGGTGACCATGACGCCCTTGGGACGGCCGGTGGACCCTGAGGTGTGGATGACGTACGCGAGGTCGTCCGCCGAGGGCGCCGGCCGCCGTCGCGGCCGTCGCCGCGGGCCGGCCTCCCAACCGGGTTGGGCCTGCGCGACCGGCGTGTCCACGTCGGGCACCAGCAGCGCCCTGCCGTCGGGCACCAGATGCGCCAGCTCCGCGCAGGTGAGAACGACCGGGGTGGCCGTGTCGTCGACCAGGTAGCGCAGCCGGGCGGGCGGGTTCGCCGGATCCATGGGTACGTAGGCCGCGCCGGCTCGCAGCGCGGCGAGCACCGCCACCGCGAACGACACCGAGCGCGGCAGCAGCACACCCACCAGGCTGCCGACGCCGACGCCCCGCCCGCGCAGGGTCTCCGCCAGCGCCTCGGCCGCCGTGTGCAACTCGTGGTAGCTCAGCACGGTGGCCTCGTCGGTCACCGCTACGCCGTCGGGGGTCCGGCGCGCCTGCCGTTCAATCAGTTCGTGGACCAGATCGTCGGGTTCGGCGGAGGTGGCGGTCCCGTTCGCCTCCACGACGAGCTGCCGGTACTCCTCGGGGGTGAGCATCACGGCCGAGCCGACCGGTGCGCCCGGGTCGGCCACCAGCGAACGCAGCAACGTCTGGAAGTGTCCGGCGAGGCGGGCCATCGCGTCGTCGTCGAACAGGTCGGTGCGGTACTCCAGCACGGTCCGCACGCCGTCGTCGTTCTCCCGTACCGAGACGGTGAGGTCGAACTTGGCGGTGGTGCAGGGCATCTCGATCGGGGTGACGTCGAGGCCGTCGAGGCTGGGCGGTGTGGCCTCGCGGCCGTACACGAACATCACCTGGAACAGCGGGGTGAAGCCGGGTCGGCGGGCCGGGCGCAGCGACTCCAGCAGCGCCCCGAAGGGAAGCTCACCGTTGTCCAGGGCCTGGAGGGCGGCGGTGCGCACCCGTCCGAGCAGCGTCTCGAATGTGGGGTCGTCGTCCAGTCGGGCACGGACGGCGACGGTGTTGAGCAGCAGCCCGACGAGCTTCTGCGCCTCGCCTCGCCGACGGTTCGCCACCGGCGTGCCCACCACGATGTCGCGTTGCCCCGTCCAGCGCGCCAGCAGCACGTGCAGGACGGTGAGCATGACCATGTACGGGGAGACGCCGACGCGTCGGCACAGCGCCAGCAGGCCGTCGGTGGGCACGTCCAGCGGGACCGACAGGGTGGTACCCGCGCCGGACGGCACCTCGGGCCGGGGGCCCCGGTTGGGCAGCTCCAGGACGGCGGGCGCGTCGGCGAGCTGCGCGTGCCAGTGGTCGCGCTGCGCCGCTGCCTCGGCCCCGTGGAGCCAATCGTGCTGCCACGCCGCGTGACCGCGTTGGTCCACGGCGACCGGATCGAGGTCCGCGGGCCGTCCGCTGCGGTGGGCGGCGTAGAGCCGTTCCCACTCGTCGTGAAGGATGCCGAGCGACCATTCGTCGACGGCGACATGGTGGAACGTCAGCAGGAGCACGTGCTCCTCCGGCGCGCAGCGCAGCAGGCTGGCCCGCAGCACCGGTCCGCGTTCCAGATCCAGCGGGATGCGCGTCTCCGCGTGCATCCGGGCCTGCGTCTCCTGGTCGCGTTGCCAGGCGGGCAGCCCGCTCAGGTCGTGCACCCGCAACAGCCCCGGGTGCGGCTCGTGGACCACTTGGACGAGGCGCCCCGACGGCCCCACGGTCGCGTCGGCAGGTGCCAGGGTGGTACGTAGCGCGGCGTGCCGGGCCACCAGTTCGTCGAGCGCTGCGGCCAACGCCCCCACGTCCAGCGGCCCGATGAGCCGGTACGCCAGCGGCACCAGATAGCTGGCCGGCTCGGGGTCGAGGCGGCTCAACGACCACATCTGGCGTTGCTCGTGAGTGGCCGCGACCGGGTCGCCCGCAGGGTCGAGCCGGCGTGACGGAACGGGCGCCGCCTGCCGAGACCTCATGACGTCGGTCATTGCGTCCGTCTCCTCCTTGGTGCCAGCAGTGGCCGGACCGTCGCCGCGGCCCTGGCTCGGCAATGCTCGTGACAATGGGTGTCCGAACCTGCTCCGACGGCCGGTCGACGAGGGGTCGGCCGGGCTGTCAGAGCGGCCACGGATGCGGTGCGGGCATGCGGTGACACGACCGGCCGATCGGTCGCCCGCGGCTCGGAAGCTATCCAGGCCGGGGTCGGTGATCAATCGCTCATGCGACAGCTGTCGTTCTTCTGATGCGCTCCCTGTCACAGGATTGCACTCATGATCTTTGATGGGATCCGCAGATCGTGCTGGCCGTCGATGCGTTCGGTGCGGGCCGTTGCGCGTTCGTCCATTGCCGTCGGTCGCACGGTTCGAAACCGTGCACGGTCGACTGGATAAAAGAGCTCCGGTGGGAGGTCGGCACCGGGCGGCCGGCCGAGTCTCATTTCCGGACCAGATCGGATCATCCCGAACATCGACACCTGTTCATCACCACGATCCCCCGGACGCCAGCGCGAGCTGCTCGGGATCGGGGCAGAAGAGTGGCGACTAATGGGCGCTGGACCGGGACAACGGCCGGCGGATCTACGTGGCGCTGGTGGGGCATTGCCTGACGGAGGGTGGGCTTGCTTCGAGTCATTCGCTGGGATTTTGAGCGGTGAGGGCGACGAGACCGACTAGGGTCATTTTGTGCGTGTTTGAGATGATCTCGTTTGTCCCCGGCCCGCGTACGCGGTTGACCCCACTGCCCGGATGACCCAGCACCGTCGGCCCCGCGCCCCAGAGGAAGGCAACCCCGGATGAGTCCACCTGCCGTCGCCCTGGCGACCCGCCGGATCGAGCAGGCACGGGCGCAGGAGAACTTCCCCGTCGCGCTGCGGGTGCTGCCCCGTCGGCACCGCCGTCACCTGCTCGCCGTCTACCGGTACGCGCGCCACGTCGACGACCTCGGTGACGAGCCACTCGCACCCGGGGTCGACCGGCTCACCGCGCTCGACCGGGTGGAGACCGAGCTGCGGGCGCTGTACGCCGGCCGGCCGGTGAGCGACCGGGTGGTGCGTGCCCTCGCGCCCACCGTGGCCGAGTGCCGGCTGCCGCTCGACCCCCTGCTCCGGCTGGTCGAGGCCAACCGGGTCGACCAGCACGTCAGCCGGTACGCGACGTTCGCGCAGCTGGTCGACTACTGCACCCTTTCGGCCAACCCGGTCGGGGAGCTGGTCCTGCACGTCTTCGGGCAGGCCGGGCCGGCGCGGCTTGCGCTTTCCGACCGGATCTGCACCGCGCTGCAACTCGTCGAACACCTTCAGGACGTCGCCGAGGACTACCGTCGGGGCCGGGTCTACCTGCCCGCCGAGGACCTCGACCGGTTCGGCGTCACCCAGGCCGACCTCACCGGCCCCACCGCCGACCGGAGGCTGCGCGAGCTCATCGGCTTCGAGGCGGAGCGGGCCCGGGCCTGGCTCGACGCCGGCGCCCCGCTGGTGGCGGCCCTGCACGGGTGGGCCCGGCTGGCGGTGGGCGGCTACCTCGCCGGGGGCCGGGCGACGCTCGACGCGCTGGCCCGCGCCGATTACGACCCGCTGCGGGTGACCGTCCGTCCCCGGGGCCGCCGGGTCTTCCGTCGCTGGCTGAGCGCGATGGTGCGGAGCGCCGGATGACCGCGACCACGGACGTGGCGGCCGCCTACCGCCGCTGCGAGCACATCACCCGCAGCCAGGCCGCCAACTTCTCGTACGGCATCCGGCTGCTGCCGCCGGCGAAACGCCGCGTCCTCTCGGCCATCTACGCCACCGCCCGCCGCATCGACGACATCGGCGACGGGCACCTGCCGCCGGCAGAGAAGCTGGAGCGGCTGGGGGAGATCCGGGCGGCACTGCGGCGGTTGCCCGGCGACAGCGGCGGCGACGCGGTCCTCACCGCGCTGGGTCACGCCGCGACCCGGATGCCGATCCCGCTGGAGGCGTTCGACGAGCTGATCGACGGCTGCGCGGCCGACGTGACCGGCCGGCGGTACGCCACCTTCGAGGAGTTGCACTGGTACTGCCGCTGCGTGGCGGGCTCCATCGGCCGGCTCTCCCTCGGCGTGTTCGGCACCGGCGACCCGGGTCGCGCCGCGCCGCTGGCCGACGCGCTCGGCGTGGCGTTGCAGCTGACCAACATCCTGCGCGACCTGGTCGAGGACCGGGCCGACGGGCGCGTCTACCTGCCCGCCGAAGACCTGGAACGGTTCGGCTGCACGCTGAACCTGAACGACGGCGGGTTCACCGACCCGCCCGCGCGGCTCATCGAGCTGGTGCGTTTCGAGGCAGGCCGGGCCGCCCACTGGTACGACATCGGGCTGCGGCTTCTACCGATGCTGGACCGGCGCAGCGCGGCGTGCACCGCCGCGATGGCCGGCATCTACCGGCGGCTGCTCGCGCACATCGCGGCCGACCCGCTGGCGGTCACACACCGGCGGGTGTCGCTCCCGGCGCACGAGAAGGCCTGGGTGGCGGCCCGCGCGCTCGTCGGGCGGCCGACATGACCGGGTCGCTGGAGGTCCCACCGACCGGTACGGGCGGGGTCTGCGTGATCGGCGGCGGGCTGGCGGGCATCACCGCGGCCATCCGGCTTGCCGACCTCGGCCTGCCGGTGACGCTGCTCGAGAGCCGGCCGGAGCTGGGCGGGGCCACCTACTCCTTTCGCCGTGAGGGCCTGACCGTCGACACCGGGCAGCACGTCTTCCTGCGCTGCTACCACGCCTACCGGGGCCTGCTGGACCGGCTCGGGACCACCGCCGGCACCGACCTGCAACCGCGTTTCGCGGTGCCGGTGCTGCTCCCGGGACGGGCACCGCACCTGCTGGCCCGTCGCCGGCTGCCGGCCCCGGCGCATCTGCTGCCCGCGCTCGCCGGCTACCGGCTGCTCAGCCCTGGTGAGCGGCTTGCCGCGGCGCGGGCCTGCGCGGCGCTGCGGCACGTCGACCCGGACCGGCCCGCCACCGACGCGCGCAGCTTCGGCGACTGGCTGGTCGAACACGGCCAGAGCGAACGCAGCCGCCGGCGGCTCTGGGACCTGATTTGTGTGGCGGCGCTGAACCTGCCGTGCGGCGAGGCGTCGCTGGCGCTCGCCGCCCGGGTGTTCCGCACCGGGCTGCTGGACGACGCGGACGCCGGCGACATCGGCCGGGCCCGGATCCCTCTGGTCGACCTGCACGCGGTCGCGGCCCGACGGCTGCTGGCCCGGCTCGGCGTCTCGGTGCACACCCGGTCCCGGGTGCGCTGGATCCAACCGGAGCCCAGGGGTTTCCGGATCGGATTGAACGACGGCGAGCTGACCGCGGACGGCGTCGTGTTGGCCGTGCCGCACCAGGTCGCCGCGTCGCTGGTGCCGCCGGCTGCCGCGCCCACCGCCGGCGACTGGCACCGGCTGGGCGCGGTGCCGATCGTCAACGTGCATCTGCGCTACGAACGGCCGGTCACCGCGCTGACGATGGCCGCCGCGGTGGAGTCCCCGGCGCAGTGGATCTTCGACCGGTCGGGGCCGGGTGCCGACGAGCAGCACCTGGTGGTCTCCCTGTCGGCCGCCGACGCCGATGTCGACCGTCCCGCTGCCGACCTGGTGGCGACGCAGCGGGCGGCCCTCGCCGAGCTGTTCCCGGCCGCCCGGCGCACTCCGGTACGCGACGCGTTCGTGACCCGGGAGCCTCGGGCCACCTTCCGACAGACCCCCGGTACCCGGGCGTACCGGCCGGTGCCGACCACCCGCCTGCCCGGGCTGGTCCTGGCCGGCGCATGGACCGACACGGGCTGGCCGGACACGATGGAGGGCGCGGTGCGCAGCGGCCGGGAGGCCGCCAACGTCGTCGCCCGCCAACTCGTGTCCCAGCCCCGACACCACACGGAGGCCGCACGATGACCGTTGTAGGCAGTAGCAGCACGGACCAGATCCAGAGCCACGTCGAGCCGGCCATCTGCGCGTTGCTCGACCGCCTGGACCCCGGCAACCGACTGGTCGCGGGCTACCAGCTCGGGTACTGGGACGCCGACGGCTCACCCGCCACCCGGCAGGGCAAGGGCCTGCGTCCCATGCTGGCGCTGCTCTCGGCTCGGGCCACCGACGCCGAGCCCGAGGCCGGTGTCCCGGCCGCCGCCGCGGTCGAGCTGGCGCACAACTTCTCGCTGCTGCACGACGACGTGATGGACGGTGACACCGAACGCCGCCACCGCCCGACCGCGTGGACGGTGTTCGGGGTCGGTCCGGCCATCCTCGCCGGCGACGCCCTCATCGGGCTGGCGTACGAGGCGCTCGTCGAGGTGCCCGGCGGGTGTCCCGCGGCCCGGCGGCTCGCCCTGGACGTCCGGGCGTTACTCGCCGGGCAGGCGTCCGACCTGGGCTTCGAGCGGCGCGACGACGTCACCCTCGACGAGTGCCTGGAGATGGCCAGGAACAAGACCGCCGCGCTGCTCGCCGGCTCGTGCGCGCTCGGGGCACTGCTCTGCGGCGGCCCGCAGACCCTGGTCGACGGGCTGTCCCGGTTCGGCCTCCACCTCGGGTTGGCCTTCCAGCTCGTCGACGACCTGCTCGGGATCTGGGGCGATCCGCAGCGCACCGGCAAGCCGGTCGGGTCGGACCTGCGCTCCCGCAAGCGCAGCATTCCGGTCGTCCGTGCGGTGACCAGCGGGGGCAGCGCCGGCCGCGCACTGGCTGAGCTGTACCGGTCGCCGGCGCCGCTGGCCGCCGACGACGTGACGCGGGCGAGCGACCTGATCGAGGCGACCGGGGCGCGCGAGTGGACCAGGCAGCGGGCTCGGCAGGAGACCGAGCGGGCCCTGGCGGAACTGGCCGCTCTGGACCTGCCGGAGGGCGTACGCGGCGAGCTGACCGACATCGCCGCCTTCATCACCGGGCGGGACCACTGATGACCGAGCTGCTGTCTCCGGAGCCCACCGCGTCCGTCCGGATCGGCTCCCCGACTGGCACGCATCCGCCCGGCGCCGCTTCGGAGGCGCTGCGTCGCGCCCGGGACCATCTGCTCGGGTTGCAGGACGAGGCCGGCTGGTGGAAGGGCGAGCTCGCCACGAACGTCACCATGGACGCCGAGGACCTGCTGCTACGGCAGTTCCTCGGCATCCGGACCGCGGAGCGCACCAGCGAGTCGGCCCGGTGGATCCGGTCCCAGCAGCGGCCGGACGGGTCGTGGGCGACGTTCCACGGTGGTCCGGGGGACCTCTCCACCACCATCGAGGCCTACCTGGCGCTGCGGCTGGCCGACGACCCGCCGGAGGCGTCGCACATGGCGGCCGCCGCCCAGTTTGTCCGCGCGCACGGCGGCGTGGCGGCGAGCCGGGTGTTCACCCGGTTCTGGCTGGCCCTTTTCGGCCACTGGCCGTGGTCCCGACTGCCCGCCATTCCGCCCGAGCTGGTGCTGCTGCCGTCGTGGATGCCGTTCAACATCTACGACTTCGCCTGCTGGGCCCGGCAGACCATCGTTCCGCTGTCGATCGTCCGCGCGCTGCGTCCGGTGCGGGACCTTGGTTTCTCCGTCGACGAACTGCGCACCCGTGCGCCGGCGTCGCGGCCGCCGCAGCTCACGTCGCGTTCGGGCCTGCTGTACCGGCTCGACCGGCTCGCCAACGGCTACGAGCGGATCGCCAGGGGACCGGTCCGCCGGCACGCCCTGCGGCGCGCCGCCGAGTGGGTGGTGGCCCGGCAGGAGGCCGACGGCTCATGGGGTGGAATCCAGCCGCCCTGGGTCTACTCGCTGATGGCGCTGCACCTGCTCGGCTACTCCTTGGACCATCCGGTGCTGCGGGCCGGCCTGACCGGGTTGGACCGGTTCACGGTGCGGGAGCAGACGCCGGACGGCCCGGTCCGCCGGTTGGAGGCGTGCCAGTCGCCGGTGTGGGACACCGCGCTCGCCGTCGTCGCCCTCTCCGACGCTGGTCTGCCGGCCGGGCACACCGCGCTGGTCCGGGCGGGCGGCTGGCTGCTCGAGGAGGAGATCCGGGTCCGCGGCGACTGGGCCGTTCGCCGGCCGCACACCCCGGTCGGCGGTTGGGCTTTCGAGTTCGACAACGACGGGTACGCCGACACCGACGACACCGCAGAGGTGATCATGGCGTTGCGGCGGACCGGGGTACCGGTCGAGCCGGCTGTGCTGCGGGCGACCCGGTGGCTGTTGGGCATGCAGTGCCGCGACGGCGGCTGGGCCGCGTTCGACGCGGACAACACCCGTGCGGTCCTCGGCGACCTGCCGTTCTGCGACTTCGGCGAGGTCATCGACCCGCCCAGCGCCGACGTGACCGCCCATATCGTGGAGGCGCTGGCGGCGGAGAACCTCGCCGACACCGTGCCGCTGCGCCGCGCCACGCACTGGCTGCTGCGGGCCCAGGAGCCGGACGGCTCCTGGTTCGGCCGCTGGGGCGCCAACCACGTGTACGGCACCGGGGCGGCGGTGCCGGCCCTGGTCGCGGCCGGCCTGCCGCCCGGTCACCCGGCGCTCCGCCGGGCCGTCGACTGGCTGCTCGCGCATCAGAACCCGGACGGCGGGTGGGGCGAGGATCTGCGCTCCTACCGGGACCCGGCCTGGATCGGCCGCGGCGAGTCGACCGCGTCGCAGACCGCCTGGGCTCTGCTCGCGCTGCACGCCGCAGGCCACGGCGCGGGGGAGCCGGCGAGGCGCGGCGTGGGCTGGCTGGTCGACACCCAGCGCCCGGACGGCGGCTGGGACGAGCCGCAGTACACCGGCACCGGGTTCCCGGGCGACTTCTACATCAACTACGGGCTGTACCGGCTGGTCTTCCCGGTCAGCGCGCTCGGTCGGATCCTGGACGCGCGGGCGACCGGTGTCGAGGCCACGGTGACCCGGTGACCGGCCCGGACGGCCCGGACGGGACGCTCTACGCGCCCATGCGGCTGGAGGCCGCCGCGCTGCGGCGCGGCCTGTCCGAACGACCGGGACAGCTGACGCTGCGCCGCACCGGTATCGGGCCGCGGCGTGCCCGCGCAGCCGCTACCGATCGGCTCACCGCAACGGGACCGGTCGCCGTCGCCGGCATCGGCGGGGGCCTGGCCTCCGGCCTGGCACCGGGCGACGTCGTGGTGGCCAGCGAGGTACGCGCCGACCCGCTGATCCCGAACGGCTCGCAGGGCGTACGGCGAATGCCGGACGCCGCCCTGCTCGCCGCCGCGCTGCGCCGACGCGGGCTGCGGGTGCACGTCGGCCCGGTGGTCAGCACCCACCGGCTGGTCGACGGCGCGACCCGGGCCCGGCTCGCCGCGACCGGCGCACTGGTCGCCGACCTCGAATCGGCATGGCTGCTGGCCGGCGCCGACGACCGGCCGGCGGCCTGCGTCCGGGTGGTCGCCGACACCGCGGCCGGGCCGCTGTACCGGCCGGCCACGGTGCGCCGGGTCCGCACCGCGCTGCGCGTGCTGCCGGAGGTGGCGGCGGCGCTGGCCGAGTGGGCGGCGGCGGCGCACAGCGTCCACCGGGTCGTGCTGGCCTCGCCCCGATCCTTCTGCGCCGGAGTCGAGCGGGCGATCGCGGTGGTGGAGCAGGCGCTGCGCCGGCACGGCCCACCGGTCTACGTACGCAAGCAGATCGTGCACAACGCCCGGGTGGTGGCCGACCTGCAGGCCCGGGGAGCGGTCTTCGTCGACGAACTCGACGAGGTCCCGGACGGGGCGCTCACCGTCTTCTCGGCGCACGGGGTCGCGCCGGCCGTACGCCAGGAGGCCGCCGACCGGCGGCTGCCGGTGATCGATGCCACCTGCCCCCTGGTCACGAAGGTGCACGCCGAGGCGCGCCGGTTCGTGGGCCGGGGCGACACGGTGCTGCTGATCGGGCACCCCGGACACGAGGAGACCGACGGCACCCTCGGCGAGGCGCCGGAGCGGATCCGTCTGGTGCCCGACCCGGCCGCGGCCGAGACGGTGCGGGTGGACGACCCGGCCAGGGTGTCGTACCTGGTGCAGACCACGCTGGCGACGGACGAGGCGGCGGATATCGTCGATGCGCTGCGGCGGCGGTTCCCGGCGCTGTCCGGTCCCGGTTCGGACGACATCTGCTACGCCACCACCAACCGGCAACGGGCCGTCACCGCCGTGGCCGGGCAGGCCGACCTGGTCCTTGTGATCGGCTCGGCCAACTCCTCGAACTCCCGCCGCCTCGTGGAGGTGGCAGAGCGCGCCGGGTCCCGGGCGTATCTGGTGGACGACGTGGGCTGCGTGGACCTGCGCTGGCTGGGCGGGGCCGCGACGGTTGGCGTTACCGCGGGCGCTTCGGCGCCGCCGGGGCTGGTCGACGAGGTCGTCGCCGCCCTCACCGCACTCGGGGCGGGGGAGGTGAGCGAGCACACCACTGCTGTGGAAGACGTGCGTTTCACCCTGCCGAAGGAGGTACGTCAGCCGTGAGTATGCCGATGCGTCAGAGCCTGCGGGTCGCGCAATACCTGGTCGGACAGAAGCTGCGCCGACGGGAGCGGTTTCCGCTGCTGCTGGAACTGGAGCCGCTGTTCGCCTGCAACCTGAAGTGCGCGGGCTGTGGCAAGATCCAGCAGCCGGCGAGTCTGCTCAAGCGCCGGATGCCGGTGGAGCAGGCGTTGGCCGCCGTGGAGGAGTGCGGGGCGCCGATGATCTCCATCGCGGGCGGCGAGCCGCTCATGCACCCGGAGATCCACACCCTCGTCGCCGAACTCGTGCGGCGCAGGAAGTTCGTGTTCCTCTGCACCAACGCGGTGCTGCTGCCCAAGAAGATCGACAAGTTCCGTCCATCGCCGTACTTCGCCTTCACCGTGCACATCGACGGGCTGCGGGACCGGCACGACGCGTCGGTCTGCAAGGACGGCGTCTTCGACGAGGCGGTGGCGGCCGTGCGGGACGCGCAGCGGCGCGGCTTCCGTGTCACCACCAACACCACGTTCTTCAACACCGACACCCCGCAGACGGTGATCGAGGTGCTCAACTACCTCAACGACGACCTGCGCGTGGACGAGATGATGCTCTCGCCGGCGTACGCCTACGAGAAGGCGCCGGACCAGAATCACTTCCTGGGCATCACGGAGACCCGGGAGCTGTTCCGCAAGGCATTCGCCGGAGGCCGGCGGGCACGCTGGCGGCTCAACCACTCGCCGCTGTTCCTGGATTTCCTCGAGGGGCGGGTCGACTTCCCGTGCACCGCGTGGGCGATCCCGTCGTACTCACTGCTGGGCTGGCAGCGGCCCTGTTACCTGATGGCCGACGGCTACGCCGGCAGCTACCGGGAGCTGCTCGACTCGACCGACTGGGACAGCTACGGCCGGGGGCGCGATCCCCGCTGCGCGAACTGCATGGCGCACTGCGGCTACGAGCCGACGGCGGTGCTGGCCACCATGTCCTCGCTGCGCCAGTCGCTGCGGGCGGCCCGGATGAACTGAACGCGGTGGCCTCGGGACATCGGCCCGGTCAGCCGAATCGGCTGGCCAGGCGGCGGTACACCGCCGGCAGCAGGCCCTGCATCGCCACCGGCACCCGCAGCCAGGCCGGCAGATAGACCTCCGCCTGGTTCCGGACGATCGCGTCGGTCACCGCGTCTGCCACCCGGTCCGCCGGCATCGGCCGGGGTCGGTTCCGGTGGTACGGCCGGCCCCGACGGGCGAAGAACGCTGTCTGCACCACCCCCGGCACGACCACCGTCACGCCGACCCGACGGCAGGCGGATTCCAGCCGGAGGCTCCGCGCGAAGGCGTCCAGGCCGGCCTTGCTGGCCGCGTACACGGCTTCCTCGGCCACTCCCAGTCGGCCCGCGATCGAGCCGACGAAGACCAGGTGTCCGCCGCGCCGGCACATTCCGGGCAGCAGCGCCCGGGTCAACTCGACCGGGGCCCGCAGGTTCACCGCGAGCACCTCCTCGACGCGCTCGGCCGGCATCGTGCCGAACGGCCCCGCCCAGCCGACGCCGGCATTGTTGACCAGCACGTCCACCCGACCGTGCCGGTCCATCGCCCGCTCGGCCAGCTGGCGGGCGGCGTCGGGTCGGCCAAAATCGGCCAGCAGCGGGATCGCGCCGGTATCGGCGGCGATCCGGTCGAGCCGGTCCGGGTCCCGGCCGACCGCGAGGACGTGGCTGCCCGCCCGGGTGAGCCGCCGTACCAGCGCAGCCCCGATGCCCGACGACGCTCCGGTGACCAGGACCACCGAACCGGTCAGGCGCACGGACGTACCCCCGGCGGCGCCGGCCCGGCGGGCACCGCGACGTCAACCCCCGGGTCACCGCCGCCCACGGCCAGTGTGCCGCCGCTCGCGGCTGCCTCGCCGTCGTCCCCGCCCGGGGCCACGGCGTCTCCGCCCGGGTCGCCGTCGTCCCCACCCGCGGCCGCGTCGACGTCGACGAGCAGCGCGGCCAGGTCGGCGTGGAGCGCGGCCACGAAGGCGGTGCCGCTGTCGGCGAGCGACTCGTCCAGCAGCACCCCGATTTCAAAGGTGGGGCCGCACCGCAGCACGCCGACGCCCACCGGTACCCCGTCGGCCAGGGCGACCACCGGGGTGGCCGTCCGCACCGACGCACCGGCCAGCCGTTGGGTCCGAAACGGCGCCGGCATGTAGGAGACGATGACGTTGAGGTGCCGGCTGGTGTAGACGCGCCGGGCCGCCGCCGCGTGCAGCGGCGCGGGGAGCGCGCCCATCGCCCGCATCACCAGGCCGGCGGCCTCGGCCTCGCCGCTGGCGAGCGCGGCGCGCAGCGACTCGCGTACTTCGGTGACCCGGTCGCGAGTCGTTGCCCGCGCCAGCGGGAGGTCGAGGCTGACGGCACCGGTCCAGTTTCCGTGGGTGGCCGCCCGCCGCCGCGGGCTGGCGGAGACCGCGAACATCGCCCGCAGCCGTGGGGGCGCCGGCGCCGGGTGGACCCGGTCCAGCGCCCCGGCGGTGAGGGCCACCATCAGTTCGCTGGTGTGCGCGCCGCAGGCCCGGGCCGCGCGAAGGACCTCGGCGGCGGGCAGGCTCGCGGTGACCAGCCGCCGACGCGGCGAGCTGAGGGGCCGGTTGAGCGGGCTGCCGGGCGCGGCCCCCTGCGTGGCGAGGCGGGCCAGCCCCCGCGCGGTGAGCCGGGCCTGCCGGGCCACCTCCCGGGCCCGATCGCCCGGGCGGCCCCGCCGGTCGCCGCGCGGGGCCGGTGCACGTCCCGCGTCCACCGCTGCGTCGGCCCGGTCGTCGGCCGGAGCCCGCGTCGGGGCACTGGTGCCGAGCGCAGCACCCCGCGATGGGGTCCGGTCGCCGGCCGCGTCCATCAGGCGTTGCAGGACGCCGATCGCGGAGAGCCCGTCCCCGAGGCAGTGGTGCAGCTTGACCGCGACCCGGGTACGGCCGTCGGGAAGGCCGCTGACCAGCAGCATCCGCCAGGGCGGGCGGTCGAGGGCCAGCGGCTGGGACCAGAACCGGTCCACCGCGGCACCACCGTCGTCGTCGGGCTCGACCCGGACCTCGTCGAGGTGCGCTGCGGCGTCGGCGTGTCGGTCGACGACCCAACCGGGCCGGCGCCACCGGCCCCGGGACACCAGACGGCGTCGTAGGGTCGAAATGGCGGGCAGCCGTCGGGCCAGCAACGCGGTCAGGTCCGCCCGGGTGAGCGGCCGGCCGTCCGGGCGGGGGCCCAGATCCAGCACGGTACCGATCTGCTGGGCCACCATGGGCGATTGCACGTGTAGGAAGAACGCGTCCTGCGCGCGCAGCGGCCAGCTCGGCGGTCTGCCGTTCGGGGCCCGTCCGCCGGGCCGCGAACCGTCCGCCGTCGCCTCTGCCGGCGGTCGCCGATCGGCCAGCGCCGGCAGCCCGAGGTACGGCAGGAATGGCCCGGGTGGGACCTCGACCAGGCGGGCTGGCGGTCGATCGACCAGCCGGGTACGGACGCACGCGACGAGGGAAGCCGGATCCTGGGCGGTCTCGGCGAGCCCGGCGGCGGTCATCAGCGCAGCGTTGGCAGCCCCGTGCGCGGCGATGGGCCGGTACATCACGACCGGCGTGCCGGTGGCCCACGCTTCCAGCGCCGTGGCTCCGCCGGCGTTGGTGACCAGCAGTCGGGCGGCCCGCAGCAGGGTCGGCATGTCGTCGACCCACCGCCGGATCACCAGCCGGCCCGGGGGGACGTTCAACGCCTCCAGCCGGTCGGCGAGCCTTTCGTTGCGCCCGCAGACGGCGACGACCTGCACCGCGTCCCCGATGCCGACCAGCGCCGCGATCGCCTCCTCCACCGCACCGAAGCCGTACGAGCCGCAGGCGACCACCACCGGTGGCCGTTCCGGGTCGAGACCGCAGCGCCGGGCTGCGTCGACCTGGTCGCCGGGATGGAACCGTTCGAGTACCGGTGGGGCGCAGACGCCGAGCGGTGCTCCGGGCGCGGCGATCGCCGCCACCGGCAGCGCCGACGGATGCACCACGACCGCCAGATCGAGCTGCGGGTAGACCCAGAAGGGGTGCGGGGCGAAGTCGGAGACCCAGGCGCCCATCGGCACGTCGAGCCCGCGATGCTGGCGGAGCCAGGCCAGCCCCGCACTGCCCAGCGGATAGGTCGAGACGATCAGGTCGGGGTCGAACGCCTCGATGGCCGGCGCGAGCCGGCGGCCTGCCCAGGCGCCGGTGAACCACTTGGAGGCCGTGGCAAACCAGCGGTGCCGCCAGAGCGAGGCCCAGAAGAACTCGTACAACCAGGGTGTCGTCGCGACATTGGTGACGTAGGTGCGCCGGAAGCCACGGCCGACGCCCGGTCCCATGACGTCGAGCGTGTCCACCCACCCGACTCGGCTCCCCGGCCAGAGCGCGTGTACGCGCTCCTCGAGCGCCCGGCCGGTGGCGTCGTGGCCACCGCCGATGTCGGCCGAGACGACCAGCACCCGCCGGGCTGTCCGCTCGGCCGGCTCGGACCCGGCGGGCGCGGCTGGCCGGCCGGGCGCGTTCACCGGCCGCTCGCACGGCCGGGGCGATACCCGGCCGAAGACGGGTATGCGCAGGTGCTCCGGGCGGTCCCGTCCGGGGTCCAGGACCACGGGAATCCGTCATGGCCTTCGGCTTCGTGCTCGCTATCATCGCCGCGTCGTGCAGCGCCACCGCGGCGATCGTGCAGTCGATCGGCGCTCGCCGGGTGGCGGCCACCGAGCACCTCGACCCGCGCCTTCTGCTGCGGTTGGTACGCAACGGCCTCTACGCGACGGGTCTGGCGCTGGACGGCGCGTCCTCGCTGCTCACCTTCACCGCGCTGCGGACCACGCCGCTCTTCGCCGTGCAGGCGGTGCAGGCGGCCAACCTCGGGATGGTCGCGCTCATCGCCCTGCTCGTGCTGCGGATCCGGCTCGGTGCCCGGGACTGGGTGGCGATCGGTGCGGTGGTGGTCGGTCTGCTGCTCCTGGTGCTCACGGCGGTCAGCGGGCCGCCGGCCGAGGTGCCGGGGTCGGCCGGCTGGTGGCTGCTCGCGACAGTGCTCGCCCTGGCCGTCGCGGCGTACCTGGGTAGTCCGCGGATGTCCGGGCCGGCCGTGCCGGGTCTCCTCGCCGGGCTGTCGTTCGGCTGCGCGGCGCTCGGCGCCCGGCTGATCGGCGGGGCCGGCACGGTCGGCGAGGTGCTGGCCAACCCGGCCACGTACGCCGTGGTGCTGGCGGGGCTGACCGGCCTGTTGCTCTACGCCACCGCCCTGCAACGCGGCACGGTCACCGTGGCCTCCGCGTCGACGATCCTCGGGCAGACCGTGGCCCCGGCGACGGCCGGCTGGCTGCTGCTCGGTGACGGGGTACGGCCCGGGTCCGTGCCCGTGGCGGCGGTGGGGTTCGCGCTGGCCGTCGCCGGGGCGGTCGCGCTCGCCCGGCACGCCGAGCCGCACCCGCCGCAGCGCGAAGAGGCGACCCACAGCCGGTGCTGAACCGGGACGCGCGGACGCGGTCGCTGACATGTGGGTGCCCCCAGGCGGTGCGCGGCAAAGGGGCGCCGCCCCTTTCGAGATGATCGTCAGCTTAACGAGCCAATTGCGGCTTCTTGGGATATTTACCAACTCTCGGCACCGGACGCGGGGCACCGAGCGGAGTCATGGCAGTCGGGAGGCCGTCGTCGCTCGGCAGGTGGCAGCTGCGGCCGCTCGGCGTCCCCGGTGGACCTCGCGAGGCGACCCGCACCCCTGCCGCGGTGGCTGACCGCCCGCCCCACCGCACGGGCACCGGACGGCCCGTTTAACCCGATCCGTACGGGGAAGCCGCGAGCGCCGGAAAGCGGCCGAGCAGGTGCCCCGACCCGGTCGCGGCGCTGCTGCGTCAGCGCAGACCGGCACGTGACGTCTCGTGGTGGAGGAGGGCAGCCCAGGTGAGCGGCCCGGCTGGCGCACGATGAACGCGATGTGGGAGATGGCGGCCGGGATACCGGTCGCCCTCGGCGCGGCGGCAGCGTTCGCCGGGTCGTCGGTCCTGCAGTTCCGCGCCTCCCACCAGGTGCCCGAAGCGCCGGCCGGCCGGCCCAGCCTGCTGTTGGCTCTCTTCCGCCTGCGGGGCTGGCGATGGTCTGTGGTGCTCGCGGCGGCGGCCTTCGCCCTACAGGTCGTGGCGTTGAGCCTGATCCCGCTGATCCTGGTGCAGCCACTGCTGGTGACCGGGCTGGTCTGGTACATCCTGCTGTTCGCCGCAGCCGGGCACGACCGCGTCGACCGGACGTTGCTCCTGGAGTCGATGCTCTGCCTGCTCGGGCTCGCCGCCTTCCTGGTGATTGCCCGGCCGACCCGCGGTCAGGGTCAGGGACTCGAGGCGTTCTGGCCGGCGTTCCTGCTCTGCGTCGCCGTGGTCGTCGGCGTGGGACTGAGCGTGGCGGCCGCGCTGGGGCTGGACCGGCGCTGGCGCCCGCTGCCCCTGGCCATCGCGTCCGGTATCTGTTACGGCGTAACGGCCGGCCTGATCAGCAGTCTGGCGTTCCACCTCGAGGAGAGCCCGGCGGCGATTTTCGGTCAGTGGCAGGTGTACGCGATCGCCGTGCTCGGTCCGTTCGGGGTGCTGCTCAGCCAGAACGCCTACCAGGCTGGCCCGATGGGCGCACCGGCGCTGGCCGCCATCACGGTCACCGACCCACTGGTGGCCATCCTGGTCGGGCTGCTCTGGTTGGGCGAGTCGATCCGCACCGGCCCGTTGCCTCTTCTCGGCGAGGCGCTCGCCCTGGCCCTCGTGGTGTGCGCGGTTTTCCTGCTCGCCAGGCGGGCGCCGCACGTCAAGGGCGCCTAGGCGGGCGGGCCGGTGACGACGAACAGAGCGGCCAATCTGCTGCGCGGGCGTGAGAGTCCGCAGCGGCCGACCTTCCTGGAACTGTTCTTCGATCTCGTGTACGTCTTCGCGCTCACCCGGATCGTGCACGAGTTGGTGCTGGACTACACCAGGGGTCACGTCGCCGATACCTTGACCACTTCCCTGGCGGAGAACGGCGAGACTCTGCTGCTGCTATTGGCCGTCTGGTGGATCTGGACCCAGACGGCATGGATGACCAGCAGATTCGACCCGTTCCAGCCGGAGATCCAGTTCGTTGTCCTCGCGACGATGCTCGGGAGTCTGTTCCTGGCGGTCGCGATATCCGGGGCTCTCGCCGAGACCGGCCTGCTCTTCGCGAGCACGTATGTCGCGATCCAAATGGGCCGCACCCTCTTCTTCGTAGTTACCTTGCGGGGTCACGATCTGCGCCGCGTCAACATGCTGTCGTTCGTCTGGTTCGGCGCGTCGGCCGTGCCGTGGCTCACCGGAGCCTTCGCGCCAGAGTTGACGCGCAATTCGCTGTGGACACTGGCCCTGGCGATCGACTACCTGGGGGGCAGACTCGGCTGGCCGGTACCGCGGCTGGGCCGCTCGCGGGTGTCCCCGTGGGCGGTCGCGGGCGAGCACCTGGCCGAACGCTACTGGCAGCTCGTCATCGTCGCGCTTGGTGAGACGATCCTGACCTCCGGTTCGAGTCTTCTACGCGGTCCGATCGTGGATGAACGAACATTGGCCCTTACCTTGTCGTTCCTCACCACGGTGTTGCTGTGGCGGATCTACTTCTATCGAGCCGGCCAGATCTTGGGTGAGGCCATCGCGGCATCCGCCGACCCCGGCCGGCTCGGTCGGTCGGCCGAGCTCTGTCACCTGCTCATGGTGTCCGGCATCCTCGTCACCTCAGCCGGTTCCGAACTCGTCTTGATAGATCCGTCCGGACACGCCAAACCCGCGTGGGTCGGCGCCATCCTCGGAGGGCCCGCGCTCTACCTCGCCGGGCGCTCGCTATTCGAGCACGTGGCCTTCGCCCGCGTATCCCGGCCACGGCCGATCGGGATCCTCGCCCTCGCGGCCTTAGCGCCGGTGATGGTCGGCCTGCCGCCGCTCATTGTCGCTGCGGCAGCTGCCGCCGTCCTGCTCGGCGTCGCCTTCTCGGACGCGATCCGAGCCCACGGACGTCCACTGGAGCAGGCCTCACCGCCACACTGACGCGTACCCGTTCAGGGCTGGGTGCCAACTGCGATCGAGGGCGCGGAGGAGCTGTTGCGGTGCGACCAGATCCTCAGCGAGGGACCGGGGGAGCACTCGGACGTCGACTATCGACAGTCCTGCGCGTTCGCCCAGGCCATGCGAGGTGCGGACCTGGCTTGGCGGCGGGAACTGGCCGGCGAGACCGTGGCTGACGTCCGGGCCAACGTCGAGCACGGGCATCCCGAAGCCCCGGCCAACATCCGGGCCCGGATCGCGGATCTGCGTCAGGACGTTGCTTCCCGCTCGGGAAATGGGAGATCAACCAGCATTGTCCAGCCCACTTGGACACAAGCGGCCACGCCGGCACCGGTGCGGCGTGGAGCAATGGTCCTCGCCGAGAGGCCGGCGGCTGTCGACCACGGTGTAAAGACGGGGATCATCCGCGCGCGGATGACCCGCTGTGAAAGGCTTTGCCTCGGCCTGTGCCGTTCCCCCGAAGCGGTCCCGTGCATCGGGGAGCCGATGTGGGGGCGATGCCACGAAGCGGCTCATTACTGTGGCGTCCGCGCAGTCGCGCGCAGGGCCGAAAGTCGGCTCCGTTCCCTAGGTAGGGTGATTGACGTTGGCAGCAGGTCGCGCTGGTGCGGCGCAAGTCACGGTGGCCCGGGTTGACGGTTATTGCGTCCTGGCGTCCCGCCTGGTCCCGCGCGTGCTCGGCGCGCTGCCGGC
This sequence comes from Micromonospora sp. NPDC005413, assembly GCF_040606435.1. NCBI lineage: Bacteria > Bacillati > Actinomycetota > Actinomycetes > Micromonosporales > Micromonosporaceae > Micromonospora > Micromonospora sp. NPDC005413. Next base: position 256,429 of record NZ_JBEXEV010000001.1, read on the forward strand.
GATCCGCCGGCGGCCAATGGCCGTCGCACCGGCACCGGTACGGCTGCCGTGACCAGGCTGGCAGACTGGCTGCTGGCCCTGCACGGCGTCGGCGTCTATCTGCTGGTCGGGTTGCTTGTCTTCGCGGAAGACGCGCTGTTCATTGGGTTCCTGCTCCCCGGGGAAACAGCTGCCATTCTCGGCGGCGTCGCCGCCAGCCGCGGCCACGTCGCCCTCTTGCCCATGATCGCCGTGGTCGTCGGTGCCGCGATCCTTGGCGACAGCGCCGGATACGAAGTCGGCCGCCATCTCGGCCCGCGGCTGCTGAGCACCCGCCCCCTGCGACGCCGCGAACAGCGGATAGACGCCGCGCGCGATCTCCTCGCCCGCCGCGGCGGCACGGCCGTCTTCCTTGGCCGCTTCGTCGCGTTCCTCCGCGCGGTCATGCCCGCCCTGGCCGGTGCCGCCCACATGCCCTACCGCACATTTCTGGCCTTCAACGCCGCCGGTGGCCTGGTCTCAGGGATCGGCACGGTGGTACTCGGTTATCTTGCCGGGAACTCGTACAGCACCATTGAGAAGACCTTCGGCCGGGCCACCGCCCTGATCATCCTCGCGATCGCGGTCGTCGCCGTCATCACCTGGTGGATTCGCCGCCACACCGCCCAGCGACACTCGGCCAGCGCACCTCCAGAACCTGGCGGCCGAGCGCACGACACCGATTGAAGGAATGCCCTGGTCCGCGGGGCTGAGGACAGCGCCCGGGCCAACCCCGTCGCCAGGTCGCGATCTCCTCGGCCGCATCACGGCCTCGCGCCAACTGCCGGACGCTGTCCGCACGCCCAGCCCTGTCAGCTCACGGCGGACACCCTCGAGGTCGTGTTCCCAGCCCGGTCATCCGGTCACCAGCCTTTCCCGAAGCGGTCGTACGAGGAACCGGCCGATCAGCGGCCAGAGCAGCACCACCAGCACGGTGGCGTAGATCAGCCAGGACACCCAGCCACCGAGCAGACCGGAGAGGTCGCCACCGGCCAGCTGCAGCGCCCGCCGGCCCTGCAACTCGGCACGTGGACCGAGGATCACCCCGACGATCAGCGGCAGGATCGGCAGCCCGAAACGGCGCATCCCGAACCCGAGCAGGCCGAGGGTGAGCAACAGGAACAGGTCGAACGGCTGGGCGTTGACCGCGTACGCGCCCATCGAGGCGAAGAAGACGATCCCGGCGTAGAGGTACGGCCGTGGAACGCGCAGCAGCCGGGCCCAGACGGGCGCGAGGGGCAGGTTGAGCACGAGCAGCAGCAGGTTGCCGACGAAGAGGCTGGCGATCAGGGTCCAGACCAGGCTGGACTCCCGCTCGAAGAGCAGCGGACCGGGCTGGATGCCGTACTGCTGGAAGGCGGCCAGCATCACCGCGGCCGTGGCGTTGGTCGGCAGGCCGATCGCCAGCATGGGCACCAGCGTCCCGGCGGCGGAGGCGTTGTTGGCCGCCTCCGGCCCCGCGACACCCTCGATGGCGCCCTTGCCGAACTCCTCCGGGTGCTTCGTCAGCCTCTTCTCGGTGGCATACGACAGGAAGGTCGGGATCTCCGCCCCGCCCGCCGGCAGCGCTCCGAACGGGAACCCGTACGCGGTGCCGCGCAGCCAGGGCTTCCAGGACCGCTTCCAGTCCTGCCGGCCCATCCAGGGACGGCCCACCGGGATCACCTCGGCGGCCTTGCGCCGCAGGTGCGCGGCGATCCAGAGCGCCTCGCCGACGGCGAAGATGCCCACCGCGACCACCACCACGTCGATGCCGTCGGCGAGTTGCGGGATACCGAAGGTGAGCCTCTGCTGGCCGGTCTGGTCGATCCCGATCACACCGATGACCAGGCCGATCAGCAGCGAGGCGAAGCCGCGCACCCGGGATGCGCCGAGCACCGCTGTCACCGCCACGAACGAGAGCAGCATCAGCGCGAAGTAGTCCGGCGCGCCCAGACTGATCGCGAACGCCACCACCGGCGGGGTGACCAGGACCAGCAGCAGGGTGGCGATGGTGCCGGCGACGAAGGAGCCGATCGCAGCGGTGGCCAGCGCCTGCGCGGCTCGACCCGCCTTCGCCATCTTGTTGCCCTCGATAGCGGTCACCACGGAGGACGACTCGCCGGGGGTGTTCAGCAGGATCGACGTGGTTGAGCCGCCGTACATGCCGCCGTAGAAGATGCCGGCGAACATGATGAACGCCTGCGTCGGCTCCATCCCATAGGTGACCGGCAGCAGCAGCGCGACCGTCATTGCCGGGCCGATGCCGGGCAGCACGCCGACGGCGGTGCCGATGGTCACGCCGAGCAGCGCGATCAGCAGGTTCATCGGGGTCAGCACATTGGCGAACCCGTCGAGCAGGTGGCCGAAATTTTCCATCAGAGGATTCCTTGCAGGACGCCGGCGGGCAGGTTGACACCCAGCCCGATGGCGAACGTGTAGAAGGTGATCAGCGACAGCGCGACGGCGATCAGCAGGTTGCGGATGTGGTGCCGGCTGCCCAGTGCGAACGCCGACCCCCAGAACAGCAGGGTGCCGCTGATCACCCAGCCGAGCCGGTCGATCAGCACCGCGTTGACCAGGAAGGCGCCGATGAGCAGGAGAACCGTCCGCCAGTCGATCGGGCTGCTCAGGTCGACGTCCTCGCCGGCCTCCGGCTCACCTGCGCCGCCGCGGGCCACGTCCACCGCGTAGATCGCGGCGACCACGAGCAGCAGTACGCCGAGCAGGATCGGCACCGGCTTCGGCCCGATCGGATCGGCACTGCTGATCGCGTGCCCGATTCGGATCGCGTCGACGATGACCAGTACGCCGACGACAGCGAGGAATGCGCAGACGCCGTACTGCGCCCGGTCCGGCTTCGCCGTCCGGGCCGCGCCGTCGAGGGCGTCCGCACCCGGCGGCCGGTCGTCGGCGGCTGGTGGCCGCGCCTCCGGGGGCAGGTCCGGCGTACGCGCCGTGGCGGTCTCCGTCGTGGGGGACGCCGGATCGGCAGCCCTCGCGGTCTGCTGTGCCGGGATCGGCGGTACGACGGAAGCGGTCGCCCCCGGCGCCGCCGGGCGGGGCGGCGGGTCTCCGCCCCGGTCCGGTCGGGTCGCCATGCCGGTCACGCCAGCCCGAGCTGCTTGAGCAGGTCGGCCACGGACGTGTCCTGGTCGGTGAGGAAGGTGGCGAAGGCGTCACCGGTCACGAAGGCGTCGCTCCAGCCCCGCTTGGCGAGCTCGGCCTGCCACTCGGCGGACTCGTGCATCTTCGTCAGCGCGTCGATCCACATCTTCTTGTCGCCGTCACTGATGCCGGGCGGGGCGACGATGCCCCGCCAGTTCGTGAAGACCAGGTCGATTCCGGACGCCTTGAGGGTCGGCACCTCCTTGAGCGCCTCGATCGGCTGCTCGCTGGTCACCGCGAGGACGCGGAGCTGGCCCGCCTCGACCTGGTCGAGGAACTCGCCGAAGCCGCTGGCGCCGAAGGCCACCTTGCCGCCGAGCACCGCCGGCAGCAGTTCGCCGCCGCCGTCGTACGAGACGAAGTTGACCTGGCGCGGGTCGATGCCGACCGTCTTGGCGAGCTGCATGGGCAGCAGGTGGTCCGGGCCGCCCGGCGAGGAGCCGCCGCCGACGGCAATCTTCTTCGGGTCCTTCTTCCAGGCGACGACCAGATCGCCGATCGTCTTGTACGGCGAATCCTTCGGCACCACGATGGCGCCGGCTTCCTCGATCATTTTGGCCAGCGGGGTCGTCTGGGTGAGCGTCGCGGACGACTTGGAGGTATAGGAGGCGCCGACGACGCCCAACCCCATCTGCATGGCGAGCTTGCCGTTGCCCTTCTCGTTGACCATCCGCTGGAGGCCAACGGTGCCGCCTGCGCCGGGCAGGTTGAACACCTGCACGCCGGTGGCAATCTTCGCGTCCTCCATCACCTTGGCGGCGGTGCGGGCCGTGGTGTCGTACCCGCCGCCGGGGGTGTTCGGCACCATGATCCGCAGGCCGGCGACGGGCTTTCCGTCGTCGCCGGACCCGCTCTCGTCCTGCCCGGCGGTGGCGCCGCAGGCGCCCAGCGCCAGCGCCGTCGCGGCGGCGACGCCCATGACCAGCACGTTTCTCCGAGTTGCCATCATGTTTCTCTTCCGTTTCGTAGGAGTCCAGCGGCAAGATGATGGCCCCCCGGCCGACTCCGTGTCTGCCTTCTGTCACCAGCGGAAATTGAGGTCTTTGTGGTCGCGATCACGTCCCGCCGCCGCACCCTGGCCGGGCAGTTGCTGGTCCTCCAGCTCGCGATCATCGTCGTGGTGCTGCTGGCCGTGGCCGCCGTGTCCCTGGCTCAGTCGGCCGCGACCTTCAACCGGGTGGAGGGCCGGCGCGTCGCCGCCCTCGGCGAGCAGCTCGCCGGCAACCCGCTGCTGCGCGACCGCCTCACCCAGCCTGCCCCGGCGGAGACGATCGCGCCGCTGGTGCAGAACGTGCTGACCCAGGCCGGCGTGACCACGGTCAGCGTCGCCGACGCCCGCGGCCGGGTGGTCAGCTCCACCAACCCCACCCTGGTGGGCACCGCGGTAGTGCTGGGCGATCCCGAAGTAGCCGACGGCCGGAGCTGGTTCGGCGAGCTGAAGGTCGACGGGTCGCGGGAACTGGTGGCCCAGGTTCCGGTGCTCGACGACCGCAAGGAAAACCTCGGCCAATACCTGGGTGCCGTGATGATCGGTGAGGCCTCGCCGACCTGGTCACAGCGCATAGTCGGCGCTTCCTCGTACCTCCTCACCTATCTCGGCATCGCCAGCGCGCTCGGGGTGGTCGGATCCTGGCTGCTGGCCCGGCGGATCAAGCGGCAGACCCTGGGCCTGGAGCCGCGGGAGATCGCCGGGTTGGCGGAGCACCGAGAGGCGCTGCTGCACGGCATCGCCGAGGGCGTCATCGCGCTGGATCCGCAACTGCGGGTCACCCTGGTGAACGCCGTCGGGCGGCGGCTGCTCGACCTGCCCGAGCACTGCCTCGGGCTCAGCCTCGCCGACCTGCGCATCTCCGGCCGGCTGCGGGACGTGCTGGCCGGCACCGACGACGCTCCGGAAGCCCGCGACGAGGTCGTCGTCCGTGCCGGCAGGGTGCTGGTCATGAACAGAATGACAGTCAACAAGGACGGTCGTTCGCTCGGTTCGGTGACCACACTGCGGGACCGCACCGAGCTGGCCCGGCTGGAACGGGAGATCGGGTCATTCCGCAGCACCGCGGAGCTGCTCCGCGCGCAGACCCACGAGTTCGCCAATCAGTTGCACACCATCTCCGGGCTGATCCAGATTGGCGAGCACGACGAGGTGGTCCGGTACGTGGACGCGCTGAGCCGGCACCGGGCGTCGCTGGACCTGACCGTGACCAGCCGGATCCACGACACCGCGATCGCCGCGCTGCTGATGGCGAAGTCCGCGGTGGCCGCCGAGCGTCGGGTGGAGCTGCGGGTCTCCGAACGGACCAGCCTGGACCGGATGAAGCCGGAGATCACCGCGGACGTCGCCACGGTGCTGGGCAACCTGGTCGACAACGCTGTGGATGCCGTCGCCGACGGCCGGGACGCCGACGGCACCGCCGCCGTCGACGAACCTGCCTGGGTGGAGGTTGAGCTGCGCCAGGACGCCTCGTCCGTGGAGATCATCGTCCGGGACTCGGGGCCGGGGATCGCCCCGGAGCTGGCCCAGGAAGTCTTCACCCAAGGCTTCACCACAAAGGCCGCGCAGGATGGCGAGCGCGGCATCGGGCTGGCGCTCACTCGGCTGGTCTGCAACCGGCGCGGCGGGGAGATCGCGGTGACGAACACCAAGGAGGGCGCGATGTTCACCGCACGGATGTCGGTGGTCACCATGCTGGAGGGAGTTCGATGATCGACGTCCTGGTCGTCGACGACGACTTCATGGTGGCCCGGATCCACCGGGGGTTCGTCGAGCGGATGGACGGCTTCCGGGTCGTCGGCACCGCGGGCACCGGCGAGCAGGCCGTCGCCGCGGTCGACGAGTTCCGGCCCGACCTGGTGCTTCTCGACCTCTACCTGCCGGACATGTTCGGCCTCGACGTCGTGACCCGGCTGCGCGCCGCCCGGCACGACTGCGACATTCTGGTGATCAGTGCCGCCCGGGAGGCCGAGACGGTCCGCCGGGCGGTCCGCTACGGCGCGGTCAACTATCTGCTCAAGCCGTTCGGGTTCGACGAGCTACGCACCCGGCTGGAGCAGTACGCAGCGCGGCGAAGCTGGCTTCGTGCGGCGGTGGTCAGCGAACAGTCCGACGTCGACCGGGTGCTGTCCCGCGGCGGCTCGCACGTCACCCCCGCCATGCCCCGGGGTCTCAGCACCGAGACCGCGGAGCTGGTGGAACGTGCGCTCCGGCAGAACTCCGGCAGCCTCTCGGCAGCCGAATGCGCGAACCAGGTGGGAATCTCGCGGGTCAGCGCCCGGCGCTACCTGGAGCATTTCTCGAGTACCGCACGGGCCGGGGTGACCCTGCGCTACGGCGCGGCCGGCCGGCCGGAACGCCGCTACAGCTGGGTCGGCTGACGGCTGACGGCTGCCGCGGGCGTGCCGGCGGACTGGGTCTGTCTCACGGGTTGCCCGCGGTCCAGTTCCGCATCGAGACATCCGGGATGGCTGCGCCGGATCGCCCGCCGGAGTCATCGATGAGCACCAGCCGCGCGTTGATCTGAGGCGATCGTGGCCGGCCCGGCTTCTAGCCCTCTGCGGGGAGAAACCGCTGGTAGCGACGTCGCCGCCGCCGGGTCGTCTGCCCGATGAGCGGGTGTCGGTGCCGCATCTGTCACCATGGGCCGAGTGCGGCGAGATCCGACCTGGCCACCGACCAGCGTACTGGCGGGCGCCGACGTGATGCTCGTAGGCCTGTTCTCGGCAAAGGACAAGGAGTTCGGCGCAAAGCTCGACCTGCTGGCGGCTTCGGTGCAGGCACATGGTGGGCGGGTAGTGAGCCGGCAGGTCCAGCGGCGGGGCGTCTCGCACGGCGGTGCAGCCAGGATGACTGAGTCGTTCTCGCGGCGGACGCTGCTCAGCCCCGGCAGAGCGCGCGAAATCGCGCAAGCGTGCCGGGCCGCGGAGGTCGGCGTTGCGGTCTTCGTCAATCGGCTCACGGAACATCAGCGAGCTGTCCTGGGCGGCATGTTCGGGTGCCTCGTGATCAGCGGCGAGGACCTCCTCACCCCCGGCCGGTGAGCGCCCGCACATGCCGCGATCCGCGCGCCCACCCTGGCGGGCGGTCACTCGCTGCCGGGGCGGGTCGATCCGGTGCCGATTGCCCGCAGGTGTGCCAGCCCCTGCGTCCAGGACTGAATGAGGGTGGTTTCGTGGTAGGTGATGCCGTGTTCGGTGCAGAACTGGCGGATCAGTGGCTGGGCGTGGCGCAGGTTCGGTCGCGGCATGCTGGGAAAGAGGTGGTGTTCGATCTGATAGTTGAGCCCACCGAGTAGTGCGTCGAGGAGCGGGCCGCCGCGCACGTTGCGGGAGGTGAGGACCTGCCGGCGTAGGTAGTCGAGATCGTCGGCCTCGGTGAGGATGGGCATGCCCTTGTGGTTCGGGGCGAAGGAGCTGCCCAGGTAGAGGCCGAAGAGGGCCTGGTTGACCAGGATGAACACGATCGCCTGCGGGACGCTCAGGACCAGGAACACGGCCCCGAGGTAGCCGGCGAAATGCAGGATGAGCAGGCCGGCCTCCGCTCGTCGACGCCTGAGCCCGCCGCGGCTGACGACGGCCCGGACGCTGGCGGCGTGCAGATGCAGACCTTCCGCCAGCAGCAGCGGAAAGAACAGTGCCGCCTGGTGCCGGACGAACAGCGCCCGCAGGCCGCGCTGCGCCGCAGCCTGACTCGGGGTGAAGGACAGCGGAGCCACCACGATGTCGGGGTCGCGGCCTTCGGTGTTCGGATGCGCGTGGTGGCGGTTGTGCTTGTCGACCCACCACCCGTAACTGATCCCGGTCACCAGGTTGGCGCACACCAGGCCGACCACGTCGTTCGCCCGGCGGGAACGGAAAATCTGCCGATGCCCCGCGTCGTGACCGAGAAACGCCAACTGCCCGAGGAGCACCGCGACGCCGGCTGCGGTAGCCATCTGCCACCACGACGAGCCGAGCCGGACGAACACCACACCCATAAACCCGAGACAACCGAGCACCAGCGTCACCCGCGTGGCGTAGTGGCGGGGCTGGCGGTCGAGGAGGTTCGCATTTCGGACCAGGCGGGACAGGTCGGCGTACTCACTGCCCCGGTCACTGCGGGCACCAAGATCCGTATCACTCACTGTCGCTACTCTCTGTAACCGCGCCCATTGGCACGCGAAGCTCCGCCGTGACCGGGAAGGCGCGCGTTCGTCCGTGGTGCCGCAGACAACGAACAGGCGACCTGCCGCTGTTGGTCCCAGTCTTCCTCACAGCCGCACGTCGCGGAAGAAAACGGCGGCTCGCGGCGACCCGTCACAAACCCGCAGCGGGAAGCGCAGCTGGCCCGAGTTCGAACCGCTGACGATCCGTCCGCAGGGCTGGCAGCCCAAGGGCCACCCGGCCCGCCCGCCCGCCACCAGAGGATTCACGAGATCGTCCGGGGCGAGGATCGCCACCATGGGGCGCAGCCCTCTGGCGTCTTCACGGTTGCTGCTGCTCACCATCGGTCTCGTCCCGTACGCCGAGTGGTATCCCGAGGTTGCGTTGCTCGCGGAAGGCGGCTTGGACGCCTGCCTGGAACCGAGTGTCCGCGCCGAGCCTCGCCATCAGCGCGGCGATATGACGCTGTGTCGTCCGGTAGCCGATTGCGAGATGCCGGGCGATGGCCTCATCGGTGATGCCGGAGAGCAGGAGGGCGATGAGTCTGTCCTCGGAGACGGCAGGACGCCGCGGCCCAGGCAGCGCCTTCACAGTCGGAAGACGCAATGGTACGGCCCGTTGCCACAGTCCTTCGAACAGCTTGCCGAGCGCGTCGAGCAGCGCCGAGGCGTGTACCACGATCACGGCCTCGCAGCCGGCGGATTCACGCTGCAACGGCAGCACGGCCAGCCGGCCGTCGACGATGCACAGCTTCATCGGAAGGTTCGGCAACACCCGTGCCTGTTGCCCGGCGCGGATCAGCTGCTCGATCTCGGGCAGCACCCCGGTCTGTTCAATCGCGGCCCGGTTGTAGATGCACTGCAAGGTGACACCCGCTGCGAGCAGATCGAGGTCGGTCGTGCCGGTGCCGTCCGGGTCGAGATACGGAGGTGTGTCCAGGCACAGAATCTCCTGTCGCGCGTAGCGCCGCACCTGGGCGAGACGCTGGCGGACGGCGCGGTGCCCGATGACGACCTCGACGACGTCTGCCGTCGCGGCTTTGGCTCGCGCTTCTCGATATGCCGTCGCCAGCCGCTGGGCGAACTCCTCGGCCAGGTCGAGATCCACCTCTCTCTCGACCAGCACGCTGGCGGCAATCTTCTCCGGAGCGGTCGCCACGTATCGCTCTGGCGGTCCGGGCACAACGGTGATCAGTCCGGCGGCCGCAAGTCGAGCGAGCACCGTGGGGAGGGGTTCGCCGCCTGACCAGACTCCGGCGAGAGCGGCCAGGGTCGCTGACGGCCGATCGACGATCAACTCGTACGCCGCCTCCTCGCCTGGACTCATCAATCGGCTCACGGCGCCGGTGCGTCCTCAGGAGTGAGCCAGCCTCGCTGCACGGCCTGGTAACCGGCCTGGAATCGGGTGGCGGCGTCCAGCCGCCGGAGCAGGGCGCTGAGATGACGCCGGACGGTCCGCAGGTGCCAGCCGAGATGGTCGGCGGTGGCCTGGTCGGTCAGTCCCGCCATGAGCAGCGACAACAGCGCCCGCTCCGGACCGGAGGGGGCGTCCTCGTTCGGTAGTTGCTTGTCGTCGAGGCCGACGCCCACGCCGAACGGGACAGCGCGGTCCCAGTACATCTCGAACAGCGCGGACAGCGCGGACAGCAGGGTGGAGTCGCGGACGAGCAGCGCGCACTTGATGTCCGCCGGGTGCGTACGCAGCGGCACCATCGCCAGCGGCTGATCGCTCAGCAGGAGCTTCATCGGCACAGCGGTGATCCGTGCCTGTTCGCCGGCGGCGATGGCCTGGGACAGGTGGGCCAGGCGACCGGGTACAGCGACCGCCTGTCGGTCGTAGATTGCCCGCCAGCGAACCCCTCGGCTCAACTGTTCGAGTTCGGTCGGATTGCATTCCAGCGGGTCCTGGGCGTAGGGCGCTGTGTCGAAGACCCGTACCTCATGGCGGGCCCCCTGGATCAGATCCTCGGATGCCTGGAACCCAGCATCGGAGCCGTGGATCAGCTCAACGAGATGGGAGGGGTCGGTGTCGCTGCGGGCTCTGCCCTGGAACCGGGCGGCGAGGACGGCGAGGCGCTGCCGGTCCTCATGTAGCCACCGCCGGCGCTCGGCGAGCAAGGGGTCGAGCGCGATGTCGGGCGGGACGACCGCCCACCCGGCGGGCTCCTCCGCGCTGAGCCGCACGATCAGGCCTGCGGCCTCCAAGCGGGACATGGAGGCCGGGTCGCCGTTGCCAGTGGTCTCCGTCGCCCCGGCAACCACCAACGATTCATACCAGGACTGATCCACATCGGACAATCCGAGGATACGGAGCGGTCGATGATCTTCTCGCATCGTTCGGCCATGTTATGCCATCTTCGCGCCACTGGCGAGAAGCTGGTCCACGCGGCACTTCCCCGCAGATCGACCGGCTGAGAGATTCACGGCAGGAGATCATCAGCGGAAGGATCCCTCAATGACGACATCGAGGTGGGCCCGATGGCCTGCTCAACGACGACACGCCGCACTCGGCCTGGCCGTCGTGACCGCCCTGGCCACAGTCGCCGTTCCGTCGGCCGCGGCCGGTAAGCCCGACCAGACCGCCGGCACCGCGGTCCCGCCGGCCGGCACCACGACCGTGTCCTCCGACGGCCTGCGCGCCACGATCACTCTGATCACCGGCGACAAGGTGTCCTACACCGAGACACCGGACGGCCGAACAACCGCCACGCTCTCCAGCGTGCGTCCGGGGACCACCCCGGTCTACGACAGCTACGGGGACGAGAGCGGCTTCTACGTCATCCCGCGCAGCGCCACATCGCTGGTCAACACCGGTGTGCTCGACCGAGGGCTGTTCGATGTGAAGTACCTGGCGCACAACGGGTACGCCGACGACGAGAGCACGACCATTCCCGTCATCACCAGCTACCAGTCGAACGCCGCACGGAGCGCGGCGGCCGGGGGACTGGGGTTGGCCGGCGCCAGCGGGCGGATCGACCTGCCCAGTGTCTCCGGTGAGGGCCTCACCGTCGACAAGGACCGGGCCGCCGCCTTCTGGTCGACGGTGACCACGGGCACGACGCCCGGTGCGCGCACCCACACCGTTGTGCCGGCCCCCGCCAACGGCCTGCGCCGGATGTGGCTGGACCGCAAGGTCGAGGTGAACCTCGACGAGAGCGTCGCGATGGTCGGCGCCCCCGAGGCGTGGGCCGCCGGCTTCGACGGCTCCGGAGTCAAGGTGGCGGTCCTGGACACCGGGATCGACGTCAACCACCCTGACCTCAAGGGCAAGGTGGTTGGCTCGCAGAGCTTCGTACCCGGCGCGTCGGCCCTGGTCGACGGGCACGGGCACGGCACCCACGTGGCCTCGACGATCGCCGGAACCGGCGCCGCCTCGGGTGGCCGTTACAAGGGCGTCGCCCCGGGCGCCCAGCTGCTCGTCGGAAAGGTGCTCTCCGACCAGGGTCAGGGAAACATGTCGTGGGCGATCGACGCGATGGAATGGGCCGCCACGAATGGCGCCCGGGTGGTGAGCATGAGCCTGGGCGCCCAGGCGACCGATGGCACCGACCCGGCCAGCCAGGCGGTCAACCGGCTCACCGCCACGACCGGCGCGCTCTTCGTCATCGCGGCCGGCAACGACGGCCCGGGCAAGAACACCGTCGCCTCCCCGGGCACCGCGGACGCTGCACTCACCGTCGCCGCGGTGACCAAGGACGACCAACTGGCCAGCTTCTCCAGCCGCGGCCCACGAACCACCGACCGGGCGCTCAAGCCGGACATCTCGGCGCCCGGCGTGGACATCGTCGCGGCCCGGGCCAGCGGCACGTCGATGGGCCGGCCGGTGGATGAGCGCTACACCGCCGCCAACGGCACCTCGATGGCGACCCCGCACGTGGCCGGCGCCGCGGCGATCATCGCCCAACAGCACAAGGACTGGACTGCCAGCCAGCTCAAGCCGACCCTGATGAGCACCGCCAAGGACGACGGATTCACGGCCTACGAGCAGGGCGCGGGCCGGCTCGACGTGGCCCGCGCGGTACGCCAGCCGGTCCACAGCACGACCCCGAACCTGGACTTCCGCAACGGCTCCCCGAACGACAAGCCGAAGACCAGCAAAGAGATCAGCTACACCAACCCCACCGGTCAGCCCGTGACGCTGAAGTTGACCTCGAACCTGCGCCGCGTCGGCGGACAGGCCGCACCCGGCGACGCCCTGACCGCCGACCCCAGCGTCTCCGTACCAGCCGGTGGCACCGCCACCGTCACGGTCACGGCCGACCTGACCGTCCTGGAGGACGGCACCTACACCGGGTCGGTCGTGGCCACCGACGACGGGACCGGAACCCGGCTCACCACACCGGTCGGGCTGGTCCGGCAGCCGCCGCTGCGCACGATCGACATCCGTATCGTCGGCCGCCCGGGGGAACCTCTCGCCCAAGGCAGTAAGTCCTGCTGGTTCCAGCAACTGGACGACAATGGCGACGGGGACAGTTACCTCGTCGCCCTGAGCCGCAGCTGGGACGGGCCCAACGTCACCGCGGGCAGCGCCCGGATCCCCGAGGGGCGCTACAGCCTCGAGTGCGACGACAGTTGGACGGCAAAGAACAGCATCGCCGCCAATGTGGCCCTCTTCGACCCGGAGGTCACGATCACCCGTGACACCGTGTTCAAGTGGGACCTGGCCACTGACGTCGTGCCGATCAACGACGTCGTCACCCCACTGCCCACAGAGACCGTGATGCACATGATGGGACACACCCGCACCGCCGCGAGCGGCCGGACGTCCTACAGCGCGACGATCGCGGGCAGCGCCTACGGCATGAAGTTCTACGTGTCTCCCACCTCGAAGCGCGTCACCGTCGGCACGTACAAGTTCTTCTTCGAACAGCTCCGGGCGGCACCGGAGGCGGTCACCACCGTGCAGGGCAGGGGCAGTGTGCAGGTGCGGCCCATCTACCTGGCCGACTACGATTTCGTGCCCAAGTTCGCCACCGACCAGCGCCTGCGGCTCATGACGGAGGCGGACTTGCGAGCCGGCCGGGACGTACGCGGCAAGCTCGTGGTGATCGAGAGCGACCCCTGGGTCGCCATCGATGAGGAGGTGGACCTCGCGACCCGGGCCGGCGCGGCCGGTGTGCTCAACCACGTGGTGGGTGACAGCCCGGTCGGCTCCGGCAGCACGCCGTTCCTGGACACGGCCGCGGTGAAGATTCCCGTGCTCTGGCTGGACGGGGCACAGTGGTCGAAGGTCGCGAAGGTGCTCCAGGGTGCCAGCCGCCCCTCCGTCACCATCCGCAGCCAGCTCGTCAGCCCGTACGAATACAAGCTGCGGTTCTACGAGAACGGCCGGATTCCGCGGAAGTTCGACTACCGCGTCAGCTCCCGGACCCTCGCCGTGCGGCAGACCGAATACCACGCGCAGTTCGCGCCGGTGCCCCTCCAGCCGAATGCCTACGAGGTGAACCACACCTTTGCGCCGGAGGACAAGTTCAGCATCAACTACGCCCACCACTTCGACGCGCCGACCAGCCGGACCGAGTACTACAGCGTCACCGGGCGGGACATCCGGTGGAGCCGGGACTACGTGGTGTACAACCGCAACGACGAGGCCGCCCCGGAGCGCTCCATCCAGACCGTCAACGGCTTCAGCATTCCCTCCTCCGAGTCGGAGACCATCAACCAGGGGCCCACTGTGCTCGGGACGGTCACCCCCGGCGCTGAGTGGAAGCCGAACATGGTGGCCAGCCTCTGCATGGTCTGCCGCGAGGGTGACGACCTGTACGTGTACCTGGGAGGCACGGTCCCCGTCAACGATCCCGAGAAGTGGGTTGTCTCGGACGGCAGCGTGAGCTACTCGCTGAAGCGCGACGGCGTCGAGATCCCTCCCGCCGCCGGTGGGGTCGACCTCCCGCACTACGCCCTCGGTGCGGACCCGGCCACGTACACGCTGCACACCGCCTACGAGGACCAGTACAGCGGGCAGAAGTACGGCAAGAAAATCAACACCGACTGGACTTTCGGGTCGAGGCGCGTCGAGGCGGGCAACGTCGGCATCCCTTACCAGTGCCCGTCCACCTACCTCGGCAGCAAGGGAGCCTGCGGCTGGCAACCGCTGATCCAGCTCAACTACGACCTCGATCTGGCCCTGGACGACACCGCCCGGGCGGGGCGGCCGTATGCCTTCACGGTGACGCCGCAGCAGCCCCAACCGACCGGAGCGCCGGCCATCGCCGGGCTCAAGCTCTCCGTCTCGTACGACGACGGCGCGCACTGGACGCCGGCCCGGGTTTCGCGTGGGCGTGACGGCGTGTACCGGGTCCAGGTCACGCACCCGTCGCTGAGTCGTACCACTGGTGCGGTCTCCATCCAGGCAGAAGCGTGGGACACCGCAGGCAACCGGGTGGTTCAACAGATCGACCGCGCCTACGGGCTCTCCGCCGGTAGCCCTTCCCACCGTTAGCAGGGACAGCCAGGCGAACTGACCAGGGAGATTGCCGGGATGGTCTAACGAGACGACACGACCCATAGGCCCACGGTGCGCGCTGAGATCAGCTTCAGCGCGCACCGTTTGCGTTTGCGAGTGGTAGGTCAGCCGAAGGCCGAGCTGGCGGTAGACCTCGGCCTTGTCGCGGGGTCGGCATCCCGGAGCACGGTGACGATGTCCCCGAGGGCCCGGACCAGCGTGGCGATCTCTGCGTGGCTCATCCGGCATGGGGGCACGGGCCCGCCCGGGCCGTTGCCCGGGGCAAGCTAATCTAAATCCACAGGTCACTCGGCTGTCACACCGTCCCCACATCCGCCACCTCCCTGCCGGACCGCGACCGGGTTCGGCGTAACACCGTGCAGGGGTATCTGAGGAGGGCCGAGCATGGGCACCGCTTGGGTGACGGCAGTGGCCTTCGTGGTCGGCGGCGTCGTCGGCGCCTCGATCATGGCGCTGAGCGTGCGCCGGACGGCCGCCGCGAGGAGCAACGAGCTGGCGCAGCTCGAGCAGTTGGTGGAGCGGCGGGCGGAGCAGGTGACCGCGCTGAGCCATGAGCTGCGGACCCCGTTGAGCATGATCAAGGGGGCGGTCGATCTGTTGCGGGAGGGCAGCCCAGGACCGCTCACAGCTGCGCAGGCCCGCTTCCTGCAGGTCCTGGATCAGCAGTGCACGCAGGTCATCGGGCTGTGCGAGAGCCTACTGATCCAGGCCAAGATCGAAGCCGGGTTGTTCACGCCACACCTGGAGAGGGTGGACGTGTCGGTGGTGGTGCGCGAGGTGGTGACCGCAATGCGACCGTTGTGTGTGCAGCGGCAGCAACGCATCAGCCTCGACATGCCACAGGTGATGCCGCGCATCCGGGCGGATCCGATGCTGCTGACCCAGGCGCTGACCAACCTGCTGTCGAACGCGAGCCGGTTCACCACGACCGGCGGGAATCTCGACGTACGGGTCATGCTGATCGACAATGGTGTGGCGGTGTACGTGACCGACGACGGCGCGGGCATGAGTCAGGCGGAGCGGCAACGCCTGTTCCACCGCTTCGCCACGGGTCGACCGTTGGCCGACGGCACCGGGCTCGGCCTGGTGATCACGAAGACCATCGTGGAACTGCACGGAGGCGAAATCATGGTGCACACGGCGTCGACCCGGGGGACCACCATCCTCCTGACCCTGCCGGACCGGTCGTGACGGGCACCGGCGAGCAGCCCGGGGGTGGGCCTACCGCGCTGGTGGTCGACGACGAGCCGCAGATGACGATCATCGTGGAGTTCGCTCTGCAGACCCAGGGCTTCACCGTCCTCACCGCCCACGACGGCGCTACCGCCCTGCATCTGCTGCGGACGCACGCGGTGGACCTCGTGGTGTTGGACGTGATGATGCCGACGATGGACGGGCTGACCCTGTGTCAGCGGATTCGGGCGCGCTCGGAGGCCCCCATCATGTTCCTCACTGCGATGTCCCAGCGTGACGATGTCATCACTGGGCTGGAGCACGGTGCCGACGACTACGTCACCAAACCGTTCCACCCGCGGGAGGTGGCGCTGCGTGCGCAGGCGTTGGTGCGCCGCCGCCGTGGCACGGGCGCCGCCATCCGGGTCGGGGCACTGGTCATCGAACCGGCCGCCCAGACCGCGACGTTGGCACAGCATCGGCTCGACCTGCCGTTCACGGAGTTCAAGCTGCTGCACCACCTCGCGGTTCGCCGGGGCGTGCCGCAGTCGTGGCAGGACCTGCTGCGGGAGGTCTGGGGCACCACGGACCTGATCGGGGGGCGCGACGTCGTGAAGTCCGCGGTGTATCGGTTGCGGTCGCGGCTCGCCGGCCTACCAGGCGGATCAGCGTACGTGTGCACGCTGCGCGGAGTCGGCTATCTGATGCCCGAGATGGCTACGGAATCTCCCACCGGGGGAAATGCGTCCTCCGCGCCGACTTGGTGACGGCGGCGTCACCAGCACTCACATCGCTGTCACCAGAGCGTCGTTCACGCGCCCTTAACGTGGCCGTCACATCGCACACATCGATTCTGGCGGCTTCAGCAAGGGAGACACATCGTGATGACGAACAGAGCACGGGGAAACCGCACGCTGCTGGCGGCTGCGCTGGCGGCCTCGGTGCTGCTGGGCGCGGCCGGCTGCGCCCGCGAGGGTGGTGGCGAGGCCAGCAAGGACTCCGGCGTGGCGCACGTGGTCTGCGGAGCCACCGAGGAATGGTGTGCCGCGACCACGAAGAAGTTCACCGAGTCGACCGGCGTGAAGGCCGACTTCGTGCGGCTCTCCAGCGGCGAGGCGCTGGCGCGCATCAAGGCCGGCAAGGGCAACGCCGAGTTCGACGTCTGGTACGGCGGGCCCGCCGACGGATACGCCTCCGCCGGCGACGAGGGGCTCCTGGAGCCCTACGTCTCCCCGAACGCCAGTGTCATCCCGGACAAGTACAAGGACCCGCAGGGCACCTGGACCGGCGTTTACGTCGGCGCCCTGGGCTTCTGCAGCAACAGCAAGCTGCTGGCGGAGCGGAGCCTGGAGGTTCCCGACTCGTGGACGGACCTGCTCGACCGGAAACTCGCGAAGGACATCGGCATCGCGCACCCGTCGACGTCGGGCACCGCGTACACGGCGCTCTGGACGCAGGTGCAGTTGGCCGGCAGCGACGAGACCAAGGCGTTGGACTACATGCGCAAGCTGCACCCGAACGTGCTGCAGTACACCAAGTCGGGTTCGGCCCCCGGTCAGATGACGGCCCGCGGTGAGGTCGCGGTCGGGATCATCTTCGCGCACGACTGCGTGGCCACGATGGAGGCGGGCTTCCCCGACCTGAAGGTGAGCTTCCCGACCGAGGGCACCGGGTACGAGACCGGCGGTGTCGCCCTGGTGAAGAACGCCAAGAACCCGACCAGCGCCCGCAAGTTCGTCGACTGGGCCCTCACCACTGAGGCGCAGGAGGTCGGCCCGAGCGTCAAGGCGTACCAGTTCCCGACGAACCCGAACGCGAAGGTCTCGGAGAAGGTCGTCCCGCTCGCCGGCATCAAGATGGTGGAGTACGACGCGGTGGTGGCTGGTAAGGCGAAGTCGGCGCTCAACAAGCGGTTCGACACCGAGGTCGCGCAGGCGCCGAAGTCATGACCATGTTGTTGTCCGATCCAGGGGTGGGCGCTCCCACCCCACCCGAGGTGATCGCGCCCCGACGGCGGCGCCGTCGGCTCGGCGCGGGGCTGCGGGTCCTGGTCGGGATCTGTGCGGCGGTGGTGGTGCTCGGTGCGGCGGTCCCGCTCGTGGCGGTGCTGGCCACTGCCTTCGCGCCGGACGCGCTGCCCCGGTACGTCGAGTTCTTCACCTCCTCCGTCGACCTGGGCATCCTGCGTAACACGTTGGTGCTCGGGGCGCTGGTCGGGTTCTTCGGCACCGCCCTGGGGTTCCTGTTCGCGTTCGTCCAGGCCCGACTGGACGTGCCAGGTAAGAAGATCCTGCACATCATCGCCCTGATGCCGATCGTCAGCCCACCGTTCGCGGTGGCCACCGCCACTGTGGTGCTGTACGGACGGCGCGGTGTGATCAGCAACGGCGTGTTCGGGCTGGAGTACGACATCTACGGCCTCGACGGCCTGGTGATCGTGCTGTCACTGTCGCTGTTCCCGGTGGCGTACCTGGGCCTGCTCGGCATGATGCGGGGCCTGGATCCGGCACTGGAGGAGGCGGCGATGAACATGGGCGCCAGCCGCTGGCAGATCATGCGCCGGGTGATCCTGCCGCTGCTGGCCCCCGGGCTCGTCGCCCCGTTCCTGCTGCTGTTCGTGGAGGCCATCGCCGACCTTGCCAATCCGCTGGTGCTCGGTGGTGACTACACGGTGCTGGCCAGCCGCGCCTACCTGGCGGTCACCGGTGAGTACGACACCACCAGCGCCGCCGTCTACTGCGTGATCCTGCTGGTGCCGTCCCTGGCCATGTACTTCGGCCAGCGGTGGTGGCTCAACCGCAAGGTGCGCACCACCATCACCGGTCGACCGTCAGGTTCCGTGCATCTGGTCACCGGCTGGAGTCGGTGGCCGGTGTACGCCCTGGCGCTGTTCGCCGCCGCGATCATCGTGAGCATCTACAGCACGGTCATCATCGGCTCGGTGACCAAGGTGTTCGGCGTGGACAACACGCTCACCTTGGAGTACCTCAAGGAGGTGCTGGCCGGGGTGGGAGTGGAGGCGGTCCTCGACACGTTGACCTTCGCGGTCATCGCCACTCCGATCGCCGCCATCCTCGGTCTGGTCATCGCCTGGCTGGTGGTTCGCCACCTGCGCCGTACCGCCTGGTTGCTTGACCTCGGCGGCACGTTGGGTGTCGCCGTGCCGGGCACCGTGCTGGGCATCGGTTTCGTCCTCGCCTACCGGCCCGAGCGGTACATCGGCGACTACCTGGTGTTCCCCAGCCTGGTGGGCGGCAGCGCCGTCTTCGCTGGCGCGATGGCCATCGTCGTGGCGTACGTGATCCGTAGCGTGCCGGCGGGGCAGCGGACGGCGGTCGGTGCGCTGACCCAGTTGCATCCGCAGATCGAGCAGGCGTCGACCGACCTCGGGGCCAACTCGCTGCAGACGTTCCGTTGGGTGACCCTGCCGTTGATCAAGCCGGCCCTGCTCACCGGGCTCAGCTACAGCTTCGCCCGCAGCATGACCTCCGTGTCGACGATCGTGCTGCTGGTCACCCCCGAAACGAAGATCATCACTTCGCAGGTGCTCAGCGCCGCGAGCACCGGCCGGTACGGGGTGGCATTCGCCTACTGCACGGTGCTGACCGCGCTTGTCCTGGTCGCCTTCGCGATCATCCGACTGCTCGTCGGCGGGGGCGTCGCACTGCACCGCACCGCCAAGTCTGAAAGGTCCAAATGATGACCGTCGCCGCGCCCGCCGAGGCCGCTGCGCTCGCACTCGCCGGACGTGGTGAGGCCAGCACCGGACGCCTGCAACTCGAGGCTCTGACCAAGCGTTTCCGGAGCCGTACCGGGGACGTCACCGCAGTCGACAGCGTCTCGCTCGACGTCCTGCCGGGGGAGTTCATCACCCTGCTGGGCCCGTCGGGCTGCGGCAAGACCACCACGCTGCGCATGGTGGCGGGTTTCGAGGATGCCACGAGCGGGAGCATCCTGCTCGACGGCAAGGCCATCGACGACATGCCGCCGCAGCGTCGACCGATGGCGATGGTGTTCCAGAGCTACGCCCTGTTCCCCCACATGACCGTGGCGGAGAACATCTCGTACGGCCTGCGGCTGCAACGGCGGAGCAAGGCCGACATCGCCGAGGGCATGCGGATGGCGGTGACCAGCATGAACCTCGTCGGCCTGGAGAACCGCAGCCCGCACGAGCTCTCCGGCGGCCAGCAGCAGCGGGTCGCGTTGGCCCGGGCACTGGTGGTGCAGCCGAAGGTGCTGTTGTTCGACGAGCCGCTGTCGAACCTGGACGCGAAGCTGCGCGACGCCATGCGGGCCGAGATCCGTCGCATCCAGAAGATGTTCGGGATCACCAGCATCTACGTCACCCACGACCAGGACGAAGCGATGAGCATGTCCGACCGGATCGTGGTGATGAACAAGGGCAAGGTCGAGCAGGTGGCGACGCCCGGCGAGATCTACGCCCGCCCGGCCAGTGTCTTCGTGGCGGACTTCATCGGTCGGGCCAACTTCATCGAGACGGTGCCGGAGAGCATCGCCGACGGTAAGGCGACGGTGACGGTGCTCGGCCGGCGGCTGAGCGTGCCCGCCCACTCGACGGTGACGGCCGGATCGGTGGACGCGTACCTCATGGTCCGTCCTGAGACGGTGATGTTGTCCCCGGTCACCGACGGTGGGACCGGCATGGGCGTGGTGCTGCGGTCGACGTTCCACGGACCGAGCATCGACTACGAGGTGGAGACGACCGGCGGCACCGTCACGGTGACCGAGTCGGGCAAGGACTCCCGGGAAGCGCTGGCCGAGGGCACCCACGTGGACGTGGCCATCGCTGCGGACCGGGCGTACCTGCTCAACCGGGAATGAGCCTGTAGCGGCCCGCCGGCCTTCCTCATGGTCGGCGGGCCGTCACCGCTCACGTCGTCGCCGAGCGATTCCCTCAAGCGGCCGGATGCCTGACCGGGAGTGTGGCATTCGGCAGAGCAGTTTGGGGCCGATGTTGTAAACGCGCGCAACTCTATGGTGCTTGACCCTGCCACGCCCGGGTGGACCAGGCACCTGTCCCCTGTTCGCGGGGCTTGGCCGCGTCCCCACAGCGCGCGCGATGATCCGGGGCAGCTACACACCGGCGAGCCGAGCGCGGAGCAGCATGACTGGGGCAACGAGAACCGAATATCCGACCGGGCCGGACGTCGAGCACCGGGCGTCCGAGGAGCTCAGCCAGCGCAGCCAGTTCGTCCGGGCCTTCGTCGAACACGCGGCCGCGCGCCCGGCGAGTGAGCGGATGACCGTGCGGCTGCCGACGCTGATCACCGTGACCGCGCTGGTAGCGGTGGGCGCCGTCGTCGTCGGAGTCTTCTGGAACCTGCTCAAGCCGATGAGCCCCGCCCAGAAGGCGGCTTTCAAGGGCAAGGCACCGGCCAGCTCCGCCCCGCCGCCGGTCACGGGCTTCACCGCGGTCGCCGGCTGGGACTGCGAGGCGCGTGCCGACCGCGGTTTCGACGCCCAGGGCCGCACGGGGGAGTGGCGGACGATCGGCACCGGCGGCTGGAAGCAGGACGGCTGCCGCGGCACGTCCGCGACGCTGCCCCTGCCCACCGCGGAGCAGACCGGAGCGCAGACGTCGACATGGTCGTTCAGCACCGGCGAGGGCATCACCTCCTGCCAGGTCAGCGTCTATGTGCCGGCGGTGCCCGGAACCACACTCGCCGACCGCGTCAAGTACACGATCACCACCGGCACCTCCGGCACGGCGTACGCCAACTTCACCATCGACCAGCACAAGGCCGCCGGCACCTGGGCGGGCGCCGGGACCTTCCCGGTACACCGCAACCAGATCGCCGTGCGGCTCGACGCGAAGGAGGCCTCCGGAGCCAAGCAGGCGCGGATCGTCCTGGCCCAGACGCGGGTGAACTGTGCGTCCTGAGGTGGCCGCGGCCAAGATCGAACGGGTCTCCACCCGGGCGTGGAGCCGGCACCGCACGATCGGTGCGGCCGTGCGCGCCGCCAAGCCGGGCACGGTCGTGGCGGTGGCGGCCGGCACCTACCGCGAGTGCCTCGTGCTGGACGGCACGGTCACCGTCATGGCGGAGAACGATGACGGTCTGGTCGAGCTGGTCGCGGCCGAAGGGCCCGCCCTGCTGGTACGCGCCGGCACGGTCACCGCGCGCGGCCTGACGATCCGCGGCGATGTCACCGTCACCTCCGGGCACCTGAACCTGGAGGACAGCCGGGTCGGCGCCGGGTCGGTGCAGCTCACCGGCCGTGCCACGGCCCGGTTGACCGGTTGCTCGGTGGACGGCGCCGAGGACGTCGCGGTGGGCGTGGCCGACGGGGCCAGACTCGATGCCGAACGGCTGCGGGTGACCGGAGCCGCGGTGTCCGCGACCGGGTCGGCCGTGCTCACCCTCACCGACGCCGTGCTCACCGACACCCCGGGGGTCGCGGTCCGCCTCGCCGGGACCGCCTCGGCCGTGCTCACCGGTTGCGACATCGGCGGAGCCGCCGACGCCGGCGTCGAGGTCCGCGACGCCAGCGTGCTGCGCCTGTCCGGCAGCCAGGTGCACGACGTCGGCGGCGACGGCGTCCGCGTGCTCGGCAACCTGCCCGGCGACCGCGCCTGGTGGGAGGCCGTGCGGCCCGGCCGCGCCGACAACCACGAGATCCCCGAGCCGCCGGAGGGCACCGGCGTCGTCGTACGTAACTGCGAGATCAGCCGCACCGGCGGGGCCGGGCTCGTCACCGGCGGCACCTCCGGCACGCTGCTGGTGGACACCACAGTCAGCCGGGCCGGCACCGCCGGGGTGCTGGCCGCCCAGCACAGCCAGCTGGGTGTACGCAATTCCACAGTGACCGACAGCGTGCAGACCGGGCTCGCCCTGCGCGACGACGCCGAGGTTCGCTGGACCGGCGGCGCGCTGAAAACCGCTGCCGCCAACGGCGTCTTCGCGGTCGGCGCCAGCCGGCTGTTGATGCGCGACAGCGCCGTGACCACCTGCGGATTCACCGCGGTGCACCTGACCGGCACGGCGGCGGTCACCCTGCTCGGCGTCACCGTCGAGGGCACCTCCGAGCTGGGCATGCGCGCCTCCGGTGCGGCAATCCTGCATGTGCGCGGCGGCCGGGTCGAGCGGGCCGCGCTGGGCGGCATCCAGATCGACGACACCGCCGACGCCCAGCTGCGGGGGCTGACCGTGGCCGGGTGCCACACCGGCGTGCGGATCGACACCCCGCACCGGCCGCTGCTGCAGGACTGCGTCATCCGCGACATCGCCCAGACCGGAGTGGAGGTCGCGGCCGGTGCCGCGCCGACGATCACGCGGACCGTCGTACGCGGCTGCGGCGCCGCCGGCATCTTCATCGATATCGACGCCGAGCCGATGCTCGACGACTGCGAGGTCACCGAGATCGGTGGCAGCGGGGTAGCCGTCTGGACCGGCGCGCGCCCGTCGATGCGGCGACTGACGGTCACCGACACGAAGAAGAACGGCATCTACTTCGGAACGGGCGCCCACGGCAGCATCACCGACTCGACGTTCTCCCGGACCGGGTATCCCGCCGTCTACATCGGCGACGACGCCGACCCGGCGTTCCACCGGTGTGCCGTACACGAAGCCGATGAGGACGTCAGCCAGGGCGACGGGGCGTCGGCGACCTTCACCGAATGTCACAGCTCGGGGGTCGGCGCGGCGCGCTGGCCCTCGGTCGCCGTGCCGGCGACGGTCGGTGCCCCGGCGACGGTCGCCACCTCGGCGGCCGGCATCGCCCTCCAGTCCGACACCGTCGAGCTGCAGCCGCTCCTCGACCAACTCGACGAGCTGATCGGGCTAACCCGCGTCAAGCAGGACGTCGGGACGATGGTCAAGCTGATGCACCTGGTGAAACGGCGCCGCGAGGCCGGCCTGGCACCCCCGCCGATGTCCCGGCACCTGGTGTTCGCCGGCAACCCCGGCACCGGCAAGACGACCGTCGCCCGGCTCTACGGTCAACTGCTCGCCGCGCTGGGCATGCTCAGCAGCGGCCACCTCGTCGAAGTCGACCGCGGCATGCTCGTCGGCGAGTACGTCGGGCACACCGCACCCAAGACCCAGGCCGCGTTCGAGCGCGCGCTCGGCGGGGTGCTGTTCATCGACGAGGCGTACGCGCTGGTGCCCGAGGGACAGGGCGACGACTTCGGCCGCGAGGCGATCTCCACGCTGGTAAAGCTCATGGAGGACCACCGCGAGGAGGTCGTCGTCATCGTGGCCGGCTACCCCGACCTGATGCGCCACTTCATTGCTGCCAACCCGGGCCTGTCGTCCCGGTTCTCGCGCACCCTGACCTTCGACGACTACTCCGAGGTCGACATGGTCCGGATCGTCGCTAAACAGGCCAAGGACCACGACTACCGGCTCTCCGACGGCGCCCGGGACCGAGTGGCCGAGTTCTTCGCCACTGTCGACCGCGGCGAAGGCTTCGGCAACGGCCGGTACGCGCGCAAGGTCTTCCAGGCGATGACCGAGCAGCACGCCGGGCGCATCAGCACCCTTGACAGCCCCACGGACGAACAGCTCAGCACGCTGGAAGCCGCCGACCTGACCGACGTCGACTTCGACGTCCGAGGCTGAGGAGCCTGATGAGCCGCCTGGCCTTCCACCGGCCCGCCCGGATGCTGTTGCCACAGCTGCCGGAGCAGACTGTGACCCTGCCCAGCCCGCCCGAACCACCCCAGGACAACCAGGCGAACTCCGCGTGGACGCTGGTTCTGCCGCTGCTGAGCAGCGTCGGCATGGCCGCGTACATGATCACGTTTGGCAAACCCGCGCTGATCATCATCGGTGTGCTGTTCTTCCTGACCTCAGCCGGCGCCGTCATCGCGATGCGGATGCAGCAGCGCAGCAACAACGGCCGCACCGCCCGCAAGCAGCGCATCCGCTACCGCAGACACCTCGCGCTGGCCCGCGACCAGGCCCGCGAGGTCGCCCAGGCCCAGCGGACTGTCGCGACGCTCGCCGACCCCGACCCGCGGCGGCTCTGGTCGATCAGCATCAACCGGCACCGCGTGTGGGAACGACGCCAGGAAGACGCCGACTTCCTGCGGGTCCGGATCGGGCACGGTACGGTACGGCTGGCCACCCCGATCGAGCTCGACCCCAAGATGGACCCGCTGGGCGATTACGACTGGGACTCCATGCAGGCGGCACACCGGCTGATCGACCGGATGGGCTACCTCGACAACCAGCCGATGACCATCGACGTCGGCAACGCCGGAGTCATCAGCGTCCTCGGCGAGCCGGCCCGCACCGATCTGCTGACCCGGGCCCTGCTGTGCCAGATCGCGGTCCTGCACGCCCCCGACGACGTCAACCTGGTGGTCGAGACCGGCGGCGCCGACCACTGGGAATGGGCCAAGTGGTTGCCGCACACCTTCGAGCCGGACGCCCGCAGTGACAGTGGATCGGTGTCGCTGGTCGCCGAGGACCCCGACGTCCTGACCGCCTTCCTGCAGGCCGAACTCATCCGGCGCACCGAACTCCAGACCACCCGACGCAATGGGTTCAGTGGCGATCGCCCCGCCACCAAGCAGCGGCGGTTGGTAGTGCTCTTCACCGGATTCGCGCCGTTCTCCGAATGGGGTCGCTCCGACCTGATGGCCGCCCTGCTCGCCGGGGCAGGGCCCCAGCTCGGCCTCACTCTGATCTTCTGCGGCGACCGGGAGCTGGACGAACCCAGCCGGGTCGACCTGCGGATCCGCTTCGACGACGCCGGGAATGTGGTCACCGAAGGACGCCGCGAACTGGTCGTCACCCCGGCGTTGCGCTGCCGCCCCGACGACGTGTCGCCGTTGCTGGCCGAGCTCATCGCGCGCAACCTCGCACCGCTGCGGCTCAGCGACGAACGCGACCAGGTACTCACCCGCACCCGCTCGCTCAGCGAGATGATCCTCGGCACGGACCCCGGTCGCGGCGACGTCACCAGCCGATGGGTCACCGCCGGCGACCCGCGGATGCTGCGCGCACCGATCGGGGTGGACGGCGACGGCCAGACCGTCGTGCTTGACATCAAGGAATCCGCGCAGGGCGGCTCCGGGCCGCACGGCCTGATCGTCGGCGCCACCGGATCCGGCAAGAGCGAACTGCTACGTACGATGGTCACCGGCCTCGCGCTGACCCACTCGCCGGAGCTTCTCAGCTTCGTCCTCATCGACTTCAAGGGCGGTGCGGCGTTCGCGCCGCTGCAAGGCCTGCCCCACGTCTCCGGGTTGATCACCAACCTCGCCGACGACGCCGCCATGATCGACCGGGTGCTCGCCGCCCTCATGGGCGAACAGCAGCGCCGTCAGCGGATCCTGCGTGACGCCGGCAACTTCGACACCGTCCGCGAATACCAGATGCGCCGCGCGGCCGGCGCCGAGGCAGCCGACGGCACCCCGCTCGAACCGCTGCCCACGCTGCTCATCGTGGTCGACGAGTTCGGCGAGCTGCTCTCCGGGCGCCCCGAGTTCGCCGAGCTGTTCGTCCAGATCGGCCGGGTCGGCCGCAGCCTCGGCATGCACCTGCTCATGGCCACCCAACGGCTCGAGGAGGGCAAGCTGCGCGGACTGGACTCGCACCTGTCCTACCGGATCTGCCTGCGCACCTTCAGCGCCGCCGAGAGCCGAACGGTCATCGGCACCACCGACGCATACAAACTCCCCCCGATCCCCGGGTCGGCGTACCTGAAAGTGGACGAGTCGATCTACCAGCGGTTCCGCGTCGCTCACGTCTCCGCCCCCTACGTCAGCGCGGAGGAACGGTTCAGCGCCGGCCGCGGCGACGGCGCGCTGCTGCCGTTCGACCTGCGCACCTACACCTCGATCGCGCAGGAGACCGACGAGCCGGAACTCAGCGCCCGGCCCGGCCCGACCGAGCTGAAGATCGTGGTGGACCGGCTGACCTCGGTCACCAGCCCTGCGCACCAGGTGTGGCTGCCGCCGCTGCCCGCTGCGCTCGCCCTCGACCACCTGATCGGCCGGCCCTCCGTCCAGGAGGAACGCGGCTACTCCGCGCACGTCTGGCCGCTGTCCGGGCGCCTCGCCGTGCCGATCGGCCTGCTCGACCTGCCAATCAGACAGGACCAGGAAACGCTGGTTATGGACTTCGGCGGCGCTCACGGGCACCTCGCCGCCGTCGGCGCGCCACGGACCGGGCGCAGCTCGCTCCTGCGCACGATCATGCTCGCCGGAATGCTCACCCACACCCCCGAGGAGATGCGGTTCTACTGCATCGACTTCGGCGGCGGGACACTTCACCCGTACGCGGCGGCACCGCACGTCGGCACGGTCGCCGGTCGCGCCGAACCCGAACTGGTCAGCCGCACCTTCGCCGAGATGCGCGCACTGATCGTCGAACGGGAACGCACCATGCGCGCCAAGGGCATCGAGACCTTTGCTGACCTCGACGCCCCGCACGTCTTCCTGATGATCGACAACTGGGGTGCGCTGCGCACCGAGTTCGAGGGCGCCGAGGCCGCGGTCAACGAGATCGCCGCGCGCGGCCTGGGCGCCGGAGTGCACCTGGTGCTCACCTCCGGACGCTGGAACGACATCCGGCCCGCCCTGCGCGACAGCATCGGCACCCGCATGGAGCTGCGCCTCAACGACCCCAGTGAATCCGACGTCAACCGCCGCATCGCTGCCCGGGTGCCCTCCGGGGTACCGGGCCGCGGCATCAGCGCACCGGGCATCTTCTTCCAGCTCGTGCTGCCCCGCCTCGACGGCGTCGACTCCGCGGACGGGCTGCGCGAAGCCCAGGAGGACGTCATCGCCCGGATCGCCGAGCACTGGACCGGTCCTGCGGCACCCCCAATCCGGCTGCTCCCACAGCGCATCACCGTCACCGAACTGCCCGCCCTGGCCGCCGCCACCCCCGCGACCGTGCCGATCGGCGTCGCCGAGAACGACCT
Source organism: Micromonospora sp. NPDC005413 (assembly GCF_040606435.1). NCBI lineage: Bacteria > Bacillati > Actinomycetota > Actinomycetes > Micromonosporales > Micromonosporaceae > Micromonospora > Micromonospora sp. NPDC005413. The sequence continues at coordinate 284,263 of NZ_JBEXEV010000001.1, forward strand.
GCGCACCGTCGGGCTCGACCTCACCGCCGGCGAGCCGCACTTCCTCATCTACGGCGACGCCGGGTCCGGCAAGAGCACCTTCTTGCGTACGTGGCTGACCGGGCTCACCGAACGCATTTCCCCGTACGACATGCGGGTGGTCCTCTTCGACTACCGCCACTCGCTCATGGACGCCGTGGGACCCGACCACCTCGGCGCGTACGCCGGTGACGCCGAGAGCGCACAGGTCTACGTCCAGAACGTCGTCGACAAACTCAAGGAACGGATCCCGCCGCCCGGCATCACCCCCGCCCAGCTCAAAGCCCGCGACTGGTGGGAAGGAACGGAAATCTACGTCGTCGTCGACGACTACGACCTGCTCTCCGGCGGCCCGCAGGCGGTGCTCACCCCGCTCATACCGTTCGTCCCGCAGGCCCGCGAGGTAGGCCTGCACCTCGTCCTCGCCCGCCGGGTCGCCGGCATGGTCCGCTCCGGCATGTCCGACCAGCTCGCCAGCCGCATCCGCGACATGGGTTGCGGCGGCATCGTGCTCTCCGGCGACCCCCGCGAAGGCGTCATCCTCGGCGACGAACGGGCCGCCCAGCGCCCGCCCGGCCGTGGTGTCCTGGTGCGGCGCGGTCACCCCAACCAGCTCATCCAGACCGCCGTTCCCGTGCCAGCGCTCGAACCCGTCAACTGAAAGGCCGTCGCATGGCGAACGAACACACCCGTGTCACAGTGGTGGGCACCTATCGCAGCGTCGACATCGCCCTGCCGTCGCTCAGCCCGCTGGGGGAATACACCCCACGCCTCGCCGAGATCTGCGGCCAGGACGGCTCCGACCAGCTACCACCCGTCTGGTCACTGGCCCGCGCCGACACCGGGCCGTTCGCCCTCGACACCGCACTGCTGCAGGCCGGCGTCGTCGATGGCGAGGTGCTCTACCTGTACGACCTCGCGGGGGGCCCGATCGACGTCCCCTACGTCAAAGACATCGACGAGGCCGTCGCCGAGGAAACCGAACAGCTACGCCGCGACACCGTCCACCCCGGGCCCGTCGTGCTCGCCCTCGGCCTCGCCCTGCTGATCGCAGCGGTCGTCCTGCTCTCGCTGCGGTATCGCACCGACACCGGCGCGGCCGTGGGGCTCACGGTCGTCGGCATGGCTTTGCTCGGCACCGCTTGGGGGTTGCGCCAACGCCAGACCGCGGTGCCGGTCGGCCTCGTGCTGACCGTCGCGCTCACCGCCGTACCCTGCCTCGCCGGCGCCGGTCTGCTCATCGCCCGCGGCCTCGGCGGCAGCGGCTGGGCCTGGGGCGGCGCCGCCATCGGCGCCAACACCGCGATGCTCATGGCGATCGCGATGCTGCCCGAAACGATCTTCGTCGCGGCCGAGGTCTCTCTGCTCGTGGGGTGTCTGACCGTCGCACTCACCGCCGGCCTGGAAGCCGACGGTGTCGAATCCGCGGCGATCGCCGCCACGGTCGCCACCGGAATGCTGGCCCTCGGCCGCCGCCTCGCCGCCCTCATCACGGCCTGGATGCCCGTGCGGCCCATCCCCGAGCTCGTGCACACCTCGGCCCGGATCCTGCCCGTCGTGCTGGCCGGTCCGGCCCTCACCCTCGCCGTGGCCTTGCCCGTGCTGGCCCTCTCCGGACGCCGGTTCGCCGTGATCCTCGCAGTCTTCATCTGCATCGCCGTCGCCGCCCGGGCACGCGGAGCGGCGTTCACCACCGAGCTATACCTGCTCGGCGGGGCGGCAACCATCGGCGTCTTCGGGCTGCTGGCCGCGGCAGCGCGCGCGTTCACCACCTCCGGCGGTGCGGCAGCGTTCATCCTGCTCGGGGCGGGACTGCTCGTCGTCGCGGCCGGAGTCGCGATGAGCGTGTTCATCCCGCCGGCCAAGCCACACGGACCCGGCCCCAAACCGCCGATCCGCCGCAGCCGCGCCGAAGCGCTCGGCGTCCTCGCGGCGATCGTCATCGCGCCGCTGACCATGGGCGTCTTCGGCGTCTTCAGCCACCTGATGATGGTGGGACGCACGATCTTCTAGCGCCTCTAACTCTTCACGGACGTCAAGTGGCCGAGCTCGATCGCGCGGCGGGTCAGCTCGGCCTTGTTGTTGGCGTTCAGCTTCGCGCGGATCCGCTTCGCGTACGTGTTGACCGTCGCCTGGGAAAGGCCCATCCGCGTGGCGATCTGCGAGTGCGTGAAGCCGGACGCGATCCACCGCAACGTTTCCACCTCGCGCGGTGCGAGCCCGCCCTGCTCGTCAGCTGGAGAACCCGGCAATTCGGCCGGGAACCGGTCCGCCAGCCGCGGGCACAGGTAGAAGCCACCCTGCGCGGTCACCCGCATGGCCTCCCGCACCGCCTCCTGCTCCGCGAGTCGGCTCACGCAGCCGCGCGCCCCCGCCCGGACCGCCGCCATCAGCCCCGGGCGGCCCGTCCAGTCGGCGCTGACGAGCAGATGCCCGAACGGCGCGGCCCCGCGGACCAGCCCCAGCGTCGACGCATCCGGCTCCGCCGCATCCAGAACCACCAGGTCGTACGTCGCATCGGCCGGCAGATCCGTCAGCGCAGCGACCGCCGCAACCACCCGCAGATCCGGATCGTCGCCGGCCAGCTTTTCCAGGCCGGCTCGCCAGATCGGCTGATCCGCCACGACAGCGACTTCGAACATTGCTACCTCCCAGGCCAGGTCCCGCCTTAGAACGGTTGGAAGCCCGCGCCGGTTCGAGGACGTCGCAAAGTTCCTCCCAAAACATCCTCCGACGTCCCCGAACAAGTGTCTTGCCGCCTGCTCGGTCGTCGCTCATAGTCTCGAAGCGCATCCCCGCCGCGAGTCGAGGAGATCGACGTGCCCACCGAGACCAGCGCCGACGGCACCGTCGTCGACTACGACAGCAACGGTCGCCCCGTGCGTCAGCAACTCCCCGACGGAACCGTCTTCGACGGCTTCACCGCCGAGGGCAAACCCACCCACGTGACCCTCCCGGGAAACCAGGACGTCTCCATCACCTACGGCGGTGATGGGTCGAGTACGTGGTCGTATGCCGACGGCACCACGGTCTCCCGAGACTCGTCGGGCGCGTTGACGCACCAGATCACGTCTGATGGGGCGTCGTTCGATCGGTTCACGGCTGATGGCAGGCCGACGCATGGCAGTG
>NZ_JBEXEV010000001.1:287504-290963 GCF_040606435.1 Micromonospora sp. NPDC005413
CCGGGGGCGGATGGGCAGCCGGCGCAGGATGTGTCGATCGCTTATGGCGGTGATGGGTCGAGTACGTGGTCGTATGCCGATGGCACGAGGGTTTCCCGAGACTCGTCGGGCGCGTTGACGCACCAGATCACGTCTGATGGGGCGTCGTTCGATCGGTTCACGGCTGATGGCAGGCCGACGCATGGCAGTGTGCCGGGGGCGGATGGGCAGCCGGCGCAGGATGTGTCGATCGCTTATGGCGGTGATGGGTCGAGTACGTGGTCGTATGCCGATGGCACGAGGGTTTCCCGGGACTCGTCGGGCGCGTTGACGCACCAGATCACGTCTGATGGGGCGTCGTTCGATCGGTTCACGGCTGATGGCAGGCCGACGCATGGCAGCGTGCCGGGGGCCGATGGGCAGCCGGCGCAGGATGTGTCGATCGCTTATGGCGGTGATGGGTCGAGTACGTGGTCGTATGCCGATGGCACGAGGGTCTCCCGGGACTCCTCGGGCGCGTTGACCCAGCAGACCACGTCTGATGGGGCGTTGTTTGATCGGTTCACGGCTGATGGTAGGCCGACGCATGGCAGTGTGCCGGGGGCCGATGGGCAGCCTGCGCAGGCGGTGGACATTACCTACGGCGGTGACGGCAGTAGCAGTTGGACCTACGCCGATGGCACGAGGGTTGACCGCAACGCTGCTGGTGACCTCACGCATGAGGTGACGTCTGATGGGGCGTCGTTCGACCGTTTCACCGCTGATGGCAGGCCGACGCATGGCAGTGTGCCGGGGGCCGATGGGCAGCCTGCGCAGGCGGTGGACATTACCTACGGCGGTGACGGCAGTAGCAGTTGGACCTACGCCGATGGCACGAGGGTTGAGCGGGACGCCGCTGGTGACCTCACGCGTGAGGTGACGTCTGATGGGGCGTTGTTTGATCGGTTCACCGCTGATGGCAGGCCGACGCATGGCACGGTGCCCGGCCAGGATGGGCAGCCTGCGCAGGCGGTGGACATTGCTTACGGCGGTGACGGCAGTAGCAGCTGGACTTACGCCGACGGTACGAGGGTTGATCGGGACGCTGCTGGTGACCTCACGCGTGAGGTGACGTCTGATGGGGCGTTGTTCGACGGGTTCACGGCTGATGGCAGGCCGACGCACGGTACGGTGCCCGGCCAGGATGGGCAGCCGGCGCAGGCGGTGGACATTGCTTACGGCGGTGACGGCAGTAGCAGCTGGACCTATGCCGATGGCACGAGGGTTGACCGCAACGCTGCTGGTGACCTCACGCATGAGGTGACGTCTGATGGGGCGTCGTTCGACGGGTTCACCGCTGATGGCAGGCCGACGCACGGTACGGTGCCCGGCCAGGATGGGCAGCCGGCGCAGGCGGTGGACATTGCTTACGGCGGTGACGGCAGCAGCACCTGGACTTACGCCGATGGCACGAGGGTTGACCGCAACGCTGCTGGTGACCTCACGCATGAGGTGACGTCTGATGGGGCGTCGTTCGACCGTTTCACCGCTGATGGCAGGCCGACGCACGGTACGGTGCCCGGCCAGGATGGGCAGCCGGCGCAGGCGGTGGACATTGCTTACGGCGCTGACGGCAGCAGCACCTGGACTTACGCCGACGGCACGAGGGTTGACCGCAACGCTGCTGGTGACCTCACGCGCGAGGTGACGTCTGATGGGGCGTCGTTCGACCGGTTCACGCCTGATGGCAAGCCGACGCACGGCACGGTGCCGGGGGCGGATGGGCAGCCGGCGCAGAGCGTGGATATCGCTTATGGCGGTGATGGGTCGAGTACGTGGTCGTATGCCGACGGCACGAGGGTTGACCGCAACGCTGCTGGTGACCTCACGCGCGAGGTGACGTCTGATGGGGCGTCGTTCGACCGTTTCACCGCTGATGGCAAGCCGACGCATGGCAGGGTGCCGGGGGCGGATGGGCAGCCCGCGCAGGCGGTGGACATTGCTTACGGCGGTGACGGCAGTAGCAGCTGGACCTATGCCGATGGCACGAGGGTTGAGCGGAACGCCGCTGGTGACCTCACCCGTGAGGTGACGTCTGATGGGGCGTCGTTCGACCGGTTCACGCCTGATGGCAAGCCGACGCACGGCACGGTGCCGGGGGCGGATGGGCAGCCGGCGCAGAGCGTGGATATCGCTTATGGCGGTGATGGGTCGAGTACGTGGTCGTATGCCGACGGCACGAAGGTTGACCGCAACGCCGCTGGTGACATCACGCATGAGGCGACATCTGACGGGGCCTCGTTCGACCGGTTCACGCCCGATGGCAGGCCGACGCATGGCACGGTGCCCGGCGGGGACGGCGGGGCGGCGCAGGATGTGTCGATCGCTTACGGCGGTGACGGCAGTAGCAGCTGGACCTACGCTGACGGCACGAAGGTTGACCGCAACGCCGCCGGTGACGTCACGCATGAGGTGACGTCTGATGGGGCGTCGTTTGATCGGTTCACGGTTGATGGCAGGCCGACGCATGGCAGGGTGCCGGGGGCGGATGGGCAGCCGGCGCAGGCGGTGGACATTGCTTACGGCGGTGACGGCAGTAGCAGCTGGACCTATGCCGATGGCACGAAGGTTGACCGCAACGCCGCCGGTGACGTCACGCATGAGGTGACGTCTGATGGGGCGTCGTTTGATCGGTTCACGGTTGATGGCAGGCCGACGCATGGCAGGGTGCCGGGGGCGGATGGGCAGCCGGCGCAGGCGGTGGACATTGCTTACGGCGGTGACGGCAGTAGCAGCTGGACCTATGCCGATGGCACGAAGGTTGACCGGAACGCCGCTGGTGACCTCACCCGTGAGGTGACGTCTGATGGGGCGTCGTTCGACCGGTTCACGGCTGATGGCAGGCCGACGCATGGCACGGTGCCGGGGGCGGATGGGCAGCCGGCGCAGAGCGTGGATATCGCTTATGGCGGTGATGGGTCGAGTACGTGGTCGTATGCCGACGGCACGAGGGTTGACCGCAACGCTGCTGGTGACATCACGCGCGAGGTGACGTCTGATGGGGCGTCGTTCGACCGGTTCACGCCCGATGGCAGGCCGACGCATGGCACGGTGCCCGGCCAGGATGGGCAGCCGGCGCAGGCGGTGGACATCACCTACGGCGGTGATGGGTCGAGTACGTGGTCGTATGCCGACGGCACGAGGGTTGACCGCAACGCTGCTGGTGACATCACGCGCGAGGTGACGTCTGATGGGGCGTCGTTCGACCGGTTCACCGCTGATGGCAAGCCGACGCATGGCACGGTGCCGGGGGCGGATGGTCAGCCGGCGCAGAGCGTGGACATCACCTACGGCGCTGACGGCAGCAGCACCTGGACCTACGCCGACGGCACGAAGGTCGACCGGAACGCCGCCGGTGACATCACGCGCGAGGTCACCGCTCAGGGTGCCGAGTTCGACCGGTTCACGGCCGATGGCAAGCCGACGCACGGCACCGTGCCC